>NZ_JABWQW010000039.1:0-44437 GCF_014268645.1 Pseudomonas sp. SWRI154
GGAGCCGGATTTGAACCGACGACCTTCGGGTTATGAGCCCGACGAGCTACCAGACTGCTCCATCCCGCGTCTGTGTGGCGGCATTCTACAGAGGATCGACGCCATGTCAACCCCTTCCCTGGAAAAACCTGTTCCGCTTCAAGTGGTTAGCCTCGGGAAAAGCCAATGTTGCAGTGCTGTGACGCAAGCCTGGCAAGGGCTGGCGCTCTATCGAGCGGTCCGCTGCGATTGAAGAAATACATTCATGTAGGCTTTTTCCGCGGCCGCTGAAGGATCTTTCAAACTACTGGTGCTATATACAGGTTCGAGTGAGATACTGGCGCCCCGATCCATCCCACGTACCGCTTCTTTATATGACGCAACGCAAAATCATCCACGTCGACTGCGACTGCTTCTATGCCGCGATCGAAATGCGCGATGATCCGCAACTGGCCGGCAAACCCCTGGCGGTCGGCGGCTCGGCGGACCGGCGTGGCGTGATCGCGACCTGCAATTACGAGGCGCGGGCTTATGGCGTGCGCTCGGCCATGTCCTCCGGTCACGCCTTGAAACTCTGTCCGGACCTGACAATCGTCAAGCCTCGGATGGATGCCTACCGGGAAGCGTCGAAGGAAATCCATACGATTTTCAGTGACTACACCGACCTTATCGAACCGTTGTCGCTGGACGAGGCCTATCTGGATGTCTCCGCCAGCGCGCATTTCGCAGGCAGCGCCACGCGTATCGCCCAGGACATTCGCCGACGGGTTTCCAATCAGTTGCACATCACTGTGTCTGCCGGCGTTGCGCCGAACAAATTCCTCGCCAAGATTGCCAGTGACTGGAAAAAGCCCAACGGCTTGTTCGTCATCACCCCCGACCAAGTAGAGGATTTCGTATCGGCCTTGCCAGTGAACAAGCTTCACGGGGTCGGCAAGGTCACTGCCGACAAGTTGAACCGGCTCGGTATCGTCGATTGCCTGCATCTGCGCGAGTGGGACAAGCTCGCGCTGGTGCGCGAATTCGGAAGTTTTGGCGAGCGACTCTGGAGCCTAGCCCGTGGGATTGACGACCGCCTGGTGCATAACGACAGTCGGCGTCAGTCCATCAGCGTTGAAAACACCTACGACGTCGATTTGCCCGACCTGCAGAGCTGTCTCGACAAGCTACCCGAGCTGATGGATACCTTGAGCGGCCGCATGGCGCGGATCGACAGCAGCTACCGTCCGGGCAAGCCGTTCGTCAAAGTCAAATTTCATGACTTCACGCAGACTACCCTGGAACAGGCCGGGGCAGGGCGGGACCTGGGCAGTTACCAGTTGCTGTTGACCCAGGCCTTCAATCGCGGCGGCAAGCCGGTACGGTTGCTGGGAATAGGGGTGCGGCTGGAGGATTTGCGGGGTGGGTTTGAGCAGTTGGAGTTGTTTGAGCGGTGAGACTGACGCTTGGCTGATGAAGGCCTTGCCCTTTGCTTTTGTGGCGAGGGAGCTTGCTCCCGCTGGGCCGCGTAGCGGACCCAAAACCGCTACTTAACTTATCTGACATACCGAGGTGGCAGATCCAGGGCTGCTGCGCAGCCCAGCGGGAGCAAGCTCCCTCGCCACAAGAGCGGTTGATCAATCCAAACTGGACTCAGCTAGCGCCCGGGTCCGCCACCAGCCGCCCGCCGTCCTTGGTCAGGGCTTTCAGGAATTCGGCCTGCAGTTCCGGATCATTGCGGGTCAGTTCGATCAGGCTCTGCTCCAGCTCGCTGGCTTCTTCTTCAAGGCCCAGCTCCGACAGCCGCTTGACTCGGTGAACCCACTGGCTCACCTCGTCATCTTCCAGATCGTCATAGATCAACGCATGGGCTTCCACCAATTTACTGCGCAAGGTGCTGCTGATGCTCAGGGACGAGTCGGTATGCACCTCGTCCTGGGCATCGGTGACGCTGATCTGCAATTTGCCGAACTGGCTCAGGTCATGTTCGGCGAACGGGCTTTCCAGCAGGTTCAAGCGCAACACGCCGTTGCGGTCGGTGCTCAGCTCGAACGTCTGGCGAGCGGCTTTCACCTGGACCGGGCGCTCGCTCCAGGGCAGGCTCGAATATTCGGTGCGCTTGTCCTGTTGGATTTCGTCGATACCCGCCAGGTTCTGTTGCGCCCGGCCGTTGGACGGAACGTTCATGAACGGGTTGAGCCCGGCGAAACCGTAGCTGATCCAGTCGCGGGTCGCCGTGTCGGGCAGGGTGCCCAAGGCGAACACATTGACGACGTTCGCGCCGACACCGGCCACTACCGCCACCGCACCCAATGGGATCTCATAGACCTCCCGCCAAGGCTGGTAGGGCGTATAGCGGTCGTAATGGCGGGTGACCTCGAACTCGGTGACTTCAAAAGTCTTTTGTTCGTTGATGCGCACGCGACGCTGCGGCAAGTCGAGCACCTTGGGTTCGCCGACATCGATCTGCAGGCTATGGTCGAGCAGTTTGCGCTCGATCCGTTCTTCGTGCTCGTTGCGTTGCGACATCTGGTTGGCGCATCCGCTGACCAGCAGGGCGCCGCACAGTGCGGCGCCCCCCAACGCTAAGGTGTTTCGCTTGAACATGACGTCTCTATCTGGTCTCAGCGGCGGATACGGGCCTGGAGGAAGGACAGCACGTCGGCGACCGGCAGCGCTTGTGGCTCGGCCTCGGTGCGGCTCTTGTATTCCAGGTTGCCATCGGCCAGTCCGCGGTCACTGACCACGATCCGGTGCGGGATGCCGATCAGTTCCATGTCCGCGAACTTGATGCCTGGGCTGGTTTTCTTGTCGCGGTCGTCCAGCAGCACCTCGAAGCCGGCGGCCGTCAATTCGGCGTAGAGCTTGTCGGTCGCTTCGCGAACCTGTTCGGTTTCATAGCGCAACGGCACCAGGGCAATCTGGAATGGCGCCAGTGTGTCGCTCCAGATGATCCCGTTTTCGTCGTTGTTCTGTTCGATCGCTGCCGCCACTACGCGGGAGACGCCAATGCCGTAGCAACCCATTTGCAGGGTGACCGGCTTACCGTTCTCGCCCAGTACTTCGCACTTCATGGCTTTGCTGTATTTGTCGCCCAGCTGGAAGATGTGCCCGACTTCGATGCCGCGCTTGATTTCCAGGGTGCCCTTGCCGTCCGGGCTCGGGTCGCCGGCAACAACGTTGCGCAGGTCCGCGATGGCTGGAACCGGCAGGTCGCGCTCCCAGTTCACGCCGAAATAATGCTTGTCATCGATGTTGGCGCCGATGGCGAAGTCGCTCATCAACGCCACCGAGCGGTCGATGATGATCGGCAACGGCAGGTTCAATGGGCCGAGGGAACCTGCACCGGCGCCGATGGCATCGCGCAGTTCGGCGTCGGTGGCCATGACCAATGGGCTGGCGACGCCTGGCTGGTTGGCGGCCTTGATTTCGTTCAGCTCATGGTCGCCGCGGACGATCAGGGCAATCAGCTTGCCTTCTTCTTCCGCGCGCACGATCAGGGTCTTGATAGTGCGTTCGATCGGCAGGTTGTAGCCTTCCACCAATTGGGCAATGGTCTTGGTGTTCGGCGTATCCACCAGGCGCAATTCTTCGGTCGGCGCGGCGCGGGAGGTTTCCCGTGGCACGGCTTCGGCCTTCTCGATGTTCGCGGCGTAGTCGGAGCCGTTGCTGAAGACGATGTCGTCTTCGCCGGACTCGGCCAATACGTGGAACTCATGGGAGCCGGCACCGCCGATGGAGCCGTTGTCGGCTTCAACCGGACGGAATTTCAGGCCCAGGCGGGTGAACACGTTGCAGTACGCCTGGTGCATGCGGTCATAAGTGACTTGCAGCGAGGCCAGGTCGGCGTGGAACGAGTACGAATCCTTCATGATGAATTCACGGCCGCGCATCAGGCCAAAGCGTGGACGGATCTCATCGCGGAATTTGGTCTGGATCTGGTACAGGTTGATAGGCAGCTGCTTGTAGCTGCTCAACTCGTTGCGCATCAGATCGGTGATCACTTCTTCGTGGGTCGGGCCCGCACAGAAGTCACGACCGTGACGGTCTTTGATGCGCAGCAGCTCAGGGCCGTATTCTTCCCAGCGGCCAGATTCCTGCCACAGCTCGGCCGGCTGGGTGCTCGGCATCAACACTTCCAGGGAGCCGGCGGCGTCCATTTCTTCGCGGACGATGGCTTCGACCTTGCGCATCACTCGCAAGCCCATCGGCAGCCAGGTGTACAGGCCGGAGGCGAGCTTGCGGATCATGCCGGCACGCAGCATCAGCTGATGGCTGATCACGACGGCGTCGGAAGGCGTTTCTTTCTGTGTGGCGAGCAAAAATTGACTGGTGCGCATGGTTGGCCGTTGTCGGTTGCTGATGACGAGAAGTGACGCAGCATTGTACGGGCGAGATGCCCTGGCGTACAGGCGCGTGGCCTGCCGCCGGATCCAGGCGCCGCTTTCTTCGGCGCCTGCTGAAATTTCCTACGACTCTTCGGCGGGCCGGGTCGGCGGCGATTCCGGATCGGAGTTCACGCCTTCGCGGCGGTTTTCCTGGTACCAGTGCAAGGCGATCAGCAGCAGGGTCGGAACGCCGAGCAGGGCGGTGATCAGGAAAAAATCGTGATAACCGAATTTTTCCACCATGACCCCCGAATAGCCGCCGATCAAGCGTGGCAGCAACAGCATGATCGAGCTGAGCAGGGCATATTGAGTGGCGGAGAACTTCAGGTTGGTCAGGCTCGACAGATACGCGACGAAGGCCGAGGTGGCCAGGCCGGAGCTGAAATTGTCCAGGGAAATCGTGACAATCAGCATCTGCAAGTCGGGGCCCATGTCGGCGAGCATCAGGAACAGGATGTTGGTCGCGGCCGAGGACACGCCCCCAATGAACAGGATCGGCAGGATGCCGAAACGCACGATCAACAGGCCGCCCATGCCGGCGCCCACTAGCGTCATGATCAACCCGAAGATCTTGCTGACGCTGGCAATCTGGTCCTTGGTAAATCCTTGGTCAATGTAGAAGACATTGGCCATGACGCCCATGACCGTATCGGACATCCGGTAGGTTGCGATCAGCCCCAGCAGCAAGAGCGCCTGCCAGCGGTAACGGAGGATGAAGTCGTTGATGGGCGTCAGCACTGGCGCCAGGCCTCGGCGACCCAGGGATGACAGGCAGATGGCGGTCAGGATGATATAGAGGATGGCACGCAGGAAGGCGCGGTCTTCGAGCAGCAGGTCGAGCAGGCTGACCCCTTCGAACAGTACGCTGGCGAAGTCGGTGTTATAGAGCTGGGTGAACATCGCTGGCACGGACACCAGCAGCACGATCAGTACGAAAACCGACGCCAGTTGATGGACGAATGTATAGCGACCGGCTTGCAACTGGGTGCGCAGTGGCACGGGCGGTTCGCGCATGATCAACGAGGTCAGCAACGCCGGTACCATCAACACGCCAAACAGCAGGTACGTACCGGCCCAGGCTGAGTGCTTGTAGCTAAACCCGGTGGAACCAAAACCTTCGGCGAAAAACAGGGCGCCGGCGGTGGCCAGCAGGGCGGCGATGCGATAGCCGGACATGTAGCTGGCGGCGAGGGCGGCCTGGCGCGTGTCGTCGACGATTTCCAATCGATAGGCGTCGACGGCGATGTCCTGGGTGGCCGAGGCGAAGGCCACTATCACGGCAATCGCGATCAGCCAGGACAGATGTTTTTGCGGATCGCAGAAACCCATGCCGATCAGGCCCAGGATCACCAACCCTTGAGAGAGCACCAGCCAGGAGCGGCGACGCCCCAGCTTGCCCAGCAATGGCAGGCGCCATTGGTCGAGCAGTGGCGACCAGACCCATTTGAAGGCGTAGGCCAGGCCGATCAGGCTCGCGTAACCGATGGTTTCGCGGGCCACGCCAGCTTCACGCAACCAGACCGACAGCGTGGAGAAGACCAGCATGTAGGGCAAGCCGGCGGCGAAGCCAAGCAGCAACAGCACGAGCGTCGAAGGACTGGCATAGGCGGCGAGGGCGGCGCGCCAGGTTTTACGGGGCATGGGCTGGAGTCTGCCTCAAAAATTGCGAAAACAAAGCGCGCACTCTAACCGCTGTGCTCTACCGGACGCCAGCCATGGCGCTGAATATCAACACGATTGTTCAGGACACTGATCCCTTCCATGCGCAAGCGCGCACGTTGTTCATCCCCCGAGGCGCTGCCCGCCGGCAGGCTGATCCGGCCCCCGGCCGCCAAGACCCGGTGCCAGGGCAGCTTCGTGTCGTTCGGCAACTGGCTGAGCGTTCGTCCGACCCAGCGCGCGGCGCGACCCAGGCCGGCCATCTCGGCGAGCTGGCCATAGGTGACGACCTTGCCGGCCGGCACTTGGGCCAAGGTCAGGTAAAGCGTGGTACGGCGAATTTGGGCGGCATTCTCGGTGGCCGCTGGGGCGTCAGTCACGAGTAAGGTTTCCTGAAGGTGTCCGTCTGTAGATTAATTCCTACAGGGCGCGTTGATAAATGAACTCATCCCCCATACGCGGGTCAGTCGTTGCTGAGGTGTCATCCTGGGGGATAATGCCGCCTTTTCAATGCAAACTTGAGCCCATTATCGCTTATGTTGTCCAGAACCCTGCTGTGCCTAGCTGTTACGAGCGCCTCCATGCCCTTGCTTGCCGATACCGTCTGGTTGAAGAACGGCGACAAGCTCAGCGGCAAGATTACCGTTTTCGATGGCGGCAAACTGCTGATCCAGACCGATTACGCCGGTGCCATCCCGATCGACTGGAAACAGGTCAAGACGCTTGAAAGCGACCAGCAATTGCTGGTCAAGCAGGACGCCTATACCGGCGAGAAGGCCAAGGCGTTGCAGGCGGCCGAGGATGGCAAGGTAACCCTGGCCAACGGTGATGGGCCCAAGACCGTCGATCTGGCGAGTATCCAACAGATCCTCAAGCCCAAGCCGGTGGTCGAGGATCTGGTATGGAAGGGCAATATCGATGCGGCGCTGGACTACCAGCGGGCGGAAAACGATACCGACGATTACGACGTCGACTTCAAGACCTCGGCACGCCACGGCAGATGGCGTCATATCGCCGAGGGCGAGTACAACCGTGAATTCCAGGACGACGTGGTGTCGACTGACAACTGGCGAATGGAGTATTCCCTCGACCGCTTCCTCACGGACAAGTGGTTTTGGCAAGGTCGCCTCAACTACAAGCGCGACAAGGTCGAAGACCTGGCTCGCCAGCGCGTGGTGGGTACCGGTCCGGGCTATCAGTTCTGGGATGACGAGCTGGGCGCGTTCTCGCTGGGTTCATTGTTCAACCGCACGGACTATGAATACCGTGATGGCGGCAAGGACAACTTCTATTCCGTGGCGATGAAGTGGGACTACAACCGCTACCTGATTGGCAAGCGCGTCGAGTTCTTCACCAACGGTGAAGTGGGCAAGCCGCTGTCAGGCGTGGCCGAATATGCCTACGACGCGGAGATGGGGCTGCGCTACAAGGTGACCGACTGGGCGTCGCTCAACCTCAAGGCCGAGAAGGATGTCATCGAAGGCACCGAGGACAGCGACCTGAGCAAGACGCGTTATACAGCCGGGTTTGGCGTGACCTGGTAAGTAACCGGTCAAGGCGGAACAATGTGGGGGCTTGCTCCCACATTTTTTTGCGCTGGATAAAACTGGCAGGCACAAAAAAGCCCCGCTTTTGAGGGCGGGGCCTTTTGCTAAAGCAAGGACAAGTTAGATAACTTGAACTTCTTCAGCTTGCATGCCTTTCTGACCGCGGGTAGCGATGAAAGAAACCTGTTGGCCTTCTTTCAGGCTTTTGAAGCCGTCGGATTGGATAGCTTTGAAGTGAACGAACAGATCGTCACCGGATTGTGGGGTGATGAAGCCGAAGCCTTTTTCATCGTTGAACCACTTAACGGTACCGGTTTGGCGATTAGACATGGTGTAACTCCTTGAACAAAGATAACTGCGACACAGGAAGAACCCTGGCCGAGACTGAGTGCAAAGAGCAGGAAAAATTCTTGTAGATGGTTGGATCGAAATTCAACATATCGTGTAGAGATTCTCAGTGACACAAGCAGCACAGTGACGCCACCTTACCCCTTTTTCCGGAACGTGCCAATGGTCTTTGCGAAGGTTTCTCGGTTTTAATGACTGACGGCGTGCACGATGGCCGTCAGGGCCCGGAAATCAGGGTGGATCGCCGAGATTTGCTTGCCGCACTTTGAACCCGCCCCGCGCCCCGGTAAGATGCCGGACAGTTTTTTCCACCTCGCTATTCAGGACACCGCCATGAGCATCAAATCGGACAAGTGGATTCGCCGCATGGCGCAAGAGCACGGCATGATCGAGCCCTTCGTAGAACGCCAGATGCGTGGCGAAGGCGCCAACCGGCTGATTTCCTTCGGTGTCTCGAGCTACGGCTACGACGTACGCTGCGCCGATGAGTTCAAGGTGTTCACCAACATCAACTCGGCCACCGTCGACCCGAAGAATTTCGACGAGAAGAGCTTCGTCGACGTCAAGAGCGACGTCTGCATCATTCCGCCGAACTCCTTCGCCCTGGCCCGCACCGTGGAATACTTCCGCATCCCGCGCAACGTGCTGACCATTTGCCTGGGCAAGAGCACCTACGCCCGTTGCGGCATTATCGTCAACGTCACGCCGCTGGAACCGGAGTGGGAAGGCCACGTGACCCTGGAGTTTTCCAACACCACGACCCTGCCGGCGAAGATCTACGCCAACGAGGGCGTGGCGCAAATGCTGTTCCTTGAGTCCGACGAGGAATGTGAAGTTTCCTACAAGGATCGGGGCGGCAAATACCAGGGCCAGCGCGGCGTGACATTGCCGCGTACCTGATTCTGACGAGCTGTTGGAATTCCTGGGCGGGCAGGCACTCTATGAAGTGTACTGCCCGTTTTTTTGCGTTAACGCAGCGGGCCTTCGCTCAGGAGTTGCTCTATGAAGATCGATCCGCGAATCAGTGCCGAACTGGCAAGGCTTGAGCCCAATCAGATCGGCGTCCTGGCCTGGTCACTGCTGGCCCATCCCGCTGAGGCGGCAGGCGGTATTCCTGGTGATCCCGATCCTGATCCCAATCCTACGGAACCCACTGAACCCGGCGAGCCGACACTTCCGGACGAGCCGCCTCCCGCGCCCGTAGCCTGATTTTAGAATATGGCCCGTCAGTCGCAGCAGACATGCTTCAACTGACGGGCCATATTTCATTGTCGCCGACCACGAAGATCTTGCAGTCCTTGTCCTGTTCGACCCGATAGCCTCCGGTGAATGCACCGAAGGCCGGCAGTAGGCTGATGTCGCTGCCCAATCGAAAGCAGGCCAGGCGCAGGCGCTGCCGGCCCTTGCCGCTCAGCTGATAGACCGGGTGCACGTGCCCGGCCAGCACATGACGGCTGGGGTGTGGATTGGGCTCGTGCTGCACGGCGAAGGGCCCCAGCAGCAAAGGTTCCGGTACCACGCGAATGTTCAGCGTCGATGGCGGGTCGCCGGCGCGTTTGTCGTGGTTGCCGCGAATCAGCGTCATGGCCAAGTGCGGATGTCGCCCACGCCAATCGGAAAGTGCCTTCAAGGTGCCGAGTGCGTGAGAGCCGGGCCCATGGAGAAAATCCCCGAGAAAGATCAACTGTCGACACGGCAGGTCGGCCAGCAGGGCATCGAGTGCCGCGATGTTGCTCGCGGTGGTGCCGTGGGGCACCGGTTGACCGAGGCTGCGGTAAGCCGCGGCCTTGCCGAAATGTACATCGGCCACCATCAGGGTTTCCTGGGCCGGCCAATACACGGCCTTTTGTGGCAGCAGCCAGAGTTCTTCCCCAGCGAGGTTGACCGGATACGGGGCGGGCATCAGGCGCCCCCTCGATCGGCGGTTTTTTCCAGTTCGCTGACCATCCGCCGAATGCGATCGGCAAGCTTCTCCGAGCTCATGCTTTCGCGGAAACGCTCCACCAGCAGGGGGAAGCCCAGGGGTGTGGGGCGCTTGATGAGGTGCAGGTCCAGCGTCAATGTAGCGAGGCGTTGCAAGGTCTGCTCCAGTCGACGTATATCCAGTTCTTCGCGCAAGACTTCTTCCCCGGCCTGGGCCAGCAGCAGGTTATCGGCGTCGTATTGTTTGAATACTTGAAAAAACAACCCGCTCGAGGCTTGGACTTGCCGGGTACTCTTTGGCGCGCCGGGGTAGCCGGCGAAGACCAGACCGGCGATGCGAGCGATTTCGCGAAAGCGGCGCAAGGCCAGCTCTCCGGCATTCAGGCTGGCGAGTACATCGTCCAAGAGGTTTTCAGCGCTTAGAAGTGTCGGGTTCAGATGTTTCGACCAGTCCACCACCGTGGCGCTAAGCAGTTCCAGGCCGTAGTCGTTGACGGCGATGGAAAAGGTCACCGGCTGTTGCTGGCTGACGCGCCAGGCCAACAGGCTCGCCAGTCCCAGATGGACTTGGCGCCCGGCAAACGGATAGATAAACAGATGCCAGCCTTCCCGCGATTTAAGCGCTTCAGCCAACAAGGTATTTTGCGTGGGTAAGCCGGACCAGCGTAGCTGGGTCGATAACAAAGGCTGCACGGCGTGCATTTCCGGACCGTCGAAGTGGCCAGCGGCGGCTTCGCTCAGGCGCGCCACGACGGCGGCCGCCAACTCGCTTGAGAGCGGCATCCGCCCACCGTTCCAGCGTGGCACGGCGGCTTTTTTTGCCTGGCTACGGCGCACGTAAGCGGTCATGTCTTCGACCCTGACCAGTTCCAGTAAGCGTCCGGCAAACAGGAAGCCATCGCCAGGCCGAAGGCGGGCGATGAAACTTTCTTCGACGCTGCCCAGCGTCTTGCCGCCACCGCCCTTGCTCCAGAATTTAAGTTGCAGGCTGGCATCGCTGACGATGGTGCCGATGCTCATGCGGTGACGCCGGGCCAGACGTGCATCGGGCACGCGCCAGATGCCGTGTTCGTCCGGCTCGACCCGTCGGTAGTCAGGGTAGGCGGTCAACGACAGGCCGCCGTGGCGCACGAATGCCAGGGCCCACGTCCATTCAGCCAGATTCAGATCCCGGTAGGCCCAGGCGCCGCGCACCTCCTCAAGCAGATCATCGGGAACGAAACCGCCGCCCAAGGCCATGCTGACCAAATGCTGGACCAACACGTCCAAAGGCTTGTGGGGCGACTCTCGGGGCTCGATTCGCCGCTGCGCCACGGCGTCTTGGGCGGCGGCTGCCTCGATCAGTTCCAGGCTGTGGGTCGGCACCAGGGTTATCCGCGAAGTCCGCCCAGGCGCATGTCCGGAGCGTCCGGCACGCTGCATCAACCGCGCGACACCCTTGGCGGAACCAATCTGCAGCACCCGTTCCACCGGGAGGAAATCCACACCGAGGTCCAGACTGGATGTACACACGACGGCCTTGAGCTGGCCGTCCTTCAACGCCCGCTCCACCCAATCGCGGGTGTCACGGGACAACGAGCTGTGGTGCAGGGCGATAAGCCCGGCCCAATCCGGACGTACCTCGAGAATCGCCTGGTACCAGATTTCCGATTGCGCACGGGTGTTGGTAAACACTAGGCAGCTGTTACTGGCGTCGATTTCAGCGACCACCTGGGGCAGCATTTTCAAGCCGATGTGTCCGGCCCAGGGAAAACGTTCAAGGGTCGGCGGCAGCAGCGTATCGACCTGTAGCGCTTTGGCGTTGGCGCCTTGCACGCTGATTCCATTGCCTTGCGGGATCAATACCTGCTCGGCGTGGGCCTGGTTGCCCAAGGTTGCCGATACACCCCAGACGATCAGGTCGGGGTTCCAGCGCCGCAATCGTGCCAAGGCCAGTTGCAACTGGACGCCGCGCTTGTTGCCGAGCAATTCATGCCATTCATCCACCACGACCATGCGCAGCGTCGAAGCCGCTGTTTGCGCGTCGGCGCGGGCGAGCATCAGGGTCAGGCTTTCTGGCGTGGTGATCAGTGCCGTGGGCAAGCGGCGGCCTTGGCGGGCGCGTTCGCCGGCGCTGGTGTCACCGGTGCGCAGGCCAACGCTCCAGGGGATGTGCAAGGGTGCGAGAGGCGCTTCGAGGGCCTTGCCGGTGTCGGCGGCCAGCGCGCGCATCGGGGTGATCCACAAGACCGTCAACGGTTCGGCCGGCGGTTTGCGTTTACGCGGTTTGTCTGGCGGCGGCATTGAGCGGGCGAAACGGTTGAGGGCGGCGAACCATACGGCGTAAGTCTTGCCAGCACCGGTGCTGGCATGCAGCAATCCCGACTCGCCACGCTTGACCGCAGCCCACACCTGCTTTTGAAAAGCGAATGGCTTCCAGCCGCGGGCATCGAACCACTGTTTCGCGAAGTTGTTGGATGTCGCCATACCCGCTGCATGCGCCTTGAGAGTTCTCTTTTAATGACCTCGGGCGCAAGGAAAAGGTTTTATTGCGCATTGCGATTAAACGTTCAGCGGACAAATTGTGAGCGGCCAACTCAATGACGCCCTTTTTTCTGATGGCCGCCCGGTGTGGAATCGCCTTGCTGGGTTGGTGGTCTATTCAATTGCAAACTTAATACGCGAACGTTGCAAGTTACATTAGGTGAAACTATAGCGTCGATGCAGGATTAACAGTTGCCGCGAAACTGTGTTTAATGCGGCCTCTTGGTCAGGGACCTCAAAGCAGAAATCAGCATAAATAATGAAAAGGAATTCTAATGACTATTTTTAACGGGCACCTTCACGCGAACATGGAGCTTGACGGTTCCACCTATGAATTCCGAGTTAATGGTGAGTTGGAATATCGTGACGTAGGCAGTTGCTACCTCCTGTCAGGTCATGACGAAAATGGTCGAGGTCTCTCCATTTGGCTGCCTCGAAGCATGACGGAGGGACAACAGGAATATGACTTGGGCGAGCCTGGATATCCCGAGGTTCACTTTATGCTGCGCCGGAATCTTTCACCGCTCCGTTCTGGCGTATTGAGGGTGACGGTGGGGGGAGACGTTCAATGCGCGGGCACTTTTGATGGTGTGGATGAACGTGGGCGGAACTTCAGTGGTGGAAGTTTCCGTCTGGAAAAACATTAACAGGGCGGATGATCGATGCCGGCTCCGTCATATTTAACATGACGGAGCCGGCGCAGTGATGCGTGGCGGCTTACTTCAAGTTGCCGCTTAGGAATTGTTTCAAGCGTTCGCTCTTCGGATTTCCCAATACATCTTCCGGCGCGCCTTCTTCTTCCACCAGGCCTTGATGCAGGAACAGCACCTGATTGGAAACCTTGCGGGCAAAGCTCATCTCGTGGGTCACCATGATCATGGTCCGGCCTTCTTCCGCCAGGCCCTGGATAACCTTCAAGACTTCACCGACCAATTCCGGGTCCAGCGCCGAGGTCGGCTCGTCGAACAGCATGACCTCCGGCTCCATGGCCAACGCGCGAGCGATGGCCACGCGCTGCTGCTGGCCGCCGGAAAGAAACGCCGGATATTGCTCGGCGACACGTGCCGGCAAGCCGACCTTGTCGAGATAACGACGGGCGCGATCGTCGGCCTCCTCCTTGCTGACACCCAACACCCGGCGCGGCGCCATGGTGATGTTTTCCAGCACGGTCATGTGGCTCCACAGGTTGAAATGCTGGAACACCATGGCCAGGCGCGTACGAATGCGTTGCAGTTCGTCGGCGTCGGCCACGCGCATGCCGTGGTGATCCTTGATCATCTGGATCGATTGGCCGTCCAGGCTCATGGCGCCGTCGTTGGGCTGTTCCAGAAAGTTGATGCAGCGCAGGAAGGTGCTTTTGCCCGAGCCGCTGGCGCCGATCAGGCTGATGACGTCGCCGGTCCTGGCCTTGAGCGAAACCCCTTTGAGCACCTCGTGTTCGCCGTAGCTTTTATGCAGGCCTTCGATGGTCAGTTTGTACATGGAACAGCATCCTCAAGGCGAAAGTAGGTAGCCGCTGCGGTAGGCTTCGGTCCCGGCGACATGGGCGATTACCATGCCGGCAGTGGCCATGCGGCGCAACGAGCGGGCGTATAGCAGCCCGCCATTACGGCAATGAACGGGTGTCACGGTGTCGTTGATCGGGTCGATGATTTCCGCGATCAGCTGTCCGGCCTCCAGATATTCACCGGGCAGGGCGCTGTAGACCAGCAAGCCGCCGACCGGCGTCGTCACCGGTTCTACACCGGCCAACGGCGTGGCCGGGTAGGGCAGCTCGGGCAGCGACAGTGGTTCGCCGTCGATGGCACCGAAGTGAATCAGGTATTCGATCAGGGCCTGGCAGTCGAGACTCGCCAAGCCATGGTTGACGTCCCCCTGGCCGCGTAATTCGACGGTAACCGAAAAACTGCCCAGGGGAATCTCGAACTGCTCGCCGAAACGTTCCTTGAGTTGCCACCAGAGCAGCGTGAAGCATTCGTCGAAAGACTGTCCGCCCGAGTCGGTGGCCAACAGGCTGGCCTCGGCGCCGATGTAGCGGGCCAGCGGCTCGACCTGGGGCCAGGCTTGCGGCGTGGTGTAAAGGTGCGCGACGGCTTCGAAATCGCAATGCAGGTCCAGCACCATGTCGGCGTCGCAGGCCAGTCGCTGCAGGACCAGGCGCTGGGATTGCAGTTGCGTGCTGGCGGTCTGCCGGTTCAGGGCGTCGCGCAGGCTGGTGCGGATCAGCGATAGGTTGTGCTGCGGGTCGTTGGTGAGCAGGCCTTCGATTTCGTTGCCGATTTCTTCACTCAAGTCGACGAACCGGCGGTTGAAGTTCTGTCCGCTTTCCAACTCATAGCGGCCCAGGGGCACGTCCATCAGCACTTGTTCAAGGCCGATAGGATTGGCGACCGGCACCAGTACGATTTCGTGCCGCAAGTGACCCGAAGTCTCGAGTTCGGCCAGGCGCTGCTTGAGGTGCCAAGCCACCAGCATGCCCGGCAATTCGTCGGCGTGCAGGGAGGCCTGGATGTAGATTTTGCCGACGGCTTTTTCCTCGCCGAAGTGAAAACTGTGGATCTTGCGTGCGGTCCCCGGCAGCGGGGCCAACAGGTCATGAATCTGATGGCGCATTTACGTGTGTGTCCTGGGAGCGGATGCTTTAGTGAGTCGGCCCTAGAAAAGCCAGCCAGCGACGCTCGGCGAGGCGGAAGAGGCCGACCAGTGCAAATGTGACGGTCAGGTAGATCAACGCGGCGATCCCGAACGACTGGAACGTCAGGAAAGTCGCCGAGTTGGCATCCCGGGCGACTTTCAGCACGTCTGGAACGGTAGCGGTGAACGCCACCGTCGTCGAGTGCAGCATCAGAATCACTTCGTTGCTGTAATACGGCAGCGAGCGACGCAGCGCCGAAGGCATGATCACGTAGGTGTAGAGCTTCCAGCCGGTCAACCCGTACGCCTTGGCCGCTTCGACTTCACCATGGTTCATGCTGCGAATCGCCCCGGCGAAAATCTCCGTGGTGTAGGCGCAGGTGTTCAAGGCGAACGCCAGGATCGTGCAGTTCATCGCGTCCCGAAAGAAGCTGTCGAGCAGCGGCTGCTCGCGTACGGCCGCGATGCTGTAGATGCCGGTGTAGCAGATCAGCAGCTGGATGTAGAGCGGTGTCCCACGAAACAGATAGGTGTAGAACTGCACCGGCCAACGCACGTAGACCTTGGGTGAAACCCGCGCGATGGACAGCGGGATCGATACCACGAAGCCGATCAGCAACGCGGCGCTGAGTAGCCACAGGGTCATGGCCAGGCCGGTGATGTTATTGCCATCGCTGTAGAGGAACGGCCGCCAGTATTCTTGCAAGAGTTCGATCATCGCACCGCCTCCCGAGCCCCGGCGGCGTAGCGACGTTCAAGCCAACGCAGGACGAAATTGGACGCGCTGGTAATCAACAGGTAGATCAGCGCCGCCAGCACCAGGAAGTAAAACAGCTGATAGGTGCTCTTGCCCGCATCCTGGGCGGCCTTGACCAGGTCGGCCAGGCCAATGATCGACACCAGCGCGGTCGCCTTGAGCATGACCATCCAGTTGTTGCCGATGCCCGGCAGGGCAAATCGCATCATCTGTGGGAACACCACGAAGCGAAAGCGCTGGCCACGCTTGAGGCCGTAAGCCGTGGCGGCTTCAACCTGCCCGCGAGGGACGGCGAGGATCGCCCCGCGAAACGTCTCGGTGAAGTACGCGCCATAAATAAAGCCCAGGGTGATCACCCCGGCGCCGAATGGGTTGATCTCGATGTATTCCCATTCCATGAAATCAGTAAACGAGGTCAGCCAGGTTTGCAGGCTGTAGAAAATCAACAGCATCAGCACCAGGTCCGGTACGCCACGAATCAGCGTGGTGTAGAGCTGGGCTGGGATACGCAGCAGTTTGACGCTGGACAGTTTGGCACTGGCGCCCAGCAGGCCGAGCAAGACGCTCAGCAACAGCGACAGTACCGCCAGTTTGATCGTCATCCAGGTGCCTTGCATCAGCAGCGGGCCAAAGCCCTGCAGGCTGAAGGCCGAGAGCCCCAGACTTTGTAGGAGTTGTTCGAACATGGAAGGTGCCTTTGGCAGAAAAAAAGTGCCCACCCGAGGCCGGGTGGGCACTGCGCATTATTTGCCGCTGTACAGATTCAGATCGCCAAAGTGTTTTTTCTGGATTTCGGCGTATTTGCCGTCGTCGTGTAACGCTTTGATACCTTTATCCAAAAGCGCTTTCAGCTCTTTGTTACCTTTCTTGATACCGATGGCGGTCTTGGAAGGCAGCAGTTCGCTGTCGACCGGCTTGCTGACTTCATAGTCGCCGCCCTTTGGCGACTTCAGGAAGCCTAGCTCGGCCTGGAGCATGTCCTGGATCGCGGCGTCGAGGCGGCCGGAGGTCAGGTCAGCGTAAACCTGATCCTGGTTCTGATAGGCCTGGGTCTTGACGCCAGCCTTGTCCAGCACGGTCTTGGCATAGGTTTCCTGGATGGTGCCCTGCTCGTAGCCCACGGTCTTGCCTTTGAGCGAGGCAACGTCTTCGCTCAGGCCCGAGCCCTTCTTGAATACATAGGCCGTTGGGCCGGAGAACAGCTCGCTGGAAAAGTCGATGACTTTTTCGCGGGCCGGGGTCACCGTCATGGACGAGATCACACCGTCGAATTTATTGGCCTTGAGGCCTGGGATCATGCCGTCGAAATCGCTTTCGACCCATTTGCATTTGACCTTCAGCTCTTCGCAGATGGCATTGCCCAGGTCGATGTCGAAACCTACCAGGCTGCCGTCGGCGGCCTTGGATTCGAACGGGGCGTAGGACGGGTCGACACCAAAACGCAGTTCCTTGTATTCCTTGGCCGTGGCGACGCCAGCAGCCATGCACAACGCCAGTGCAGAAAGGGTCAGCAGTGCTTTTTTCATTATTGAGTCCCTAAAACCAATTTGAGCGCTTGTGGCGCATAAGTTGTTACCGGTGAAGGTCTGAACGGTATGACGGCATAAAGGTAGCAATTTCCGAACCATAGTGCCGAACAAGTGTTTTAAAAGCACCGGTGGCGGTGGACGGAACGCGATGGTGCGCGGGGAGGAGCGTACACCAAAATATGCACCAGGATGGAGCGACGCCCATTTCTCGCGTTATTGTAGCGAGTGGGCGCCTGGCGTTGTCGTCATGGCGCTTTTTTCAGGTTGGCATCGGGACTTGATAGAGGGCTGAGGGCGGTTTTGTTGCTGAGCGCTCGACCGAAAGATTGCCCGGTCATCTCGACATATCGGTAGGTGAACATGGACACCACGACCACCGATCCCACCACCAGCAAAGCGACAAGGTTATTGAGCGTCACGCTGCCGAGGTCCAGGTAACGAGTTCCGTCTATCACCGGGGCGATGTCAACGCCGGAGACTTTCTTCGTCACCATGAACGCCGACACTACGCAGAAGAGAACCGCCGCGTGGGTCAGGTAGATGGAATAGGACAATTTGCCGAGAAAACCGAAGCCACGTCCCGCCAACAATCGCGATACCGCACCGCCGTCAAAGGCAAATATCACAACGATGACACCGAACAACAGGCTGGCCAGCAACTGCTTGGCTTCAAAATCGTTGACCACGAAGGCCAGCGCCGCTGCCACTGCTGTCACTTCCAATGTTGTCAGCATTCCAGTCCGGGCCTGACTGGGTTGGGGGATTCTCCGGTACACGGCATAAGCCAGGCAGCCCGTGAAAAAATAAGCCAGGCCCCGTAACGATTCGATGGTGAAGAAGGCATTGCCCATGTACATCTGCGCTAGTGCCACCAATACCACGGCTCCCCATACCCACGTCCTGGCTCCGAATGCGATGCTCAGTATCAGGGCGAAGATCATGTAGGTGTAATACTCGATACTGATGCTCCAAGATGGATAGTTGAACGACAGGGGGTTGGTTAAATACGTCCACGATTGCAACAACAAGGCATTGGGCAGAATTTCAGACGGGGCAAACTTTTCTGTAAAAGGCACGTTATTGAAGTTCATGCCTTTTTCGGATGCTATATATCTCCCACACTCCAGGGCTATAAAAACGCCCAGCATGAAGAGGTGCAGAGGTAGCAAGCGGAAGGTTCGTGTGATGAAGAACTTTCGAAAGTTAAAATGTGCGGGGCGGCCATAAGCATGGGTCAATACAAAGCCACTCAATACGAAAAAGAACGAGACAAATATTTCGGCGTGGCGAAATAACAACCATTCGGTAAAACTGCCACTGATGCGCACGTGATAGAGCATCACCGATATGGCCATTAGCCCCCTGAAACTATCCAAGGATTGAAACCGCTTCTGCGCAATCATTTCGGGTTCCTCTGAATGGCATGAGCCGGAATTCATTCCGATCATCCTGTCGCTGGAAGGCATGGCCCAGCTTGGTCTTGCCTGGGTGACGATGCCGTCCCGTTCCCCGAGTAATTCGTCGTCCTGCACTGTTGCGCAAAGACTGGGGGTTTTCTGGACGAAGGAAATATAGAACAGCGAGGCTAATCTAATGTCACATTAGCATTGCTCTTTGAAAGAGCAAGTCGGTTTTGCAATGCTTGGGATATATTCTAACGCCGTAATTACGGCGTCAGAAATACCGTCGGTAGGTGGGGTGTCGATAGTTTTTTCAACGTCGCATGAAATAGAAACGGTTGATCGTCGGCTCGCAGTGTTTTTATTATATGCGTTACATAGCGTCTATTGGGTAGAGCCAGTGATGCAGGGCACTAGATCAATGGCCAAAGACACTGAAACATGCACCCTGAGCTTACTTCAACAGATTCTGAAGCGTCGCCAGCGTGTCCGCTTCTTCAACGGTTTTATCCTTGCGCCAGCGCAGCATCCGCGGGAAACGTACCGCGATCCCGCTCTTGTGGCGCTTGGACAAGGCGATGCCTTCGAAGCCCAGCTCGAACACCAAGGTCGGCGTCACGCTGCTCACCGGTCCGAATTTTTCCACGGTGGTCTTGCGCACGATGCTGTCGACCTGGCGCATCTCTGCATCGGTCAGCCCCGAGTAGGCTTTGGCAAACGGAACCAAGGTGCGCTCGCGGCTGCCGGGCGGGTTGTCCCAGACGGCGAACGTGTAGTCGCTATACAGGCTGGCGCGTCGGCCATGGCCGCGCTGGGCGTAAATCAGCACCGCGTCGACACTGAACGGGTCGATCTTCCACTTCCACCATACGCCCATGTCCTTGGTCCGGCCGACGCCATACAGCGCGTTGCGAGCCTTGAGCATCATGCCTTCGACGCCGAGGCTGCGGGATGCCTCGCGCTGGCGGGCGAGGTCGAGCCAATCCTTGCCCGTCACAATGGGCGACGGCAGCAGCACCGGGCTGTGGCAGCGGGCGACCAGCGACTCCAGTTGCTGGCGTCGCTCGGCCTGGGGGCGGCTGCGCCAGTCTTCGCCTTGCCATTCCAGCAGGTCATAGGCCATCACCACCACGGGAGCATCCTCCAGCACTTTTTTGCTCAGCGTCTTGCGACCGATGCGTTGTTGCAGCAGGGCAAAGGGTTGCACTGCCGGTTGCAGCGGGGCATCCGGATCAAAGGCGTCTTCGGTGACCGCCTGCGGCGCTTTCCAGACCACGATTTCGCCGTCGATCACCGTCCCGTCGGGCAACGCTTGCGCCAGTGAATGCAATTCGGGGAATCGCTCAGTGACCAAGTCTTCTCCTCGGGACCAGACCCACAAATGGCCGTCGCGCTTGATCACCTGGGCACGGATCCCGTCCCATTTCCATTCCACTTGCCAGTCGCTGGCCGGCCCCAGCAGGGCGTCGAATTGTTCCACCGGTTGCGACAAGGCGTGGGCCAGGAAGAACGGATAAGGCTGCCCGCCGCGCTGGGCATGTTCATCGTCGGACTCGCCAGCGATCAGCTTGAGGTAACTGGCCGCCGTGGGGCGGTGGGACAGGTCGGTATAGCCCACCAACCGTTGGGCCACCCGTTTGCTGTCCAACCCAGCCATGGTGGCCAGCGCCCGAGTCACTAGCAGCTTGGAGACACCGACGCGGAAACTGCCGGTGATGAGCTTGACGCAGAGCATCAGGCTCGGCCGGTCGAGCTGTGCCCACAGCGCTGGTAGCCGTTCGGCCAGGACCTCGGGCGGTTCGCCGCGCAACGGCAGCAACTTCTGCTCGATCCAGGGCGCCAGGCCTTCGTCGGAGCTATGAGGCGATTCGGGTAATACCAGCGAGATGGTTTCGGCCAGGTCGCCTACGGCCTGGTAACTTTCCTCGAACAGCCACAGTGATAATCCGGACACCTGGACCGCCAGTTCCCTGAGGATTTTTACCGGCACCAACTGCCGTGGCCGGCCACCGGAGAGGAAGTACACGGCCCAAGCGGCGTCCTCGGGCGGCGCCTTGCTGAAGTAATCCTGCATGGCGGCAAGCTTGGCATTGCTGGAGGTGGTGGCATCCAGCTCGGCGTACAGTTCGGCGAAGGCTTTCATGAGGCCTCCTCGCCACCGTCGACCGCCGAGACGCTGTCTTCTTCGTCGTCGCCGTATTCGGTGGTAAAGCCCTGGGCATCGAGGCCTTGTTCGCGCAGATGGCGCACCAGCACGCTGACCGATCCGTGGGTGACCATGACCCGTTCGGCGCCGGTCTGTTCGATGGCCCAGAGCAGGCCAGGCCAGTCGGCGTGGTCGGAGAGCACGAAGCCCCGGTCTACGCCACGTCGCCGACGAGTGCCGCGCAAGCGCATCCAGCCGCTGGCGAAGGCGTCGCTGTAATCGCCGAAACGCCGTACCCAAGTGCTGCCGCTGGTGGACGGCGGGGCGATGATCAGTGCCTGGCCCATGATCGGATCGTTCTTCTTCACATCCCCCGCGTAAATCGTCGGCGGCAAGTGCACACCGGCCTCGCGATAGACCCGGTTCAGCGGTTCCACCGCCCCGTGGGCGAGGATCGGTCCCAGGCTTGCGTCGATGCCATGGAGAATTCGCTGCGCCTTGCCGAAGGAATAGCAGAACAGCACGCTGGCCCGGCCTGCGGCAATATTTCCGCGCCACCATTGGTTGATTTCGTCGAAGATTTGCGCCAGGGGCTGCCAGCGATAGATCGGCAGGCCGAAGGTGGATTCGGTGATGAACGTGTGACATTTCACCGGCTCGAATGGCGCGCAAGTGCCGTCGGGCTCGACTTTGTAGTCGCCGGACGCCACCCATACCTCGCCTTGGTATTCCAGTCGGACCTGGGCTGAACCCAGTACATGGCCGGCGGGATGAAAACTCAGGGTGACGCCATGATGCTGCAGGCGTTCGTCGTAGGGCAGGGTTTGCAGGTTGATGTCCTGGCCCAGTCGCGAACGCAGGATGCCTTCGCCGGGGGCCGCTGCCAGGTAATGCTGGTTGCCGCCACGGGCATGGTCGCCGTGGGCGTGGGTGATAACCGAACGCTCCACCGGGCGCCAGGGGTCGATGTAGAAATCCCCCGGCGGGCAATACAGGCCTTCGGGGCGGGCAATGACAAGATCCATGCGTTTACCGGGGCGATGGGCTTGTCAGGTAGAGACGGGAGGCGCGGGAGAAGTTCGATCGGGTTTGGGGATGGGACTGATCCAGGACCTGTTGAGCGGATGCTTGCTCATGGTGTGCATGGACTCCGTGGCGAGGGAGCTTGCTCCCGCTGGGCCGGGCTGGCGCTCCAGTGCGCAGCGGCCCCGTTTTTCTACGACTGCTGCGCAGTCGAGCGGGAGCAAGCTCCCTCGCCACAGAGACGGCGTCGACCTATTTGCCCGGCACCAACGTCAACCGGGTCTTGCCGTACGCCCGGTCGAAGTTCTGCGGTTGCAATGGCAGGCTTTGATATTGACCTTTGATCCATGGATCGATGCCGTTCAGATAATTCGGGCTGGCCGGGTTGCCCGACTGGCCGGCAGCGCTCTGGATCGTCAACGGTTCGGGCTGGCTGAAGTCAACGATAAAACGCGTGGCTGGCGCCAGGGTCGTATTGAAGTCCTGGCCCCAGGCGAACGCGGCGGTATTGAGCGTGGTGGCATCGCCGCCGGCTGCCAGCGGGCCGCGTACGACTTGGCCACTGCCGTTCTTCCACTCATGGCGATGCAGTCTGCCCCATTGCCAGGTGGCGCGGTCGCCGCCCAACTGGCTCTCGCCGGCGCTGATGGCCGCTGCCAGGCTGCGGGCCAGGATGACGGCCTTGTCTTCCTTCTGCGGCGTGCGCGCGTCGTCCCAGAACGGGCTGTCCTCGCGACTCAGCAAATGATCGGCTTGGGCCGAGTAGGACAACTGACCATTGGCGACCAGCGCTTTCCAGGCCGGGCTGCCTTCCGGGCCCAATTCGTCGAGGAAAATCTGCTTCATGCTTTCTTGCAGGAACAACTCATAGATCGCTGCGTCGTTAGAGACCGGACTGAGCCGGCCGTCGAAGGCCATCAAGCGGGTATAAGCCTCACGAGCCTTGGCCCGGTCCGCCACCGGCAGGGCCTCGATCGCTTGCTTGAGCGGCTGGGCCATGCCTGGGGCTTCGAAGACTTTCTTGAGCTTGGCCGCGAACGTCGTGGTCTGGTCGTATTGCATGGCGCTCAGGCTGCGGGCGTCGTGCTTGCCCGCGCCGGCCAGCTCGGCCATGCGCTCGCCACGCTCCGGCGCCGCCCAGGAATTGGACAGCTGCATGCCGTAGCCATGGGGGATGACACGCTGGTTGGTGGTGCCGAGCCAGCCCTGGGTCGGGTCCTGGTCGTAGGGATGCAGCATCGGATCGGCGTAACCATCCCAATCGTAGCGACCTTCCCAGCCTGGCGATGGCAGCAGGCCTTCGCCTTCACGGCGGTTCGGATAGCGGCCAGTGACTTGCCAGCCGATATTGCGCGCATCGGCAAACACCATGTTCACCGCCATGGCGCGGATTTCCCGGCTGGCATCGGATGCCTTCTCGACACTCTGGGCGCGTGACAGATCGAAGAACGCGTCCAGGGTCTTGTCATCAGTGAGGCTCGGCAGTTGCAAGGCCAAGCCGAAACCATTAGCCATGGCCAAGCCTTGGGCGCTGTTGAGCAATGGACCGTGGCGGGTTTCGTACACGGCTTCGCGAATCGGCCGTTGACCCTTGATGAAGTAGGTTTCGTTGCGCACGGTCACTGGCTGCCATTTGCCATTGATCTCGTAGGAGAGCCCATTGCCCTGGCGTCGGATCTTTTCCAGGAACAAATCCTGGTTGTCGCCCAGCACGCTGGTCATGCTCCAGGCCACGTTACCGTTGAAGCCCGCCAGGACCATCGGGACGCCTGCCACGGACAGCCCGGCGGCCTGGTATTTGGGCGCGCGAATCTGCACCGGGCTCCAGAGCGACGGCACGCCCAGCGGCCCCTGGCTGTCGCTTGCCAGCAGGCTCTTGCCGTTGCGGCTGCGCTGCGGGGCGATGGCCAAGTTGTTCGAAGAGGCTGCGCCCAGCGGGTTAAGGTCGGCCAGTTGAGCGCCCGCCTTGCTGACTTCATTCAGGCCGGGAACCTGGCCATTGAGCCGCACGCCCTGAAGCTTTTCGGCCTCCGCCAAGGGCAGTGGCTCATCCGGATAGGACGGGCTCAGCCAAGCCAATTTGTCGTTGCTAACGGTCTGGGCAAGCACCAACGCCGCGACCTCTTCCGGCAGGTTGGCCGACTGGCTGAAACTCAACAGGCAGAACAGCAGTGCCGAGTCTTCCGGTTTCCAATATTCGGGTTTGTAGCCGGTGGCGGCGAGGTCCGACGGCAGTTTGTCGCGATAGCGGAACAGGTAGGCGTTGACGCCGCGTGCATACACTTCGAAGAAGCGCTTGAGGCGTGGCGAAGAAGCCTTGTACAGCTCATCGGCGCTTTTCTTCAGGTTCACCGCGCGCATATAGCGGTCGACATCCAGCCGCTCGGCGCCGGACATCTCCGCCAATCGGCCCTGGGCAAGCAGGCGCAGGGTGGTCATTTGCGTGATTCGGTCGCTGGCATGGACATAGCCGAGGGCAAACAGGGCGTCATGAAAGCTGTTGCTTTCAATCAGTGGCATGCCCATGGCGTTGCGCCGGACCGAGACATTCTGCGCCAGCCCCTTGAGCGGTTGTACACCGGTGGCGGGCGGGACCGTGTCCTGGGTATTCCAGGCCTGGCAACCGCTCAAACCGAGCACGCTGGCCACTGCTGCGGCGACGCCGAGCTTGGGAAAGAATGAAATAGAGGCTGGCGAGGCCATGGCAAAGCTCCTGCGGGAGGGGGGTAGCACCAATAAAGGCGCTACGTTAGTGAGCAGGAGAAGGGCGCGCAAGCGGGGGCTAGGGTTATTTGTCGATTTGACGATGAGATCCCGGATCCAGGGGAACACTGGGCAAGGACTTGCTTGTAGGAAAAGGTGATGCTCAAGTATGGAAAATCAATGAGTGATCTTGGGAAGACCGGCATGGAGCTACTGGAAAACGCAGCACTGATCCTGATCGATCAACAAAAAGGCATCCTGCATCCCAGGCTTGGCCCTCGCAACAACCCCGAGGCGGAGCTGCGCATGCTGGAGTTGCTTGTCCACTGGCGGGATTCGGCGCGGCCGGTCATCCACGTCCACCACCTGTCCCGCTCTCCCGAGTCAGTCTTCTGGCCCGGACAGTCGGGCGTGGAAGTCCAAGAGCGTTTCGAGCCGCTGGCCGGTGAAGGGCTGGTGCAAAAGCAGGTGCCGGATGCGTTTTGCGGCACGAACCTGGAGGAGCAACTGCGCAGCGCCGGGATCGGACAGTTGGTGATTGTCGGCGTAGCCACGAACAATTCAGTGGAGTCCACTGCTCGCACGGCGGGCAACTTGGGGTTCGACACCTGGGTCGCCGAGGACGCCTGTTACACCTTCGACAAGGCCGATTACTTCGGCAATGCCCGTTCGGCGGCCGAGGTGCACGCCATGTCCCTGGGGAATCTGCACGGGGAGTACGCGACGGTGATGAGTGTGAAACGGATTCTTCAGGCGGGCTGATAAAAATGGAGGTCGGCTGCGGTGGCGTCATCGCGAGCAAGCTCGCAATGACGTCTAGCCGACGAAAAAGCTTATCGCCAGGGCCATCAAGCCCCGTGGCACTTCTTGAATTTCTTGCCGTTGCCGCAAGGGCAAGGGTCGTTGCGACCGACGTCTTTCAGGGCATTGCGCACGGGTTCCTGATGGGCGTGGCCGCAATTCGGGCCGTGCACATGGCCGTGATCGTGATCGTGATGATGGTCATGATCGTGGTCGCAATCAGGGCCATGGACATGGGGTTGTTGGGTCATCGGGGTTACTCCGCAATAAAATCGGCGGCGATTATCACGCCATTGCGTTCCAGGTGCACGTAGTCAGCGATGAATAAACCGGTTTCCAGCTCACCTTCCAGACGATAGGGGATCTGCTGCCGGGGTTTCTCGAGCATCTTCACCACTTCCCGGACCTGCGGCCACAGGTTGGTGCGGATCGGCACCTTGAAGTAAGCGCTGTGTCGGGGACGGACGGTGAACCAGTGTTCATGCTCGCCTTCGGTCAGCAGCAGGTCGCCCAAGTGGATCCTGTAGGTCAGGCCGCGTACGGTGAGATCACCCTCGCCGGGATTGTCGACCCGAAAGTGCAACATGAACTTCTGCTCCAGCAACCGGGCCCGCACCACCTCGACCTTGACCAGGTGCACCTGCGGCTCGGGCGTTTCGTCACCTCCCCAGGACGCGCAACCGCCAAGCCCGATGAACAGCAGCAGGCAAGTGATGCGTAAAAACTGTGATGGCTGTGTCATGTCCGTGCCTCTGGTTTATGCCCAGTCTAGTCTTCTGACCGGCGGGCGAGCGTCGGACGCTTCCGAAACTAACGAGTGAAGTAAGCGGCGCAGCACTTTTTGAATTTATGTCCGCTGCCACACGGGCAACTGTCGTTGCGGCCGGTCTTGACCGGCACGGTAGGGTCGATGAAATACCAGCGACCGCCGTTCTGCACGAACGAAGAACGTTCCCGGTGGCTGTGTTCGCCTTGGCCGTCGTGCCAGCGCGCCGTGAATGTGACGAACGCGTGTTCCGGCTGGCCGCCGAATACTTCGCTGCTTTCGACGTCGAGCCCCAGCCAGGTGCTGCCGGCGCTCCATTCGGCGATGGAATGACGGTCAACACCGTCCTGCTGGGCGGGCAGGGTGGTGCTGACCAGATAATCCACCAGGCCCAACACGTAGGCGCTATAGCGCGAGCGCATCAAGGCTTCGGCGCAGGGCGCCGGGTGGCCGTCGTGATAATGGCCGCAGCAGGCGTCCAACGGATTGCCGCTGCCGCAGGGGCAAATGGGTGTGTGCATGGGAGTGTTCACCGCTACCACCAATATTTTCCAAAGTTTTCCGGGTTGGCCCAGAAACGTGAGTTGAGCCAGTCGGGGACTTGTTTGTATTCAAGCAGATCGTAGGTAAACAGGGTCAGCACCTGGTCTTCGCGCTGGAATCGCTCGCTGGCCTGCAGCGCCAGCGAGAAAAAGTCCGTCTCTTGCCATCCACAGGCGTCGAGATCCGCCAGCACGGCGATCCGGCTGGCGTTGAGATTGCGAATGCCGCCCAACAGGTTCAGACCGTCGCGCTTGGGCAAATGCTCCAGGCAATCGAGCGCCAGGGCCAGGTCAAAACGTCGCGCCGCCACATCAGCTGGCAGCACGCCGGGACCGGCGTGGACGACCTCGGTATCGGGGTGCGCTTGCTGGAACGCCTCGAGCGCAGGAAAACTGCTGGCGCCGATCAGCAAGAGCCTTTGCGGGGCGTAACGGTCGAGTACGGCGGCCAGGGCTTGCTGGGGCGTACGCGGAGAAATGGCAACGGTCATCGAAGTTCCTCAGTCAGAACCGCCACGATAGCGTGCGTGGAGACACTGGCCTAGAGCGGTTTGTCCCCGAATGTGCAGAACGTGCGTAAAAACGAGGCGAAAACCCGCGATTGCTCGGGCTGGCGCAGATTCGAAGTCGGGTCTTTACTCCCATGAATCGGCTCGAAGCCGATCCTTCAAGGAGAAAACGATGAGCATAGTTCGGACAGCGTTACCCCTGGTTCTGCTAACCAGTGTGTTGACTGGTTGCGCAGGTTTGCAGAAAACCGACTGGCCGATCTGTGCGGCCGCTGGTGGTGCCGTCGGCGCGGGATTGGGCGCCATTGAAAGCAGCTCGTGGATCGGCCCGGGTGCGTTGGTGGCCGGTACCGTGGCGGCGGGCTGGTGCTGGGCTCATGGCGACGGTGACGAGGACGGTGATGGTGTGCCGGACAGCCGCGACAAGTGCCCGGGCACACCGAAAGGTGTGCAGGTCGATGCCGACGGCTGCCCACCGCCCGCTCCGGCCCCCATGGTCGAGGAACCGGTCGTGGTGACGGAAGAAACTATCGTCGTGCGCGATGTGCACTTCGAGTTCAACAAAGCCACTTTGACGCCGACAGACAAAGAAGTGTTGAGCACCATCGCAACCCGCCTCAAACAGGAAACCTCCACCGCGCAGCTGCGCGTGACGGGCCATACCGACAGCGTCGGCAGTGATGCCTACAATCAGAAACTGTCGGAAAAACGGGCCAATTCGGTCGTGCAATACCTGGTCGAAAGCGGCGTACCTCGCGCCAGTTTCGTCACGGTATCCGGCGCAGGGGAAAGCCAACCGGTGGCCGATAACAAAACGGCCGATGGTCGCGCAATGAACCGTCGCACCGAAATCAAGATAAATCGCTGAAACCCTTGTCGTCCGCGGCTTGTACAGTCGCGGATGGAGGTCTTTACTCCTGTGTGACCGGTATGGGCCGGTGACACAGGAGCTTTCACCATGAACGTTCTAATCAAAGTCGCCTTACCGGTGCTGCTGGCGAGCAGCCTGTTGTCCGGCTGCGCCACCCACAGCGACGGCAGCGCACCACTCAATCAACGTACCTGGCCAATCTGCAGCCTTCTCGGCGGACTCGTCGGCGGTGGGCTGGGTGCCATCGAAAGCAGCGGCTGGGCCGCCGGAGGAGCCGCTTTGGGCCTGCTCGGTGGCGGCTTGATCTGCTACGCCCAGGATGGTGACGAAGACGACGACGGGGTGTTCGATCGTCGCGACCGTTGTCCCGATACGCCCGCCGATACCCCAGTCGAACACCACGGCTGCCCGCTGCCGCAACACCCCGCCAGCGTTCCGCAAGACGAACCCGAGACGCCGACCAGCGAAGTCATCACCCTTAATGACGCCGGCAAGGTGTTGTTCGATTTTGATCAATCCGATCTCACCGCCGCGGCACGAGGCCAACTCGATGGGCTGGTGGCGAAGTTGAGCCATGCCAACGTCGCCAGCATTCGTGTGGTGGGCCACACCGACAGCGTCGGCACCGATACCTATAACGAGGGGTTGTCCGAGCGCCGGGCCGGCAGCGTCGTGGAGTACTTGCTGACCCAGGGACTGGCGCCGGACAAACTCACCAGCGAAGGCAAGGGCGAAAGCGAGCCGGTGGCCGACAACGAGACCGATGAGGGGCGCGCGCAGAACCGTCGAGTCGAGTTGCATATCCAACGTTGAGCCGCGGGCCAGGGCTTGTCGGGTCGTCGCAAGGCGAACCGCTGGCCCCGGGCTCGGATCAGATTAAATTTGCCGGGCCCTCTGGCTTATCCAGCGCGCATGCCGTTACTGTGCGTGCAAAGAATAATTTCCGAACGGGGGGCGTATGAAGGTGTTTTGGGGGCTGGGGCGCTTGCTGACCCTGCTGTTCTGGCTGGTGGTGCTGGTCAATCTGTTGATGCCGTTCGTCCATCCGCTGCATCTGTTGGTCAATTTCGCCGGGGCGCTGTTGCTGGCGGTCCATTTGCTCGAACTCTTGCTGTTCAGGGCGCAGTTTCGCGGGCGTCCCGCGCCTGGCCGTGACCGCCTCCGAGTGCTGCTGTTCGGCATCTTTCACGTGCAAACCCTTCCGACGGCACCAGAGGCTTCCCATGCGTAAATTGTGTCTGCTCGCAGCATTTGTGTGCCCATGGGCGTGTGCTCAAGTGGTCCAGGTCGAAAGTCATTCGCTGATGCGTCTGCCCAATACGACCAGCGCGCTGACCCTGGAACGCTTGGACGTTGCCGATTACGGCACGCTGCTGGTGCCGTCCAACGTTACCGAACTGTCCATCGGTCAGTTGCACTTGGGGCGCGAAGCGCGGATCGCAATCGTGCCAGCGCAACAGGCGCTGGAGATGAAAGTCACCCAGGCTGAAATGGCCGAAGGCAGCCAGATCACTGCGCGCGGCGCGCCGGGGACTTATACGAAGGCGGCCCGACCGGGGCGCAATCTCAACGTGCGCTTCAATGCGTTGAACGCTCCGCTGCTGTCGGTGGACGCCCGTGGCGGAACCGGTGCGCCCGGTTACGTGGGGCTCGACGGTGCCAACGGGCAGGCGCCGGGTTGCACCTGGGGTTCGGCCGGTCGCGGCGCCGACGGCAGCAATGGCGGCGATGGCCAGGCCGGTGCGGCCGGTGCGCTGGTGCGCCTGGAACTACCCCGTGAATACCCCGACGAACGCATCAAGGTCGCGGTGGATGGCGGCGCCGGTGGCGCACCTGGGGCGGGTGGCAAGCCCGGCGCAGGCGGCAAGGCCAAGGGGTGCCTGGTCTATACCGCCGACGGCGGCAAGAGTGGTCGCCCCGGCACCGACGGCCAGCCGGGGCCAGCCGGCGCGCCAGGGGCGGTGACGGTGCAGCGGTTCTGAGGAGCGTCGGACGGGTGGGAGCGCAGGCGCTCCCACTTGATCGATGCCGCTCTTTCAGAACATCGGTCTTGCCGCGCCAATCGCCACCACCAGCAGCCCGATCAACAGGTTGATGCCCACCAATCGACGGATCTTGCCCAGCACCGCCGCGCCCGTCGGCCAATCCTGCGCCGCTACCGCGCTACGCAACGACGGCAGCTGCAAGGCCTGGATGCGGATGAACAGCGCCGTCATCACCACGTACAGCCCCATCATTACCTGCACATAACGCGGCGCGGTTTCGAAGCCGGCGAAGCGTAGATGGATCAGGCCGACGCCACTGATCGGCAGAATCGCCACGGCAACCCAGACCCAGACAAAAAAACGCTGAAACACTTCAACCCACAACGTCAGCCGTGCAGGGCCTTCAAGGGCCGTCCTTGCGGCGGGACGAAGGATCATCCAGGCGAAAAACATACCGCCGACCCAGACCAGGGCGGCCAGTAAATGCAGGGTGTAGACGAGGGCAAAGGGTGTCATTGGGTCACTCCGTTCTGCGCAGGATTGATTAGCGGGGTATGATAGCCGCCGATCCGAACCACTGAAAATTTATCCAGCGTTTTTTGCGCCCGACCATTCATGATCAGCACCGAACTCAAAACCACGATCCAGGGCGCCTACTCGCGTTTTCTCGAAGCCAAGAGCCTCAAGCCGCGATATGGCCAGCGCCTGATGATTGCCGAAGTGGCAAAAGTCCTGGGTGACATCGACACCGACGACGAAGGCCGGCGCAGTGGCGAGCCTGCTGTCGTGGCGGTGGAAGCCGGCACCGGTACCGGCAAGACCGTGGCTTATAGCCTGGCGGCGATTCCCACTGCCAAGGCTGCCGGCAAGCGCCTGGTGATCGCCACCGCCACCGTCGCCCTGCAAGAGCAGATCGTCTACAAGGACCTGCCCGACCTGATGCGCAACAGCGGGTTGAACTTCACGTTCGCCCTGGCCAAGGGCCGGGGGCGCTACATGTGCCTGTCCAAGCTCGACATGCTGCTCCAGGAAGGCCACGCGCAGACCGCCACGGCGCAGTTGTTCGAAGAGGAAGGTTTCAAGATCGAGGTGGATGAAGCCAGCCAGAAGCTGTTCACCAGCATGATCGAGAAACTGGCCGGCAATAAGTGGGACGGCGACCGTGACAGCTGGTCCACCGCCCTGGAAGACGCCGATTGGTCTCGCCTGACCACCGATCACAGCCAGTGCACCAACCGTCATTGCCCGAACTTCGGCCAGTGCGCCTTCTACAAGGCCCGTGAAGGCATGGGCAAGGTCGACGTCATCGTCACCAACCACGACATGGTCCTGGCCGACCTGGCCCTGGGCGGTGGCGCGGTGCTGCCAGACCCGCGCGACACGATCTATGTATTCGACGAAGGCCATCACCTGCCGGACAAGGCCATCGGCCATTTCGCCCATTACACTCGGCTACGCTCCACCGCCGACTGGCTGGAAACCACCGCCAAGAACCTCACGAAACTGTTGGCCCAGCATCCGCTGCCGGGTGACCTGGGCAAGTTCATCGAGCAGGTGCCCGAGCTTGCGCGCGAGATCAAGACGAACCAGCAGTTCATGTTCACCGCATGCGAGCAGGTGGCCGACTTCAAGCCCGGCGAAGACGTCGAAGGGCGCGAGCGACCGCGTCATCGTTTTGTCGGCGGGGTCATTCCCGAGCACATGCGTGAAATGGGCATCGAGCTCAAGAAAGGTTTCTCGCGCTTGACCGACCTGTTCACGCGTCTGACCGACCTGCTCAAGGAAGGCATGGATGGCGAGGTCAATATCGGCATTGCCAGCAACCAGGCCGAGGAATGGTACCCATTGTTCGGCAGCCTGCTGTCTCGCTCGCAGGGCAACTGGGAGCTGTGGACGGCATTTACCGTCGAAGACCCGGAAGACAACCCGCCGATGGCCCGGTGGCTGACCCTGGCCGAAAGCGGTTCGCTGTTCGACATCGAGGTCAATGCCAGTCCGATCCTGGCGGCGGACATGCTGCGACGCAACCTGTGGAATGTTGCCTATGGCGCGCTGGTGACCTCCGCCACGCTCACCGCCCTAGGCACGTTCGACCGTTTCCGCATGCGCGCCGGCCTGCCGAAAAAAGCCGTGACCGCCGTGGTCCCGAGCCCCTTCCACCATGCCGATGCTGGCGTGCTGCGAGTGCCGGACCTCAAGGCCGACCCACGGGACGCTCCTGCCCACACCGCCGCGATCATTCGCGACCTGCCGGAGCTGGTGGAGGGGTCGAGAGGTACGCTGGTACTGTTTTCGTCGCGTAAGCAGATGCAGGACGTGTTCGATGGGCTTGATCGTGACTGGCGCAAGCAAGTGTTCATCCAGGGTAACCTTTCGAAGCAGGAAACCTTGAACAAGCACAAGGCGCGGGTCGATGGCGGGGACTCCAGCGTGCTGTTCGGCCTGGCCAGTTTTGCCGAAGGCGTCGACTTGCCGGGTGCCTACTGCGAGCACGTAGTGATCGCCAAGATCCCGTTCTCGGTCCCGGACGATCCGGTGGAAGCGGCACTGGCCGAATGGATCGAAGCCCGGGGCGGCAATCCGTTCATGGAGATTTCCGTGCCGGACGCGTCGCTGAAACTGGTCCAGGCCTGCGGCCGCTTGCTGCGTACCGAGGAAGACCGCGGCACCATCACGCTGCTCGACCGCAGATTGGTGACCCAGCGCTACGGTAAAGCCATCCTCAATGCGCTGCCGCCGTTTCGGCGGGAGATTTCCTAGCAACAACCAACCGTCTCACGGCGGTTCCCAAAATCCTCAATGGCTGAAACAATGCCAGCCAGCTGAAAAAAGTGTTTGTTTCAAGGGAGTTGCGAGTGCAAATTCAAGGTCATTACGAGCTTCAGTTCGAGGCGGTGCGTGAAGCGTTCGCGGCGCTGTTCGACGATGCCCGGGAGCGCGGCGCGGCGTTGTGCATTCAAGTGGGCGGCCACACCGTCATCGATATCTGGGCAGGCACGGCTGATAAAGATGGCAGTGAAGCCTGGCATAGCGACACCATCGCCAACCTGTTTTCCTGCACCAAGACCTTCGCGGCCGTAACGGCCCTGCAACTGGTGGCGGAAGGCAAGCTGCAGCTGGACGCTCCGATCGCTCGCTATTGGCCTGAATTTGCTGCCGCCGGCAAGGAATCCATCACCCTGCGCCAGTTGCTCTGCCATCAGGCCGGGTTACCGGCGCTCAGGGAGTTGATGGCTCCTGAAGCACTTTACGACTGGCAAGCCATGGTCGACGCCTTGGCGGCTGAAGCGCCTTGGTGGACGCCCGGCGAGGGGCACGGTTATGCCGCGATCACCTACGGCTGGTTGGTCGGCGAATTGCTGCGAAGGGCCGACGGCCGCGGTCCGGGTGAGTCCATCGTCGCCCGGGTCGCAAAACCGCTGGGCCTGGATTTCCATGTCGGCTTGGCCGACGACGAATTTTATCGCGTGGCGCATATCGCCCGCGGCAAAGGCAATGTCGGCGATGCCGCGGCCCAGCGCCTGTTGCAGGTGACGATGCGCGAATCGACGGCCATGAGCACTCGGGCGTTCACCAATCCGCCGTCGATCATGACCAGCACCAACAAACCCGAATGGCGACGCATGCAGCAGCCGGCCGCCAACGGTCACGGCAACGCGCGCAGCCTCGCCGGGTTCTACGCCGGCCTGCTCGACGGCAGCCTGCTCGAATGTGAGATGCTCGACGAGCTGACGCGCCAGCACAGCTTCGGCGAAGACAAGACGCTGCTGACCCAGACCCGTTTTGGCCTGGGGTGCATGCTCGATCAACCGGATGTGCCTAACGCGACTTACGGCCTGGGGCCGCGCGCCTTTGGTCATCCCGGTGCGGGCGGCTCCATCGGTTTCGCCGACCCGGAGCATGACGTTGCATTCGGTTTCGTGACCAACACGCTCGGACCCTACGTCTTGATGGACCCGCGTGCGCAGAAGCTTGCGAGGGTGCTTGCCACTTGTCTATAAAGCGCCCTTGCAAGTAGTGGGGACAGGAACCTCGTGTCCTTTTCAGTTTCAAAGCGTCTGTTTATGCGGCCGGAACATGGCCTTTGTTTTTTCATCTTGATCATATTGTGGATATCCAATGTCATCGAATAAAACCCTCGCTCTGGCGCTGTGCCTCGCTATCACCGGTTGCGCACAAAACCCACAAAATGATGCCGAGGGCGGCAGCGGTTGGTGGCCGTTCGGTTCCTCCGACAAGGTTGCAACTAAAGAACCGACTCCAGCGGCACCCTTGAAGCCAGCCGCCGCAGCACCCCAAGCCAAGGCCGAAAGTGGCGGTGGCACGCACTGGTGGTGGCCATTCTCCTCCGACGACGCCGCTGATAACGTCGCCCAAAAAGATCCGGTGAAGCCTGAAGCCAAACCCGAAGCCAAGGCGCCGGCGACCGTTGCCAAGGCCGAAGCCGAAAGTAACGGCAAATGGTGGTGGCCATTCGGCGGCAAGGACCAGGAGACCGCCAAGGCGGTGCCGATGCCCGACCCGAAAGTCACCCAAGCCTGGCTCGACGACTATGAGCCGAAGCTGCGTACCGCCATCAAGGACAGCAAGCTTGAGCTGGAGCGCCGCGATAACGTGCTGGTCGTCACCGCGCCCGTTGACGGCTCGTTCAACCCGGACCGTCCGGCCATGCTGCTGCCGGTGACACTCGGCCCGTTCACCCGCGTCGCCAAGATTCTAGAAGCCGATCCGAAAACTGCCGTGCTGATCCTCGGCCATGCCGATACGTCGGGCGCGGCACCGGCCAATCAGAAGCTCAGCCAGGAGCGAGCGCAATCCGTGGCGGCGATCTTCCGGCTCAGTGGCTTGCAGCGTGATCGCCTGATGCTTCGCGGCATGGGCTCGGTGGCTCCACGTGCGGCCAATGACAGCATTGAAGGCCGTGCCTTGAACCGTCGTGTGGAGTTGCTGGTCACGCCGGCAAACACGATGGTTGCGCTGTTGAGCAAATACAACATGCCGGCCCCTGCACCAGTGACGCTGGTGGCAGCCCAGGACGTGAAACCTGCGGCGCCAACCGTGGCCCCCGCGACGAAAAAAACCGCAGCCCCGGCAGCCAAGAAAGCGGCGGCCAAAAAAGCCCCCGCCAAGGCCCCAGCGAAGAAGACCCCGGCCAAGAAAACCACGCCAGCGAAGAAACCGGAACCGGCCAAGGCCGCTGCCGATGGGAAAAAAGTCGCTGCCGCCGATACGTCAAAAAAACAGTGATTGGCTGATCACAAGGAGCGCGCCATGACCCAAACGCTGGCTGATATGCGCCGTGACTACACCCGCGATGGCCTGAGCGAGGCACAAGCTCCGGCCGAGCCGTTCGCGCTGTTCCACCAGTGGTTCGCCGACGCGGTGAAAACCGAACAGGCTCCGGTGGAGGCCAACGCCATGACCTTGGCGACGGTGGATGCGGACGGTCGGCCGCACTGCCGGATCCTGCTCCTCAAGGGACTGGATGCCCAGGGGTTCACCTTCTTCACCAACTACGACAGCGCGAAGGGCCAGCACTTGGCGGCGAATCCTTACGCGGCCATGACTTTTTTCTGGCCAACCCTGGAGCGCCAGGTGCGTATCGAGGGCAAAGTCCTGAAGGTCACGGCGCAGGAGTCGGACGCCTATTATCAGGTGCGTCCGCTGGGCAGCCGTCTCGGTGCCTGGGCCTCACCCCAGAGCCGGGTGATCGCCGGACGCGCAGAGCTGGAAGAGCTGCTGAAAGCCACCGAACAGCGTTTCAGCGACAGCCAACCGCATTGTCCCGAGCATTGGGGCGGTTATCGCCTGTTGCCTGAGCGCATCGAATTCTGGCAGGGACGGCCGAGCCGTCTTCATGATCGCCTCAACTATCATCTGCAGGGCGGGGATTGGGTTCGCGAGCGTTTGGCGCCTTGACTTCGGGATAAGCTGCCGCGGCGGCTTGAAGCCATTGCGGCAGGTCCCGGCGCTTGATGCCTTGTTCGCGGGCACGGGCCAGTTGTTGCAGCATGTGAGCTTTCTTCTGCTGATCCTGTCCCGCCAATGACAACGCCAGGTCGCGGTCCATCCAGCGTTTGATGCGTACGTACAGCCACCAATGGAAGTACAGGCCCGCCACGGTGGTAGCGACTATGATGAAATAATCCATGAAAATCCCTGGGTCGGTGACGCGGACTTTTGAAATGAGCGCTACTTTGTGGTGAATTTTTTCCGGTGCGCCTGTATCCCACCTGAATGAAAACAATTTTTCCCTGGCGAGGCCGTGACAGGCGTCAAGCCGGGGAGTTTAATGGATCCCTGTCTTTCGGAGTTGATGCTATGCGTAAGTCTGTTTTGCTGGTTGCTTCCTTTTCCACGATGGCGATGTTGCTCACTGGCTGTCAGTCGAGCCTGACCGGTGACTCCTATTCCCGTGACGAAGCGCGTCGCGTCCAGACGATTCGCATGGGTACTATCGAATCCCTGCGTCCGGTCAAGATCGAAGGCACCAAGACCCCGATCGGCGGTGCGGCCGGTGCGGTGGTGGGTGGTGTGGGTGGCAGCGCCATCGGCGGTGGCCGTGGCAGCATCGTTGCCGCTGTGATCGGCGCCGTGGCTGGCGGCTTGCTCGGTTCTGCTACTGAGGAAGGCCTGACCCGGACCCAGGGTGTTGAGATTACTGTTCGGGAAGATGACGGCAGCATGCGTGCCTATGTGCAGCAGGTTCAGGAGAACGAAGTGTTCCGTGTGGGTGAGCGGGTTCGGATTTCCACTGTCGGTGGCACGAGTCGCGTTTCGCACTAAGCAATTTTGATTCGTGGGGCTGTATCTGTCCTTCGAGCGGTGGGCATATCCGTTTCTTTGGTAATGGCCACTTATGGTTCCGCTCTTACATCGGGTCACTTTTGAACAGCGCAAAAGTGACTCGCCGTCAGGGCGAAACCCTAAGTGGCCATTACCGCAGCAACGGATATATACACACCAACCACCCGAAACAAAGCGGCCGTTACCGCAGCAACAGATAGACACACCATCAAGAAGGCCGCAAAACAGCCCTCCGACTGGCCATCGCCGTCACCCCATAACCAATCACCGCCGCCAGGATCGATCCAGTCAGAATCCCCATTCGATCCATCCCCGCATACTCACTCGCACCCGGCACGAATGCCAGGGAGCCGACGAACAGGCTCATGGTGAAACCAATGCCACAAAGGATCGCCACGCCCAGAATCTGACCCCAATTGGCCCCGGCGGGCAGGCTGGCAATGCCGATTTTCACCGCTAGCCACGTCAGGCCGAACACGCCGACAGCCTTGCCCAGCAACAGCCCGACCGCGATGCCCATCGGGACGTGATGGGTGAAACTCTCGACCGTGACGCCGCTCAGGGACAAGCCGGCGTTGGCAAACGCAAACAGCGGCAAGATACCGTAGGCCACCCAGGGATGCAGCGCGTGTTCCAGCGTCAGCAGGGGTGACGTTTCGGCGTTCCTGGTGCGCAGTGGAATGCAGAACGCCAAGGTCACGCCGGCCAATGTGGCGTGGACACCGCTTTTGAGCACACAGATCCATAGAATCAGCCCGACCACCATATAGGGCCCGAGCTTGACGACGCCCATCCGGTTCATTGCCACCAGCCCGGCAATGCAGGCGGCGGCCAGTCCCAGTGACAAGGTCGACAGGTCACCAGAGTAGAAAATAGCGATGATGACGATGGCGCCCAGGTCGTCGATGATCGCCAGGGTCATCAGGAACAGCTTGAGCGACACCGGCACCCGCTTGCCGAGCAAGGCCAGCACGCCGAGGGCGAAGGCGATGTCGGTGGCGGTCGGAATCGCCCAGCCCGCGAGGGCAGCCGGATTGTCACGGTTGAGAAACCAATACATCAAAGCCGGTATCAGCATGCCGCCAATAGCTGCCGCGCCCGGCAAGACAATTTGTGAAGGCTTCGACAATTGCCCGTCCAGTACCTCACGTTTGACCTCGAGGCCGATGAGCAAGAAGAACAACGCCATCAGGCCGTCGTTGATCCACAGCAGCGCCGGTTTCGCAATCTTCAGCGCCCCGACCTGAGCCACCACGGGCGTGTCCAGGAAATTTGTATAGAGCCACGACAGTGGCGAGTTATTCAGTATCAGGGCTAGTGCGGCAGCGGCGATCAAAAGCAAGCCGCCGGCGGCTTCCAACTGAAGAAAACGGGTCAAAGCGCTACGGATAGGCAAGGTAGCTCTCCATTATTTGAATCAAAAAAGATGGCACACCCTAACCCGTACCGTTAGTTGTTAAAACAAAAGTTATATTCTTTTTTGTTATATGTCGTTACAAGCTCTCGCCAGGCTGTCGGGCAGTTATGCCGCATATTGGACCTTAGCTGTACCTGTGCGGGATGTCGGTTTTTTCCTAAGCTTGCGTCACGTATTTCCGAAACCACGCCGAGTAAGCGGGGCCGTCAGGTTCGCTCGCGTCGAACCGATCCAGTGAGAACACAATATGAATGACCCTCGCCAATGGGCGCGCGAAGCCATCCGCATCATCGAGGCGGATTTCCAGCGCAGTGCCGACACGCATTTGATTCCACTGCCACTGCCGGGACTGCCGGGCATCGAGTTGTATTTCAAGGACGAATCCAGCCACCCCACCGGCAGCCTCAAGCATCGGCTGGCCCGTTCGCTGTTTCTCTACGCGTTGTGCAACGGCTGGCTCAAGCCGGGCGCGCCGGTGATCGAGGCCTCCAGCGGCTCGACGGCGATTTCGGAGGCTTACTTTGCCCGCTTGCTGGGCCTGCCGTTCATTGCGGTGATGCCGGCGACTACCTCTAGGGAAAAAATCGCACAGATCGCCTTCTACGGTGGCAAGAGCCATCTGGTGGACGATCCTACGCAGATCTACGCCGAATCCGAGCGCCTGGCTCGCGAGCATGACGGACATTTCATCGACCAGTTCACCTACGCCGAGCGCGCCACGGACTGGCGCGCCAACAACAATATCGCCGAGTCGATCTTCCAGCAGATGCGCTTCGAGCGGTATCCGGAGCCTGCCTGGCTGGTTTCCAGCCCTGGCACGGGCGGTACAACGGCGACCCTCGGGCGTTATGTCCGTTATCGCCAGCACTGTACCCGTGTGCTGTGTGCCGACGCCGAGCGTTCGGTATTCTTCGACTACTACCGCAGCGGCGATGCCGACCTGCGCCTGGATTGCGGTTCGCGGATCGAAGGCATCGGCCGGCCACGGGTCGAGGCGTCGTTCCTGCCCAAGGTCATCGATGCGATGGTCAAGGTGCCGGACGCCTTGTCCCTCGCGGCCATGCATTACCTGGCCCAGCGGTTGGGACGACGGGTCGGAGGATCCAGCGGCACCAACCTGATCGGTGCGTTGATTGCTGCGAAGCGAATGGCGGACGCCGGCGAATCGGGGTCGATCGTGGCGATTTTGTGTGATGGCGGCGAGCGCTATGCCACGACGTATTACGACCCGGCCTGGCTCGAGGCTCAGGGGTATGAATTGGCTGGATTGATCGATGCCGTGGCGGCATGTGCGGAGCGGGGAGAGGCGTTGCCGGAGAGTGTGTTGCGAGCTGATATCTGAATCTTCGATAAGACGAGTTCCCGGTGGAGCGAGCAAGCTCGCCCCCCGGCAAACATGGTCAGGCCTTCAGGCCAAGTACGTCCCGCGCCACTGCTTCGGCAATCCGGATACCGTCCACCCCCGCCGACAGGATCCCGCCCGCATAACCTGCGCCTTCGCCTGCCGGGAACAGACCCTTGACGTTCAGGCTCTGCAGCGTTTCGTCGCGGGTGATGCGCAACGGCGACGAGGTGCGAGTCTCGATGCCGGTGAGCACGGCGTCGTGCAACGAATAACCGCGGATTTGTTTTTCGAATGCCGGCAGGGCTTCGCGGATGGCTTCGATGGCGAAGTCCGGCAGGGCCAAAGCCAGGTCACCCAGGGATACCCCCGGCTTGTAGGAGGGTTCGACGCTGCCCAGTGCGGTGGACGGCTTGCCAGCGATGAAGTCACCCACCAGTTGCGCGGGGGCTTCGTAGTTGCTGCCGCCGAGCACGAAGGCATGGGATTCCAGGCGTTCCTGCAACTCGATGCCCGCCAGCGGACCGCCGGGATAATCCACTTCCGGGGTGATGCCGACGACGATGCCGGAGTTGGCGTTGCGTTCGTTGCGCGAGTATTGGCTCATGCCGTTGGTCACGACGCGGTTCGGCTCGGAAGTCGCCGCCACCACGGTGCCACCTGGACACATGCAGAAGCTGTACACCGAGCGACCGTTCTTGGCGTGGTGCACCAGTTTGTAGTCGGCGGCGCCGAGTTTCGGGTGCCCGGCATACTTGCCCAGGCGCGCGCTGTCGATCAGCGATTGCGGATGTTCGATACGAAAACCCACCGAGAACGGCTTGGCTTCCATATATACGCCACGGCTGTGGAGCATGCGGAACGTGTCCCGGGCGCTGTGACCCAGGGCGAGGATCACGTGTTTCGAATGGATCTGCTCACCACTGGCCAGCTCGACACCAATCAGTTGACCGTCCTCGATCAGCACGTCGGTGACCCGCTGGCCGAAGCGCACTTCGCCGCCCAGGGAGCGAATCTGCTCGCGCATGTTTTCCACCACGCCGGTCAGGCGGAACGTACCGATGTGCGGCTTGCTGACGTAGAGGATTTCTTCCGGCGCCCCGGCCTTGACGAATTCGTGCAGGACCTTGCGCCCAAGGAATTTCGGGTCCTTGATCTGGCTGTAGAGCTTGCCGTCGGAGAAGGTCCCCGCGCCGCCTTCGCCAAATTGCACGTTGGATTCGGGGTTGAGCACGCTTTTGCGCCACAGGCCCCAGGTGTCCTTGGTGCGCTGGCGCACTTGCGGGCCACGCTCGAGGATGATCGGCTTGAAGCCCATCTGTGCCAGCAACAGGGCGGCGAAGATCCCGCACGGCCCGAAGCCGACCACGATCGGTCGTTCGCTCAGGTCGTTTGGTGCCTTGCCGACGACTTTGTAACTGACATCCGGCGCTTCGTTGACGTTTCGGTCATCGGCGAACTTGCGCAGCAGGCTGGCTTCATCGCGCACCGCCAGGTCGATGGTGTAGATGAAGCACAGCTCAGAGGATTTCTTGCGTGCGTCGTAGCTGCGCTTGAACAACGTGAAGTCGAGCAGGTCATCGCTGGCGATGCCCAGGCGTTGCACGATGGCAGGGCGCAGGTCTTCTTCTGGATGGTCGATCGGCAGCTTGAGTTCGGTGATTCGTAACATGACGGGGTCCGGTTCGCGGGATGCACAACTGCACCAGGGCGTGAACCGGCGATTATAAGCCAAAAGCGCTGAATCAGTCGTCGCGTGCGCCACCGAAGTAGGCGCAGCCGCGTTGGACCTGGCCGTTGACCCGCAACTCGGCGCTCATGTGTTGCACACTGCCGCTGACGCTGTCGACACAACGCGCAGGTGTGACCCAGAGCTCGACTTTCTGGCCGTTGGCTTCGGTGCCAAGGTTGAAGCGGCCGTCGCCCAGTCGCTCCTCGACATAAGGCACCGCCAATGGTGGCCGGCCTTCGCGATCCAGCACCAGGCCCTTGCCGCTGGCCTTGAGCGCCCATTCGGGGCCGTGCCCTGCGGCACGCAAGGTCAGACGCTTGAAATCCGCATCGGCGCAAGTGTTCCCCGAAGGTTCCAGGCGATAAAGCTGCTCGACGTCCAACTGGCTGTCGGTACCGGCCGCCGCGCTGGAAACGATGCGACCGCGCACATCGGCAAATAGCTTGCCGCTATCATCCGCCAGGGTGGCGGCTTGTTGCAGGACGCTGGTGCCGCCGGTGTCGTTGACGATGTATCGGCGCTGCTCCTGGCACGGCTGGAACACCAGTTTGCCGTCGGTCGCCGTCAGCTCGCCCTGCATACGCATCTGGCCTGCGTGGGACGCGCTTTGGCGCGGAGCATCGAGCAATTGGCAACCGGCGAAGAGTGGGAACAGGGCAATACACAACAGGGAACGAGCGGCACGCATCATTGGGTCTCCAGACAAGTGCCGCCACGTTACTCAGACTATTGTTTCATCACAACCCATGGAGTGAACTTACAGACTGATCCCGTGGTTTCAGCAACATTCCGTGTTATTTCAGATGCCAAGGCATTGAGGAGTTGCCTTTAATCTCGCGCCATTTCAGCTTGCGGGTGGGTTTCATAATGAAAGCAAAACAGATGTGGTTCGTAGCATTGGGCATGACGGCGGCTTTACAGTGCCTGGCGGCAGATATCAGTTTTTCGTCCGCTACGGACTTTACGGCAATGAATCTAAGGCTCAAGCAAGCGGACGACCCTAATCCAAACGCCGTAATGCTTGAGGTCACGCTTAGCCCGGAGGCGCAGCAACGCATGGCAAGGGTGACTCGCCAAGCGATGCATCAACCCTTGCGATTGTTTATCAATGGGGTGCTGGTGAGCACGACAACAGTACAAGGAGTGATGGATGTTCTTGGTATGCAGATAGCCGTGTCGCGTGAGGTGGCCCCTTCGTTGATACCCATGTTGTTGGAACCTTCGGCGCCCTGATTGAATCCAGGACGCCTCCGAGTATGCGTTCGTCAGCCCACGTGAAACGTCTGGCCGGTTTGCAGGCCTTCGACGCTCTTGGCGTAGGCCAATGCCACATCCACTGCGGGAACGGGTTTGAAGCCGCGGAAATAAGGTGCGTATTTGTCCATGGCTTCCAGCAGTACGTTCGGGCTTACCGAGTTGACCCGCATGCCCCGTGGCAACTCGATTGCCGCGGCGCGCACAAAACTGTCCAGGGCGCCGTTGACCAGGGCCGCTGAAGCACCGCTCTTGATCGGATCGTGGCTGAGCACGCCGGTGGTGAAGGTGAAGGAGGCTCCGTCGTTAGCGAATTCGCGGCCGATCAGCAAAAGATTCACCTGGCCCATCAGCTTGTCCTTCAAACCGAGGGCGAAGCTATCTTCGGTCATGTCGCCCAAGGGCGCGAAGGTGACGTTGCCCGCTGCGCAAACCAGCGCATCGAAACGCCCGGTCTTAGCAAACAGGGCGCGAATCGAGGCGCTGTCGCTGATATCCACCTGCAAGTCACCGCTGTGGCGGCCGATCCGAACGATTTCGTGGCGGGGCGACAGTTCGTTATCGATGGCTGAACCGATGGTGCCGCTGGCGCCGATCAACAGGATTTTCATGGGCTGTTTCCTCAATGGGTTGAACGAGGTTGCAGTCTAGGATGGATTTTCTCGTAGATAAGCGTGCTAATAGGAAACCTTTGGTTTTCAATTGGAAACAATCCAATGAGCGAGATAGACGATCTTGCGGCATTTGCCGTACTCGTCGAGGCCGGGAGTTTTACCTTGGCGGCGCAGCAGTTGGGGTGCAGCAAAGGCCAATTGTCCAAGCGCATCAGCCTTTTGGAGGAACGGTTCTCGGTGCTCTTGCTCCAGCGCACGACCCGTCGCTTGAGCCTCACGGCGGCGGGGGCGGCGCTGCTGCCCCAGGCCCAGGCATTGCTGGTCCAAGTGGAAAGGGCGCGTCAGGCATTGGCCCGCTTGAAAGGCGAAATCTCCGGGCCGGTGCGTATGACGGTTCCGGTCTCGCTGGGAGAAACCTTCTTTGAAGGTCTGCTGACGGAGTTTGCCCATGCGTACCCCGACGTGCAGATCGAGTTGGAGCTCTACAACGGCTATCGTGATTTGTCTCGCGATGGCTTCGACCTGGCGATTCGCTCGGATGCCTCTATCGATGAGCGGTTGGTGGCCCGTCCGCTGTTGGCGTGGCATGAAATGACCTGTGCCAGCCCGGCCTACCTGGAGCGTTACGGCGAGCCCGGCGCGCCCCAGGCCTTGGCCGAGCATAAGTGTCTGCTCAACAGCCATTACAGCGGCCGAGAGGAATGGCTGTATCACCAGCAGCACGAACTGCTGCGGGTGCGAGTGTCCGGGCCGTTTGCCAGCAACCATTACAGCCTGTTGAAAAAAGCCGCCCTGGCCGGGGCAGGAATCGCGCGATTGCCGTCGTATTTGCTCAACGTGGAACTGGCCGATGGGCGCCTGCGCTGGTTGCTGCGCGATTTTCAGACCCGCCGCATGCCGATGTACCTGGTGCATCCGTATCAGGGCGGATTGCCCAAGCGTACCCAGGTGCTGGCTGATTATTTGATTGAGTGGTTCAAGAAAAGCGGAGAGGCGTTGGATCGGTTGTAGTCGGTCCTGTGGCGAGGGAGCTTGCTCCCGCTCGGTTGCGCAGCGACCGCAAAATCTCAGGGCCGCTACGCCCGAAGCGTCGGACCGGCCCAGCGGGAACAAGCTCCCTCGCCACAGGGATCTACGTCCAACATCCGAGCAAAAAAAACGGCCAGAACAGACTGTGTGAAAACGCAGTTTGCGGCGGCGTAAAGCAAATGCCCCGACTTGTCGGGGCATTTGCTTTTCTGGAATGTAAAAAATAAAGG
>NZ_JABWQW010000004.1:0-259930 GCF_014268645.1 Pseudomonas sp. SWRI154
GTGATAGCGGACAGCTTGAATTGCGATGTGTACTTACTCATGAAAACACCCCGGAGGTTGGATAGGGTGTCCAACTTCTGGGGCGCACTTCACGGGGGGCGGAGTGTTGTTCTTGCTTGGTGTTCACTTCCAGGTATGAATAGGCCACCCAGCCAACTCGGCATGGGCCTTCAGCACCGGGTCCGGGTTCACCACGTGCGGGTGATCGACCTTGAGTAACAACGGCAGGTCGTTGCGCGAATCGGAGTAGAAACTCGCGCCTTCGAGGTTCTCTTCCTCGGCATCCAGCCAATCCAGCAGTCGCTCGATCTTGCCCTCGCGGTAGGTCAGGGTGCCCACGGTCTTGCCGCTGTAGACGCCATGGGCCACTTCAAGCTCGATCGCCAGGATCTCGTCGATGCCCAGGCGTTCGGCAATCGGCTTGACCAGATGCGTGCCCGAGGCCGAGATCACCAGGACTCGATCACCGGCCTTGCGGTGTTCAGCGATGGCCTTGGTGGCGTCGCTGAAGATGATCGGCTCGATGAAGTCTTCCACCCATGGCGCCACCAGATGCTCGATTTCTTCCGGCGTACGGCCGATCATCGGTTCCAGGCTGAAGTCCATGTACTCTTCCATGCGCAACTTGCCGTGGCTGTAGGCGTCCATAAGCTCGTTGTTGCGCCGCATGAACGACTCAGGGTCGACCCAGCCCAGGCGCCCCATCTGTTCGCTCCAGAGGGTGGCGCAGTCGCCGTGGATCAGGGTTTCGTCCAGATCAAATATTGCCAGGGCCATCAGCGCGTTTCCCTTTTCAGAATCATTTTCAACATCAATAGAGCCGTCAGGCTACCTCACACAGCGCCGACGGATCGATGGTAAGTGCCAGCCGTGCCCCATCGGGATGCAGGTCTGCCGCCGAGCGGTTGAGCACATCCACCATCAGTTCCACGCCACGGGCCTCGACCCGGTAACGGATCACGTTGCCCAGCAGGCTGTGGCTGCGGATCAGTGCATCGGCCTGGCCGTTGCGGCTCAGCTCGATGGCTTCCGGGCGAATCGCGATGCGGCTGTTCACCGGGCGTTGCAGCAGGCGGGTGGCGGTGTCGGCGTCGAGCAGGTTGTAGTTGCCGATGAAGCCGGCGGCAAAGACATCGACTGGCGCAGTGTAAAGCGTTTCGGCATCGCCGCTTTGTACGATCTTTCCCTGGTTCATCAGGAAAATTCGGTCAGACATGGTCAGGGCTTCTTCCTGATCGTGTGTGACAAAGATCGTGGTCAGGCCCAACTCACGTTGAATCTGTCGGATCTGTTCGCGCAGATGCTTGCGAATCCGCGCATCCAGTGCAGACAGCGGCTCATCCAGCAGCAACAGCCGTGGCCGGGTGACCAGCGAGCGGGCCAGGGCCACGCGCTGGCATTGGCCGCCAGACAGTTGATGAGGATAGCGCGCGGCAAAATCATGCAGCTCCACCAGGCGCAGGATCTCCAGCACGCGCTGGCGACTGTCGTCGGCCGCGACCTTTTGCATGCGCAGGCCGAAAGCGACGTTCTGCTCCACGGTCATGTTGGGGAACAATGCATAGCTCTGGAAGACCATGCCGATCCCGCGTTTCTGCGGACTCAGCGGCACGATGTCTTGGCCGTCCAGCAGGATCTGGCCCGCGTCCACCGCGGTCAGGCCGGCGATGCAGCGCAGCAGCGTGGATTTGCCGCAGCCCGAAGGTCCGAGGAGAGTGACGAATTCGCCCTTGTGGATTTCGCAATTGATGTCGCTGAACACCGGTGTGCCCGCGTAGTTTTTTTGCAGGTGTTGGACGCTGACGTAGCTCATTGGCTTTTGTCCTTGTTCAAGATGTTGGCCGCCCAGGTCAGGACCAGTACGAAGAAGAAGTAGGAAATCACCAGCGCACTGGTGAAGTGGCCGCTGCTGTTGCGCATGTTGTTCAGGTACACCTGCAAGGTTTCATAGCGTGTGCCGACGAGGATGTTGGCGAACACGAACTCGCCGAACAGGAACGAGAAGGACAGCAACAGCGCAACCATCAAGCCCTTGCGCAGGTTCGGCAGCACCACCAGCAACGCCGCCTGGAAAGTGCTGGCGCCGAGCAGTTGGGCGGCGTCCATCAAGTCCCGCAGGTTGATGGCTTGCAGATTGTTGGTGATCGCCCGGTACATGAACGGCAGGGCAACGGTGAAGTAGCAGCCGATCAGGATCCACGGTGTGCCCACCATCGCCAGCGGTCCGGAGCCATAGAGCTGCAACAACCCCACCGAGGACACCACCGGCGGCACCGCGAAGGGCAGCAGGATGAGGATGTTCATCAGCGCGTCGAGCTTGGGAAAGTGGTAATGCACCACGAACAGCAGCGGCAGGATCAGCACCACCGAGAGCACCAGCGCGCCGACGCAGACGATCAGCGATTGGCCGAACGCGTTCAGAAAGCGCGGATCGCTCCATAGCTGCACGTACCATTTGAAGGTGAAGCCGCTGGGCAACACGGTGGCCGACCAACTGCTGGCGATGGAGTAGACCAGCGTGCCGATCAAGGGCAGCAGCAGGATGGCGAACAGCAGGTACACCACCACCCGATGATAGAGCCCGACGGAGCTCGATTCAGCGCGAGACATGGTAGCTCCTCTTGAGCAGCAATTGATGGACGATGGTTACCAGGGTCATCAACGCCACCAACACTACGGCCAAGGCGCTGGCCATGTTCGGGTCGAGGGAAATATCGCCGGATACCATGGCTGCGATGCGAATCGGCAGGACGTTGAAATTGCCAGTGGTCAGGGCATAGACCGTCGCGTAGGCACCGAGGGCGTTGGCCAGCAGGATCACGAAAGTGCCCAGCAGCGCCGGGGTCAGTACCGGCAAGCCGATGTGCCGCCAGAATTGCCAGCCGTTGGCGCCGAGCAGGGCGGCGGACTCTCGCCAGTCTTCGCGCAACGCATCAAAGGCTGGGTAGAGCAGCAGCACGCCGAGGGGAATCTGGAAGTACGTGTAGAGAATGATCAGGCCGGTTTTCGAGTAGAGGTTGAAATCCTCGATGATCCCCGCCTGCTTGAGCATGATCGTGATGCTGCCGTTGAACCCCAGCAAAATGATGAAGGCGAAGGCCAGGGGCACGCCGGCGAAGTTGCTGGTCATGTTAGCGAACGCGTTGACGAAGTTGCGTAGCCGCGAATCGACACGGCGCAGGGAGTAGCTGCCGAGAACGGCGATGATGATGCCGAAGACGCTGGACCAGAAGCTGATTTCCAGGCTGTGCTGGATCGCCTGCCGGTAAAACTTTGAGCTGAAGATCTTGCTGAAATTGGCCAGGCCCCAGCCGAACTCTTCCGATTCCAGACTGTTGACCAGCACCCAAAGCAGCGGGGCGATCTGGAACACGATGAAGAAAATCGCGAAGGGCACCAGGCACAACGCTGCCAGCCATTTGCCGCGCGTCATGGCGTTCACTTGAGTAACTCCTGGCAATAAGGTTTGTCGTGGTCGACGCCGAGCAATTGGCAAATGGTGCCGCACAGTTCGGTCTGCTTGGGCGCGGCAGCGGGATCGAAACTGAAGCTGTCACCCAGCACGAACAGCGGCACTTCCCGTTCTTCGGCCAGCAAACCGTTGTGGGAACGGTCGTTGTTCATGCCATGGTCCGAGGTCACCAGCACCTGGTAACCGGCGTCGAGCCAGGCTTGCAGGTAGACCGCCAGGTTTATGTCGGCCGAGCGGGCACTGTTGCGGTATTGCGGGGTGTCGAGGCCGTGCTTGTGGCCGGCATCGTCGATGTTCATCGGGTGGACCAGCAAGAAGTTCGGCAGGTAGCGCTGGCGCAAGTGTTCGGCGTCGGCGAACAGATGGGAATCGGGGTAGTGGTCATTCCAGTAGAAATGCCCGTATTGAATCGGCAGGTCGGGGTTTTCGGTATGACGGTCCCGGCCGGCTATGAACGGTGACGCGTTATAGAGCTCACTGACCCAATGATACGCAGCGGCTGCCGTGCTCAAGCCGGCGTCGGTGGCGTAGTGAAAAATGCTCCGCTGATTGGACAGGCGCGAGACATTGTTGTGCACGATCCCGCTGTCGATGGGCACGACGCCGGTGAGGATGCATTCGTAGAGTGGGCGGGACAGGGCGGGTAGTTCACATTCCAACTTGTAGAGCGCCGCGCGTCCTGCGCCAACATACGCCTGCAAATGTCCCATGGCATGCCGGGCGACTTCATGGTTGAGGCCGTCGAGCACTACCAGGATGACGTTGTGCTTCATGGATACCGCGACTCCGGGACAAGGACCAGGAAACTCGAACGAACCAGGGTCCCGGTGGAAGCGAGCAAGCCCGCTCCCACAAGAATTCCCAGCGGATATCCGAGCGGGGCTAGCGCCTCACTTCATCTCGACGATGACGTGTTCATTCCACATCTGCGGCAGTGCCTTGGAAGTCTTCTCCCACGCGTCCGCATCCTTGATCGGGGTCACGCCTTTGTACTGCTCGTTCGGCAGCAACTTGGCCTGGACTTCTTCCGGCAGTTTCAAGTGCTCGGCTCGGATGGGGCGGGCGTTGCCTTTGGCCAGGTTGATCTGCCCGGCGTCGCTGAAGATGTATTCGCGGGTCAGCTTGGCGGCGTTCGGGTGCTTGGCGTATTTGTTGATGATGGTGGTGTAGCCGGAGATGACCGAGCCGTCGGACGGAATCAGCACGACGTAGTCATCCGGGTTTGCCATCTTGGCTTTGTAGCTCAGGCCGTTGAAATCCCAGACCACACCGACTTCGACTTCACCTTTTTCCATCGTGGCGATGGTCGGGTTGGCCATGGAAAGGCGTCCCTGCTTGGCGATCTCGGCGAACATCAACAAGGCCGGTTGAACGTTTTTCTCGTTGCCGCCGTTGGCCAGGGCCGCTGCCAGCACGCCGTTGGCGGCCTGGGCGGCGGTACTCACGTCGCCAATCGAGACCTTGTACTTACCGGTTTTCAGATCGGCCCATTTGGTCGGTACATCGGAGCCGTGCAGCAGTTTCTTATTGACGATGAAGGCGATGGTGCCGGTGTAGGCGAGTGCCCAGTTGCCGTCCTTGTCCTTGGCCCAGTCCGGGATCTGTTCCCAAGTGCTTGGCTTGTAGGGTTGCACCACGCCTTGCTTGACTGCGATCGGGCCGAAGGCCGCGCCGACGTCACCGATATCGGCGCTGGCGTTGTCTTTCTCGGCGGCGAACTTGGCGATTTCCTGGGCCGAGCTCATGTCGGTATCGATGTGTTTCAAACCGTAGAGCTTGGCCAGGTCGTCCCAGGTGCCTTTCCAGTTCGCCCAGTCGTCGGGCATGCCGACGCTGTTGACGGCGCCTTCCGCTTTCGCAGCGGCTTCCAGTGTTTTCAGATCGGTATCAGCGGCCATGGCGGCGGTGCACATGGCAATGGTCGAGCCTAACAGTGATGCCAGGAAAAGCCGTTTCATCCGAAGCTCCTATGGGCGTTTTCAACGCTGCGATTGCGGTTGTGTTGGTCTAGGTCAGCAATACCTGAGCCAATGTAGGCGCGTCCCATGACATTTTGATGTCGATGGGAAGTTCGCCAGCAATCGTCAGGCTCATTGAGGCTCGCTGCGTCATAAGCGTAGACCATGGATAAACAACTGATCTGCAAGGACATGGCCGTTAAATTGCAAGGATACGGACAGACCGTTCAGCGGTTCTGTCATCTGCCAGTCATGCTTAACGCCTAGGCTTGAAGGCGTGAATTGCGGATCGACACGGTGACGATCCTGCCCCGAAACAGTGCTGGTCTAGTCCAGATAGGTAACGTTGATGCGCGTTGAGGCAACCAAAGCGGTGACAACCATCGGGCAGGTCCTGCAAGAGCAGATCGACCACGGCTTGCTGGCGCCCGGTTGCAAGTTGCCGGCCGAGCGCAAGCTCAGCGAATTGTTCGGCACCACCCGGATTACCGTTCGCGAGGCGCTGTTGCAGCTCGAAGCCCAGGGACAGATCTACCGGGAGGAGCGTCGAGGCTGGTTTGTCTCGCCGCCACGGCTGGCCTATAACCTGATGCAGCGCAGTCATTTCCACGCCATGGTCGCTGCCCAGGGGCGAGTGCCGTCCACCGAAGTGATCTCGGCGCGCCTGCAGCCGGCCTCGGCGGCGGTGTGCGCCTGGCTCCAATTGCCGGCACTGTCAAGCGTCATCCAGATCTGCCGCACCCGGCGCATAGATGAACGCCTGGTGCTATACGTCGAGCATTACCTGAACCCACTGTATTTTCCGGACATCCTGGAGTTCGACCTCAACCAGTCGATGACCGAGTTGTATGCGAGCCATTACGACCTGCACTACGGCCGGGTGAGATTCGAAATCGTGCCGACGTCGCTACAGCCAGAAGCGGCGGCGGCGCTGAAAGTCTCGGTCGGTAGCCCTGGGTTGCGGATTGCGCGGGTCAATTATGACCAGCACCAGCGCTTGATCGATTGCGACCTGGAGTTCTGGCGGCACGATGCGATTCATGTCGGCGTCGACGTCCCGGCGCAGCCAGTTTGAAGCGGGCTCAGGAAGACTCGTTGAGCTTGGCCATGATCCTGAAAAGCACGGTCAAGAGGATAAGCAACATGCCAATCCACATGGCGAACACCCCGACGTTCTTGTCGCGGAAATTGAAGCCGATGGCGAGCAGGATCATGCCGGCGATGATGGGCACCAGCATGGCGTTGAACGAAGACATGGAAATCATGGCGACAGCCTTGTCGGGAGGGATAAGGTCAGTCTAGTCGGGGTTTGGCGGGCAGATCATTAGCCTTCGCACATTTCGAAGCGAACGCTCTTGTGGCGAGGAAGCTTGCTCCCGCTCCAGTGCGCAGCACTGGCATATCTGCATTCAGTTGCAAATTTGGGGCGGCTGCGCCACCCAGCGGGAGCAAGCTCCCTCGCCACGAAGGCTTACGGCAATTCGCGACAGGCGTAGAACGCGCTCAGCACTTTCACCAGATGCGCCAGGTCATGGCTGCCGCACAGCTCGCGGATCGAATGCATGGCGAACGTCGGCAGGCCGATGTCCACCGTGCGCACGCCCAGTTGGCTGGCGGTGATCGGGCCGATGGTCGAGCCGCAGCCCATGTCGCTGCGCACCACGAAGCTCTGCACCGGCACCTCTTCGGCCATGCACAGATGGCGGAAGAACCCGGCGGTTTCGCTGTTGGTGGCGTAGCGCTGGTTGCTGTTGACCTTGATCACCGGCCCGGCGTTGAGTTTGGGGCCGTGGTTGGCGTCGTGCTTGTCGGCATAGTTGGGATGCACGCCGTGGGCGTTGTCGGCAGACACCAGCAGGGATTTCTGAATGGTTCGTACGAACTCTTCACCTTCGGGCAGCAGGCGACGCAGGGTCTGTTCGAGCATCGGACCGTCGGCGCCACAGGCCGAGCACGAGCCGACTTCTTCGTGATCATTGCACACCAGCACGCAGGTTTCCTCGGTGTCGGCGGTCAGCAAGGCCTGCAGCCCGGCGTAGCACGACAGCAGGTTGTCCAGGCGCGCGCCAGCAATGAAATCGCCGTTCAGGCCGATGACCGCGGCGCTTTGGGTGTCGTAGAAACTCAGCTCGTAATCGAGCACGACGTCGGCATTCAGGCTATGTTCGCGGGCCAGTTGATCGGTGAGCACGGCACGGAAATCGACGCGCTCGTCGCCGGCGAACTGCGCGAGAATCGGCGGCAGCTCGTTCTGCGGGTTGATCGCCCAGCCCTGGTTGGCTTCGCGATTGAGGTGAATGGCCAGGTTTGGAATCGTGGCGACCGGTGCCTTGAAATCGATCAATTGGCTCTCGACCTTGCCATCGCGGCGGAAGGTCACGCGACCGGCCAACGACAGGTCACGGTCGAACCATGGCGCCAGCAGCGCGCCGCCGTAGACTTCGACGCCCAGCTGCCAGAACCCGTGGCGTTGCAGTTCAGGCTGCGGCTTGACCCGCAGGCAAGGGCTGTCGGTATGGGCGCCGACCAGGCGGATGCCGTCGTGCAGCGGTGAGTTGCGGCCGAGCTTGAAGGCGATGATCGAGGAATCGTTGCGCGTGACGTAATAACGACCGTTGGCTTCGGTGGCCCAGGTTTCGCGTTCGTCAAGACGCTGGTAACCCGCCGCCTCCAGGCGCTGGACAAGGCTGGCGGTGGCGTGGAATGGGGTGGGGGAGGCCCTGAGGAAGTCGATGAGGCCTTGGTTCAACTCTGCGCGCATAAATAACTCCAGACAGCAATGGGCGGGAGTTTACCGTATTAGCAGCGTTGGTGAGCATTCCTGGCGGAACTGTGGCGAGGGTGTTTCTCAGAACGGCGCCGGGCATTCGAAGCGCAGGCGCTCGCCACTTTGCGGGTGGGTGAAGCTGAGCATGCTGGCGTGCAGGCACAAGCGTGGCCAGGCGGCCAAGGCCTGCGGGTGGGCGTAGAGTCCGTCACCCAGCAACGGATGGCCGATGGAAAGCATGTGCACCCGCAACTGGTGCGAGCGCCCGGTGATCGGCGTCAGCTCGACCCGACACCAGTCGTCGCAGCGTTCCAGCACGCGCCAGAACGTCAGGGCGTGTTTGCCTTGTTCATGGTCCACCACGTGACGAGGTTTGGTCGGCGGGTCGTAGCGCAAGGGCAGATCGATGCTGCCGCTGTCCAGCTCCGGTTGGCCCCAGCACAACGCCGTGTAGGCTTTTTCGGTTTCACGGTCATGAAACTGCCGAGACAGTTCGCGATGCGTATCCGGGTCGCGGGCCAACAGGATGATGCCCGACGTCTCCCAGTCCAGCCGGTGCACGATTCGTGCTTCCGGATAGCCGTTTTCCTGCAGGCGGGTGATCAGGCAGTCTTTGTTGTCGTCCGCCCGGCCAGGCACGGAGAGCAACAGGGTCGGCTTGTCGACCACGAGCACGGCGGCGTCCTGGTGGATAATGCGGATGTTGGACAGGGGCATTAAACAGTCTCGTTACAAACGCCAACGGCGGCTCGGGCCTTTCTCAATTCCCCAAGGAAGAGCAGAAGAGCCCGAGCCGCCGTGGCTCCCGCCGGTGCGATCAGCGATCCGGCAGGGTGATATTGAGTTCCAGGATCGAGCAGCTGCCCTGGCTTTCCAGTGCGACATGCACGTCATCGTTGCCGATATTGACGTACTTGCGGATCACTTCCACCAGTTCCTTCTGCAACGCAGGCAGGTAATCCGGGGTGCTGCGTTGGCCGCGTTCGTGCGCCACGATGATCTGTAGACGCTCTTTCGCTACCGAGGCAGTACTTGGCTTTTTGTTGGCACGAAAGAAGTCAAAAAGGTTCATTACCTACCTCCAAACAGGCGCTCGAAGAAACCTTTCTTCGTGACATCGAGGAATCGATGCTCGACGGTTTTGCCCAGCAGTCGATCGACTGCATCGCTGTACGCCTGGCCGGCGTCGCTCTGGTCGTCAAGAATGACCGGCACACCGGAGTTCGAGGCCTTGAGTACGGCTTGGGATTCTGGAATCACGCCCAGCAGGGTCACCGCGAGGATTTCCTTGACGTCTTCGACGCCGAGCATTTCGCCGTCGCTGACGCGTTGCGGATTGTAGCGGGTCAGCAGCAAGTGTTCCTTGATCGGCTCTTCGCCTTTCTCGGCGCGTCGGGATTTGCTCGCCAACAGGCCCAGCATGCGGTCGGAGTCACGTACCGACGACACTTCCGGGTTGGTCACGACAATCGCTTCGTCCGCGAAGTACATGGCCAGGTGGGCACCCTTCTCGATACCGGCCGGGGAGTCGCAAACCACGAACTCGAAGTCTTCCTTGAGTTGCATCAGGACTTTTTCCACGCCTTCCTGGGTCAGCGCGTCTTTGTCGCGGGTCTGGCTGGCGGCCAGCACGTAGAGGTTTTCAAGGCGCTTGTCCTTGATCAGGGCCTGCTGCAGGTTCGCTTCGCCGTTGACCACGTTGACGAAGTCATAGACCACGCGACGCTCGCAACCCATGATCAGGTCGAGGTTACGCAGGCCGACGTCGAAGTCGACGATGACTGTTTTGTGGCCGCGCAAGGCGAGGCCGGTACCGATAGCGGCGCTGGTGGTGGTCTTACCCACACCACCCTTGCCGGATGTAACCACGAGAATCTTGGCCAAGGTGTTTCACCCCTAAGGAAAAAGGACTTTGTCAGCCCCTGAAAAACATCTCTGGAAAACTGCTGCAATTGGACAGGCTTGGCTGGAATCGGATGTGCGGCGGGGTCTACCTTCGGTAAACACTGCCTGATCTTTTTCCTACGTCCTTTAAGCCGTTTTCGCTACGTTTTAGAGATGCTTGGAAAATGCGGCAGTATCCGTTAAAGCCGAATGATGTTCAACACGTCGCCCGAAAGGCTGACCTGGACGCCGGCCCCCCACAACGGGTCGCGCCGCAAATCCTCGGAAACCTTGTAATGCCCAGCGATGGAGACCAGTTCCGCGCTCAACTGCTGACAGAAAATCCTCGCCTTGGTGTCGCCCTTGACACCGGCCAGCGCTCGGCCGCGCATCGGGCCGTATACATGGATGTTGCCATCGGCCAGAAGTTCCGCGCCCGGGCTGACCGAGGACACGATGACCAGATCGCCACCCTGGGCGTAGATCTGCTGTCCGCCGCGCACCGGCGAGGTGATGATTCGAGTGGGCTTGACGGAGGGCTCTGGCGGTTTTTCCGGCTTTTTCGGTTCGGCCGGGCTCAGCTCCAGCACGCGTTCGCGGGCGCCGGAGGGCGGCAGCACCGGAATGTCCACGGCGATGGCGGCGGCGATGTCTTCAATGCGGCTGGCGCGGATCGCCAGGGTGCGCAGGCCGTGCTGGCGGCAAACGCGCATCAGGCCTGGCAAATCCACCGAGCCTTCGCCGGCCGGCAGCTTGTCCAACGCCAGCACCAGCGGGGCGTTGCTGAAAAAATTCGGGGCCTGGGCGACTTTCGCCGCCAACTGCCGGTCAAGACCTTCCAGGTCGTTACGGGCCAGTTCCAGCACCGTAATGGCGAGCATGCTGCCCTTCAGCTGGAACACGGGATCTTGGTCTAGCGGTTCGGTTTGGCTCATGGTCGGCGTACAACGACTTGTCACTAAAAGTGCCGAGACTTATAACGAGATCGCCCGCGAGCCGCAAGCCGAGTCGAACAATGTAGAATGCGCGGCCCAGGTCTTGATGGAAGCTGTAATGGATCGCCCGCGTTTTCGAGCTGCGTTTTTTCATCCGCGTTTCTGGCTGCTGTGGTGTGGCCTGGGATTGTTGTGGCTGATGGTCCAGTTGCCTTATCCGCTGTTACTGCGGGTCGGTCGTCTCTTGGGCGCGCTGATGTTCCGGGTGGCCGGCGACCGGCGGCGCATCGCCAGTCGCAACCTGGAGTTGTGTTTCCCCGATAAGTCCGCTGCCGAACGCAAGCGCTTGCTCAAGGAAAACTTTGCCTCCACTGGCATCGCCTTCTTCGAAATGGCCATGAGCTGGTGGTGGTCACGTTCGCGCCTGGCGAAGCTCGCCCATGTCGAAGGGCTCGAGCATCTCAAGCAGGCCCAGCGCGACGGCAAGGGCGTGATCCTGATGGCGCTGCATTTCACCACGCTGGAAATCGGCGCGGCGTTGCTGGGGCAGCAGCACACCATCGATGGCATGTATCGTGAGCACAAGAACCCGCTGTTCGACTACATCCAGCGCCGGGGCCGTGAGCGCCACAACCTCGATTCCCTGGCGGTGGAGCGCGATGATGTGCGCGGCATGCTCAAGTTGCTGCGCGCCGGCCGGGCGATCTGGTATGCGCCGGACCAGGACTACGGCGCCAAGCAAAGTGTGTTCGTGCCGCTGTTCGGTATCCAGGCGGCGACAGTGACCGCAACCAGCAAATTCGCCCGCTTGGGCAAGGCGCTGGTCGTGCCGTTCGTCCAGGAACGCATGGCCGATGGCAGCGGCTATCGTCTGGTGATCCAGGCGCCGCTGGAAGATTTTCCGGGCGAGACCGAAGAGGCCGATTGCCTGCGGATCAACCAATGGGTGGAACGCTCGGTAAGCCAGTGCCCCGAGCAGTACCTCTGGGCCCACCGGCGGTTCAAGACCCGTCCACCGGGCGAGCCGAAGTTGTACGAAAAGCGTGGTTGAGCGTGTAGCCTAATTGACTGACGACGGAGTATTGCGATGACCCCAGCTGAACCGGTAACAGGTTTGATTCTTTCCGGCGGCGGGGCTCGAGCGGCGTATCAGGTAGGCGTACTGGCGGCCATCGCCGAGTTGTTGCCGGACGGGGCGCGAAATCCTTTCCCGGTGATCGTCGGCACGTCGGCCGGAGCGATCAATGCGGTCAGCCTGGCGAGTGGGGCGATGGATTTCAAGAACGCCATCGAACGCCTGACGGCCTTCTGGCAGGCGGTGCGCAGCCATCAGGTCATGCGCAGCGACTGGCGTGGAGTGATGGGCCAGGCGACGCGTTTTTTCAGTCATAGCCTGCTCGGCCTGGGCGCCAAGCTGCCAGTGGCGCTGATCGACAGTTCGCCGCTGCGCGAGCTGCTCCAGGCACAATTTCACGCGTCGGGCATCGAACAGGCGATCGCCGAGCATCAATTGCGCGCAGTGGCGGTGACAGCGTTCGGCTACGAATCCGGACAGGCGGTGACGTTCTATCAAGGTCGCGGCACCATTGGCGCCTGGCTTCGGCATCGGCGCATCGGTGTGCCCACGCAGCTGACGGTGGAGCATCTGCTGGCCAGCTCGGCGATTCCCTTGCTGTTCGCTCCGGTCAAGATCGGCCCACAGTATTTCGGCGACGGCGCGGTGCGCCAATCGGCGCCGATCAGCCCGGCCCTGCACCTGGGGGCGAATCGAGTGCTGGTCATCGGTGTGAGCGGCAACCCCCGTGGCGCGGGTGGGCTGACTCCGACGGAGCGCACCTACACCGGCCAGCAACCGACCCTCGCACAGATCGGCGGCCATATGCTCAACAGCACGTTCATCGACAGCCTGGAAAGCGACATCGAGCTGCTCGAGCGCCTGAACCAGTTCAGTCACATGCTACCCGACGACGTACCGGCCCACGCCCTCGGCGCAGCTCCGGTGGAGGTGCTGGTGATTTCGCCGAGCCAGCCAATCGACGAGATCGCCGCCCGCCATCGCCAGGAGTTACCGCGTGCGTTGCGGGTATTCTTGCGCGGGCCGGGTGCGACCAAGACCAGCGGCGCCGGAGTGCTGAGTTATCTACTGTTCGAGGCAGGTTATTGCGGCGAGTTGATCGAGCTGGGGCGTCAGGATGCGTTGGCGCAGCGTGACGCGTTATGCCGGTTTCTAGGGTTGCAAGCAGGTCCACCGTTACCGTGAGCCGGCTCGCGCCGACAATGGACCTGCTGGGAACGCTTGTTTCGATCAGAAGTGGTACTTCAGCAAAAAGCTGGTATTGCTCTGGTTGGTCTTGAACCCATCGCTGTCTTCAATCGCGTACTTGTTTTTCCAGTAGTCATATTCCACGCCGACATACAGCTGCTTGGCGCCCAGTTTCAACGCCTTGCCCAAGTCGTATTTGATCTGCGGGACGATGTGCAGGTTGGCGTGGTACGTGCCCTTGGAATTGGTGTCATTGTCCACGACCCAATCGATGAACCCGTCGAACAGGATGTCGGATGAACCCACGGGCACGGTAATGGCCCAGACCGGGGTGATCTGCCAGACGTTGTCGCCGGCACGCGGGCCTTCGGTCTGGCGATTGTAGAAATTCAGTTGGAAGTAATCGAAACCGGGAATCGCCAGGTCGAAACCCGGGCCGATCAGGTATGACTCGTTGTCGCCTTCGCCGAACTCGTAGGTCATGGCCAGCAGGACGTCCTTGACCGGACCCAGGGCGAGCTTCTGGTCGAAGATCTTGCCGAACGACAAGCGTGGGCTGAATTCGCCGTAATAAGTGTTCGGGCCGGAATTGCTGTCGTCCTGGCCGTTGTAGAAGATCCGGTCGAGGAAGAAGAAGTTGTCGCCGTATTTCCAGGCATCGGCGTGCTCGAACGTCACGGTTTGCTGGATGCGCGGATTGATCTGGAAATCCTTGCCATAGAGGTAGCTCAGGCTGTTGTTCTGCCACTGGAGGAGATCGCCTGCCATCGCCTGGCCCCCGGCCAACAACGATCCCGCGAGTATCAGGTTGGTGCTCGTACGTTTCATTCGGTTTGCTCCCAAAGGTAGGTGGTACCGCGTTTCTTGTCGTCAGCGCTCTGGTGTGGCGCCTTTTTCCACGGACAAAACATCCGTTCGGTCAGCTTTTTGTTTGTGGCAAGGGCTGAAAGTCGGTGAGTCGCTCAGGTTTTGATTGTTGTTATGAGGTGTCCGGGTTCGAACGGCCGCGCAGGATACGGACTTGCCCGTAGAGGCTCAAGTGCGCGGCAACGGCGCATTTGCGACGAGTTGTGAGTAACGGTCGGGCATCTGCATGGGGGCGTTCCTCTTGTTCTTATTGTTGAGGCGCAGGCAGCCGCTGACGGGCGACCGGTCGGGTGCCGGTCTGCCTGTCTGCGGTATTGCGTGTGTAACGGAACTAGTTGGTGCGCGCGCCTTGGGTGATCCAGGCGCCGATCAGATCGCGTTCCTGCTGGGTCATCTGCGTGATGTTGCCCAGCGGCATGATCTGCGTGGTCACCGCCTGGGCCTGGATGCGCGCGGCCTCTTGCTGGATCTGCTGCGGCGTGTCGAACATCACCCCGCCCGGCGCTGCGCTGAACAGCGGACTGGTGGGTTTGGCCGAATGGCAGACCGAGCAGCGTTCCTGGATCACGCTATGGACTTTCTCGAACGAAGGGCCTTGGGCGTTGGAAGCCTGGGTGGGCGCCGCTGCCGGGGCGGTCGCCGCCGTCGCCGGTTTGGCGCCACCGCCCACTGCGGTCTCCGGCAATGGCTGGTACTCGATGACGCTCGGGTTCTTGGCCACTTCCGGCGCGGTGGACATGGGCTTGGGGCCGGTGACATAAGCCAGGCAGATCATCGCCAGGGCACCTACCGGCAAGGTCCAGGCGAATTTGTTGCTGTCATGCCGCGTGTTGAAGTAGTGCCGCACCAACACCGCCGCCACGGCGATCCCTGCCAGGATCAGCCAGTTGTATTGGCTGCCGTAGGTGCTCGGGAAGTGGTTGCTGATCATGATGAACAGCACCGGCAGGGTGAAGTAGTTGTTGTGGCGCGAGCGTAACAAGCCCTTGGCCGGCAACGCCGGGTCAGGCGTGCGATTCTCGGCGATGGCCGCGACCAAGGCCCGTTGTGCCGGCATGATGATGCGGAACACGTTACCGACCATGATCGTGCCGATGACCGCGCCCACGTGCAGGTAAGCCCCACGACCGCTGAACACCTTGCTGAACCCGTATGCCGCGGCGATCAACAGCACGAAAAGGATCAGGCCGAGCAGGGCAGGGCGCTTGCCCAGGGCGGAGTCGCAAAGAAAGGAGTAGACGAACCAGCCGACGAACAAAGAACCGATGCCCAGGGCCACGCCCTCGGCGCCACTCAAGCTGCTGCCGGGAGCCAGCAGGTAGACAGTCGGGTTCCAATAGAACACCACGCACAGCAGGGCGATGCCCGACATCCAGGTGAAGTAGGCTTCCCATTTGAACCAGTGCAGGTTGTCCGGCATGGACGGTGGCGCGAGTTTGTATTTTTCCAGGTGATAGATACCGCCACCGTGGATGGCCCACAGGTCGCCCGCCAGGCCGCTGCGGGGGTTGACGCGATTGAGGTTGTTTTCCAGCCAGACGAAGTAGAACGACGCGCCGATCCAGGCCACGCCAGTGATCATATGAACCCAGCGAATGCTCAGGTTCAGCCATTCCAGCAAATGTGCTTCCACAGTCTTTACCTCTCGCCCGTCACCCTTGTTTCGGGTGATCGGACCTTCTCTTATTGGTGGGGGGCGAGGATCAAGTACTCATCCTCTTTGAAAAAATGCTCATCGCAGTTATTACCTGTGCCACTGCGATCAACCACCAGGAAGTCATCCCGCTTTTCGATCGTCAGCACCGGGTGGTGCCAGACGCCGCGATGGTAATTGATGCCCTGCCTGCCGTTGGTGACGAAGGCGCGGACCAAGCCTGATACAGGTGCATCGCCAAGTGGCGCGACCACGATCAGAAAGGGGTTGCCGAGCAGCGGAATGAAGGCTTGGCTGCCCAGCGGATGACGCTCCAGCATGCGCACGGTCAGCGGCATGTCCTGCGCGTCGGAGCGGAAAATGCTGATGATCGCCTGATCGTCCGGCGTAGCGGTTTCAACCGTCGCCAGGCGATGGAAGCGCATGGTCGAACCGTTGTTGATCATGAAGTGATCGCTGCCGTCGGTTTCGATCACGTCACCGAACGGGGCGAAGGCTTCTTTGGTCAGCGGTTCGATCTTGAGTGTGCGCATGCTGGTCTTCTTAATCTTTTGAGTTTGATCGTACCCACGCTCTGCGTGGGTACGCCGCCATGGACGCTCCGCGTCCACTGTGACGCGGAGCGTCACGGTATGCATTCCCACGCAGAGCGTGGGAACGATCATCGCAGTCTTATTTAGCTACCTTGCCCAATACACGCAGGCGACTCACGCCACCGTCCGGGAACACATTCAGGCGAATGTGGGTGATCGGTCCCAGCGCCTTGATCTGTTCGGCAAAGGTGTGTTCGGCGTGCATCTCCAGCTTCTGGCTCGGCAGCAGTTCGCGCCAGAACAGCGACTGGGTCTCGATCTGGCTGTCGGTGCCGCCCTTGACGAATGCGCCCTGGATCGAGCAACTGTCGGGGTAGTTGCCCTTGAAGTGCAGCGTGTCGACGACGACTTTTTCAACGATGCCGGCGTGGCCCAGGGCGACAATCACCCAGTCATTGCCGGGGGTGCGACGACGGGCGGTTTCCCAGCCGTCGCCCATGTTGATGCCACGGCCCGGGTTGAGGATGTTGCTCATGCGGCCGAAGTGTTCGTCGGAGCAGGCCAGGGCGCGGCCACCGTTGAGGGCAGCAGCCAGGTCGATCTGTTCGTTGTCGCCCACGGCCGACCAGTCACGGTATGGAATGCCGTACACCCGCAGGCGAGCCACGCCACCATCCGGATAGATGTTGAAGCGCAGGTGGCTGAAGGCTTGGTCATTGCCGATTTCGTGGTAGTGGTGGCTGTCGCCTTTCAACTCGACGGCCGACAGCACTTCGGTCCACTGGGTGTTTTCGTCCGGCTCGCCTTCCGCCAGGAAACAGGCTTCCAGGGAGGCCGACGGCGGGTAGTTGCCGGTGAAGAATGAGGTGTCGATGTCCACGCCCTTGATCGAGCCGGGTACACCGAGGCGAATCACCGCGCTGTCGTAGCCTTCGAAGCGCTTGCGGCGCGACTCCCAGCCGTCCATCCATTTGCCGTTGTCATCGAATACGCCCTCCTTCCACACGGCCGGGGTCGGCTGGAACAGCCGGTTGGCGTCGGCGAACCAGTCGTCGGTCACCGAGATGATTTTGGTACCCAGGCGGGCGTCGGCCAGGTTGACGAACTTCTCGAACGGTACGGCGTAAGCTTTCATTCTTCTTGTCTGCCTTTGATAAGTTGGCTGGGGATGCTTGCAGGACCTGGTCTTGAGGTGCTGCTCGCTAAAGGGTCAGTAATCGGAACAACGCGATCTTGTTGATCTCGGCCAGTGCGCATTTGAATTCGACGTCTGTCGAGTTATGGATGCGCGTTTCGAACGCGGCGAGGATCTGGTGCCGGTTGCTGCCTTTTACCGCCATGATGAAGGGAAACTTGAACTTGGCTTTGTAGGCCTCGTTCAGCTCGGTGAAGCGCTGGAACTCTTCGGCCGTGCATTGGTGAATACCGGCGCCAGCCTGTTCGTTCGTGCTGGCTTCGGTCAGTTGGCCCTGGACGGCAGCTTTGCCGGCCAGGTCCGGGTGAGCGTTGATCAACGCCAGTTGGCTGGCGTGATCGGCGCTCAACAGGATGTCGCTCATGCGCTGATGCAGGGTTTCGATCTGGTCGATCGACGGATCCTGGCCCAGATCGAAAGCTTTCTCGGCCACCCATGGCGAATGTTCATAGATATCGGCGAAGGCTTTGATGAAGGCTTCGCGGCTCAGCGTAGAAGGCTTGAGGGTCTGGAAAGCGGTCATTTGGACGGCCCCTGATACGGATGAGCCTGCTGCCAGTGACGAGCAATATCGACGCGGCGACTGAACCAGACCTGCTCATGGCTCTTGGCGTATTCGAGGAAACGCTTGAGAGAGGCCAGGCGCGCGGGGTGGCCGATCAGCCGGCAGTGCAGGCCGATGGAAAGCATCTTCGGTGCTTCGGCGCCTTCGGCGTATAACACGTCGAAAGCGTCCTTCAGGTACTGGAAGAAATCGTCGCCCTTGTTGAAACCCTGCACCTGGGTAAAACGCATATCGTTGGTGTCGAGGGTGTACGGGATCACCAGATGCGGCTTGCCGGTGGGGTTGTTCGGTTCCCAGTAGGGCAGGTCGTCGTCGTAGGTGTCGCTGTCATAAAGGAAACCGCCTTCTTCCATCACCAGCCGGCGGGTGTTGGGACCGGTGCGGCCGGTGTACCAGCCCAGCGGGCGTTCGCCAGTGATTTCAGTGAGGATGCGGATCGCTTCGAGCATGTGCTCGCGCTCCTGGGCTTCATCCATGTACTGGTAGTCGATCCAGCGATAGCCGTGGCTGCAGATTTCATGACCGGCGGCGACCATGGCGCGGATCACGTCGGGGTGGCGCTGCGCGGCCATGGCGACGGCGAAGACGGTCAGCGGAATGTCGAATTCCTTGAACAACTTGAGGATGCGCCAGACACCGGCACGGCTACCATACTCATACAGCGACTCCATGCTCATGTTGCGCTCGCCCAACAGCGGTTGCGCCGACACCATTTCCGAGAGGAACGCTTCGGACTCACGGTCGCCATGCAGGATGTTGCGCTCGCCGCCTTCTTCGTAGTTGAGCACGAAGGACAGGGCGATGCGGGCATTGCCCGGCCAATGAGGATGGGGAGGGTTACTGCCGTAACCGATCAGGTCGCGTGGGTAGTCAGCGCTCACTGCAGTCTTCCTTCTTGTTCGAACCATGTGGGTGGCGCTCGGGCTTGAATATCTGGCTGGCGTCACGACGATGGAGTGATTGTATACAACTTATCGAGCGACTTGTAAGCCCGTTTTTTGCATTTTTTACCGCAGGCGACGGTTTGTCTACACTGCAAGAAATCTGCCCACTTGGTCAATTTATACCCTGGCAGCCTCCGGGTGCGCTGGATCGGGCACAGATCGAAGTGCCGCGTGCATCATCAGCCAAATCAGGCAGATTCGTGTTTTTAATTGTGTACAATTTCTGTTTGAAGTGTCTTAATTCGTCCACTGCTGCATCGTTTCGTGCTTCGAAACGGTGCGGCCTGTCTTTCAACTGACTCAGGAGGCGCCGTGCCGGGCTGCTCAGCAGCGAGGCACGCACAATCAATGGGACGTCTGACTACACACGTTTTGGATGCCGCACACGGCTGCCCGGGCAGCTCGATCAAGGTCGAGCTGTACCGCGTTGAAGGTTCGCAATTGCACTTGGTCGCCAGTGCATTGACCAATAGCGACGGCCGTTGCGATACACCGCTGTTGCAAGGGGATGACTACCGCAGCGGCGTCTATCAGATTCAATTCCATGCCGGCGATTACTATCGCGCCCGTGGCGTCCAGCTGTCCGAACCGGCGTTCCTGGATGTGGTGGTGCTGCGCTTTGGTATTTCCCAGGAGCAAGAGCATTACCATGTGCCCTTGCTGATTTCACCTTACGCCTATTCAACGTATCGAGGCAGCTGAGCCCCCAAGCAGCTGCCTTGCCCTGGAAGCGATTGCGCATAGCTTCTTTGGTTTTTAGCCCGCTCACACTGCGGGCTTTTTTTGGCCTGTGGAAAAGTGCTGTCCGGGAGCGCGCCTTCGCGAGCAAGCTCGCGAAGCTTTTGCTGTCTAGCGGCTGAACAACGAAGCCGCCCCCGCCCCGCTGAACAACCCCGCACTGACCCGGTTGAACCAGCTCTGGCCCTTGCCTGTGCGCAGGTACCGCGCCGCGCCGTGGGCGCCCAGGCCATAGGCCAACTTGCACAAAAGATCCAGCACGGTCCAGGTGGCGATCATGACCAGCAACTGCGGGAGGAACGGTTGTTGCGCGCTGAGGAACTGTGGCAGGAAGGCGGCGAAGAAGAGGATGTCCTTCGGGTTGCTCGCGCCCAGTACGAACGCTCGACCGAACAAGGCGCGAAAGCGCGGAACGGCGGCCGCCTGGGGCACTTCGGCAGCCTGGGCAGGCTGGCGCGATTGCTGCCAGCTCTGCCAGGCGAGGTAAAACAGGTACAGCGCGCCGACGATCTTCAGGGCGCTGAACAATTGCTCCGAGGCCAGCAGCAGCGCCCCGAGCCCCAGCGCCGAAGCGCTCAACAGGCAGATCGAGGCCATGACCCCGCCGAGAAACGCTGGATAAGAGCGGCGCAGGCCGTAGTTGAGGCTGTTACTGATCATCAGCAGCGACAGCGGGCCGGGGATGAGGATCACCACTAACGCGGCGCCGCTGAACAACAACCAGGTTTCCAGATTCATTGCTTTGCTCCTGATGCACAAAAGCCCCACCAACGGGGTGAGGCGGATGAAGATGTGTACCGTCTACAAGAAGATGAACTTGGCGATAAAGATCGCGCAGAGCGCCCACAAGCTGACGGATATTTCCTTGTATTTACCGGTGCCAGCCTTTAGCACCACGTAGGTGATGAAACCCAGCGCAATGCCATCGGCGACCGAAAAGGTCAGCGGCATCATGATGGCTGTAACGATTGCCGGGATGCTGTCAGTCGCTTCGTCCCATTCGATGTGGGCCATGCCGCCCATCATCAGCATGGCGACATAGATCAAGGCGCCGGCGGTAGCGTAGGCCGGGATCATCCCAGCCAGCGGTGCGAAGAACATGGCGGCAATAAATAACACGCCGACTGTGACGGCGGTAAGCCCGGTGCGGCCACCGGCGGCGACACCGGCGGCGCTTTCCACATAACTGGTGACGGGTGGCACACCGACCATAGCGCCAAATACGCTGGAAGCGCTGTCAGCCTTCAGCGCCTTGGACAGGTTTTCGATCTTGCCATCGGGCTTCACCAGGCCGGCGCGCTGGGCCACGCCCATCAGGGTGCCGGCGGTGTCGAACATGTGGACGAAGAGGAAGGCCAACACCACGCTGATCATGCTGACATTGAACACGCCGGCCACATCCATCGCCATCCAGGTCGGTGCGAGGCTTGGCGGCGTGGACATCACACCGTTGTATTGCACCAGTCCAAGGCCCCATCCGGCCAGGGTCACGGCAATGATGCTGATCAGGATCGCGCCGAACACGCGGTGGTAGCTGAGCACAGCGATCATCAGAAAGCACACCGCGGCCAGCAGCGGTCCAGGCTCGTGCAGGGAGCCCAACTTGATCAGCGTGGCGGGGCTGTCGACGACGATGCCGGCGGTTTTCAGGCCGATCAGCCCAAGGAACAGCCCGACGCCCGCGCCCATCGCATAGCGGAGGCTGACCGGGATGCTGTTGAGCAACCACTCACGGACCCGCGACAGGGTAAGGAACATGAACAACACACCGGAAACAAACACCGCGCCCAGCGCGGTTTCCCAGTTGTAGCCCATTGTGCCGACTACGGTGTAGGTAAAAAAAGCGTTCAGGCCCATGCCGGGTGCCAGGCCTACCGGCCAGTTGGCGTACAGGCCCATCAACAGGCAACCGAGGGCCGCGGCGATGCAGGTGGCGACGAACGCGGCGCCGTGATCAATGCCGGCGTCGGCCATGATGTTGGGGTTGACGAAGATGATGTAGGCCATGGTGATAAAGGTCGTCACACCGGCGATAAGCTCGGTCTTCACCGTGGTGCCATGCAAGCTGAGTTTGAAGAGGCGTTCCAGCCAGCCACTGCGTAATGGCGGCGAGAGATCCAGCGTCTGGGCTTCGGGTTTGCGGCTTTCCACAGCGAGTACTCCTCAAGAGTTTTATTGTTATTTCCAGCACCGCGTGTTCCCTGAGGAAGGCTGCGAGGCATTGAGGCAGGTAAGGCTGGCGAAGTTGTTGACCGCTTGGTCAGGAACTCGCACGAGGCGAATTATGCTTTTGTATACAAATAAAGCAAATAATGTTTTCTGTTTTGTAGACGAAATTTATGGCGATAGGGATATATCGCCATGAGGATGCCTTGGGATCGGACGCGCAAGCTGTCAGTCGCTAGCCTTCCCTAATCCCAGATTCACCGCCAACCAGCCATCGACAGCTGCTTCGCCTGCCTCGGCAAACACCCGTTCGAGCAATTTCACCTGCTCGCGCCGCAGCGCCTGCTCAAACCGCTCGCCTTCGGCCGTCAATTCCAGCAGCCGCTTGCGCTTGTCGGTCTCGGACGCAACGCTGTTGACCAAATGCATTTCCATCAGCTGGCGTAACGGCATGTTCAGCGCCTGTTTACTTACGCCGAGCAGCGCCAGCAATTCCTTCACGCTCAGGGACGGATAACGAGCGATGAAAAAAACGATGCGTTGATGCACGCGGCTCAGCCCGCGACGCTCGAGCATTTCATCGGCCTTGGCGGTGAACGCCTGGTAGCCGAAGAAAAAAGCTTCCATGGCCATTTGTTGGGAGGTTGGGTGTTTAAGGTCAAGCATATTGACGTTTCCGGAGAAGGCGGAGTAATTTCAGTCAACCAGTTTGACTCATCTATCCCTACCCTCGCTACAGGTGACCCCATGGCATTTTCCGAACGTGTCTCGCGCCTCAAGAGCTCTTTGATTCGAGAAATCCTCGCCGCGGCGCAGCGCCCGGAAGTGATGTCGTTCGCGGGTGGCCTGCCCGCCGAAGCCATGCTGCCGAAGGTGGATTGGCAGGATATGCCGCGATCCATGGGCCAATACGGCATGAGCGAAGGTGAGCCGGCCCTGCGTGAAGCGTTGGCAGCGCAGGCGCGATCCTTGGATCTGCCATGTACGGCAAGCCAGGTAATGGTGGTCAGTGGTTCCCAGCAAACCCTCGACCTGGCGGCGAAGTTGCACATCGACATCGGCACCGAGGTCATGCTCGAAGCCCCGACTTACTTGGCGGCGCTGCAGATTTTCCAGTTGTTCGGCGCCAACTGCATCACCGTGCCGCTGGAGGCGGATGGCCCGGACCTGGAGCAACTGCGGGCTAGGCTGGAGCGGCATCGGCCAGCGTTCATCTACCTGATCCCGACCTTCCAGAATCCTTCGGCGGTGCGCTACAGCGAGGCCAAGCGCGATGCGGTGGCGGCGCTGCTGGATGAGTTTGGCGTGACCCTGGTAGAGGACGAACCCTACCGTGAGCTGACGTTCGACGGCGCCAGTGCCACGCCAATCGTCAGTCGCTTGAAAAAAGCCAGTTGGATCTACACCGGCACCGTGTCGAAGACCCTGCTACCGGGGCTGCGGGTGGGTTATTTGATTGCCAGCCCGGACCTGTTCCCGCACCTGCTGCGGCTCAAGCAATCGGCGGATCTGCACACCAACCGCATCGGCCAGTGGCAGGCGTTGCAATGGATCGGCACCGAGCAGTACCGCAGCCATCTGAGCGATTTGAGGGATTTCTACCGGGAGCGTCGCGACCGGTTCCAAGCCGCGCTGCAACGGCACTTTTCCGACCTGGCGGACTGGAACGTGCCTCAGGGCGGGCTGTTTTTCTGGCTGACCCTCAAGCAACCGCTGGACACCCGCACCCTGTTGGCCGCGGCGCTGACGGCGGACGTCGCGTTCATGCCGGGGGAGCCATTCTTTCCGGACCCGGACAAACACCCAGGGCATCTGCGCTTGAATTTCAGCCACATCGATCCGGCACGGCTGGATGAAGGACTCAAGCGCTTGGCAGGCGTGGTGCGTGAGGCGCTGGCCGCGGAAGCGGCGTGACTTCAGGGGGATGGCTTCGACGCTTGCGCGCGATAAGGCCATCCACTGCCTTGAAAATCCTTAGACCGCCGAAAAGCGCTTATCCAGATAATCGATGATCACTTTCGACTCATACAACCAAGTGGTCTCGCCGTTTTCTTCAATTCGCAGGCACGGCACTTTGATCCTGCCGCCTTGCTCCAGCAGCGTTTGGCGATCCTGCTCGTTATTCTTCGCGTCGCGCAGGACCACCGGCACGTTGAGGCGGCGTAGGGCGCGGCGGGTCTTCACGCAAAAAGGACAGGCGTGGAATTGATACAGCGTCAGGCCGCTGGCTGCCTGGTCAACTTGCGCCTGGGCGTCGGCCGTGCGCTGTTTCTTGGCGGGCCGGGTGATGAAATCGAGGAAGATGATGAGCTGGCCCAGGCCAACTCGAAGCGCTTTGACGATCACGGTACAAGCCTCGCGGGAAGAACAGGGCGCGCAGCTTACCTGATTTTTCGCGGGCAAAAAAAAACCGGCGATCAATGCCGGTTTTTTTACGCGACGGGTTACTTGATGAGGCTGAGGAACTCCATGCGCGTCGCCGCATTTTCGCGGAACTCGCCAAGCATCACCGAAGTGATCATCGAGGAGTTCTGCTTTTCCACACCGCGCATCATCATGCACATGTGCTTGGCTTCGATGACGACCGCCACGCCGAGTGCACCGGTCACTTGCTGGACCGCATCGGCGATCTGGCGGCTGAGGTTTTCCTGGATCTGCAAACGACGCGCGTACATGTCAACGATGCGTGCAACTTTCGACAGGCCCAAGACCTTGCCGCTCGGGATATAGGCGACATGAGCCTTGCCGATAAACGGGAGCAGGTGATGCTCGCACAGCGAGTACAACTCGATGTCCTTGACCAGCACCATCTCGCTGTTGTCGGAGCTGAACAAGGCACCGTTGGTGACTTCTTCCAGGGTCTGTTCATAACCGCGGCAAAGGTACTGCATGGCCTTGGCAGCGCGCTTGGGCGTGTCGAGCAGGCCCTCGCGGGAAACGTCCTCGCCCAATTGGCCGAGAATCGCGGTGTAATTCTGTTCCAGAGACATGAAACTACCTGTGGGGATTTTACGCAAAGGGCAAGGGTACGGTGGCGGACACGGCGCTGCAAGCTCGGCAATCGAGGGCTACTCGTCGCGGCCTTCCATCATGGTGCGCTTGAGCATCACGTACACCGCCCCGGCGCCGCCGTGTCTGGCCTGGCAGGAAGTGAAGCCCAGCACTTGCGGATGCTGGCGCAGCCAGGTGTTGACGTGACTCTTGATCATCGGTCGCTTGCCGTCCAGTCGCACGGCTTTGCCGTGGGTGACGCGCACGCAGCGGATTTCGAATTTGGTGGCCTCGGCGAGGAAGGCCCAGAGGGTTTCCCGGGCTTTTTCGACAGTCATGCCGTGCAGGTCGAGGCTGCCTTCGAAGGGGATCTGGCCGACCTTGAGCTTGCGCATCTGGCTTTCCTGCACGCCGTCGCGAGCCCACATCAGCTCATCTTCAGGGCCGACATCGATCACAAACTGATCGGACAAACCGTCCACGGTGGCGGCATCGGTACGCACGGTGGCGGCTTGGCGCAACTTGGCGATCTGCGCGCGATCGGCTTTGGGTTTGCCGGTTTCAGCGCGATCGTGCTTGATCGGTTTTACGCCTTGGATGGCACTTTTGAACAGGGAAAAGTCGTCGTCTTGCATGTCAGCCTCCGCGAAGGCCGGCCAGTTTACCGAACTCCTGGGGGATCAGGCGCAAGAAAACGTCGGATGGCGGGTCAGTCGTGCTTTTTCATCAGATGTGGAGACATGGCCAGCTCCAGGGATTGGCGGGCGCGACGGCGGCAACGGCGCCAAAGCCAGACGCCCAACAGCAATACCAGCAAGCCGATCGCCAGGATCATCGCCGAGCCGAGCGGGGTGGCATTCAATTCACCCAGTGCGGGTGGGCGGCCGAGCAGGCTGGCGGCACCGGCCATGGCCAGCAGGACACCGAGCGTTGCCAGCAGCGCGGCAATCGCCGCGCCGAAACGAAATCGCCAGTTGCTCGGGCCTTTGGGCCGCAAGCGACGTGCATCAAAACCATCGGATATCTTCATTCCGACCTTCCTCAATGGGTATCGGCCCTTCGACCGGAAGATGTTCGGGTTGTTCCTGAGGCTAGGGTATTTGAAGGAAATGGGAGGCTTTTGCGGATGAGCGGCGGAACGGGCCGCTCATCGAGGGCATCAGGTGAAGTCGCGGGTCAGGGCCAAGGTGGCGAAGTTGTCCGCCATGATTGCCATTTCGGTCTGGTGCACCTGTTCGGCGCTCAGCACGCCGCCTTTGTGCGGCAGGTCGCGGGTGGTGCAGGCGTCTTCGACGAGGGTGCAACGGAACCCCAGGTTCTTGGCGGCGCGCACGGTGGTGCTGACGCTGGAATGGCTCATGAAGCCGCAGACGATCAGGTCCAGGGGGCCGAAGTCTTCGAGGCGCTTCTTCAGCTCTGTGCCGTGAAATGCGCTGGGGAGCAATTTTTCGATCACGGTTTCGTCGCCCTGGGGTTCGAGGCCCGGAATGAATTCGCCGCGTTCGCCCTGCGGATCGAACAGCCCGCCATGGGTGCCGAGATGGCGCACATGCACGATCGGGCGCCCGGCGGCTCGGGCCGCGCCGAGCAATTGCTTGATGTTCGCGACCGCCGCGTCCATGCCGCTCAGGGCCAAGGGGCCGGCGAGGTATTCTTTCTGGGCATCGATGATGATCAGGGTCGCTTGACTCAGGTTGGCCGCCGCATAACCACGGCCGCTGAGTTGAAACATCGTTTTTGGAACGGACATTCTGGGGCTCCTTCGGGTGGGGCTTTTGCGACATTGTCCTCCGGCTGAGCGGTTCTGTGAATCGCTTCCATCGCAAGGGCCGCCGTTGCTGGCCTACAGCCTTGTCAAGTTCGGCATCTTGTTCAATAGGACGTGCAAAAAAGGGAAGATTCTTACAGCTAAGCCGGCACTTTTCGTTCGCCCTTGGCGCGTGTTTGGGTGGGCATGCGTTTGGCTGTTAGACTCGCCCGTCGATTTTCCTGGAGTTTGCCGCCGTGATCACATCCCGCCTTCGCACCCTGCGCGACCACATCCGTTGGGCCGTCAGCCGTTTCCATGGGGAGGATCTGTTTTTCGGCCATGGCACCGATAACGCCTGGGATGAAGCTCGCCAGTTGGTCCTTGGCGCGCTGCACCTGCCTTGGGAAATTGCCGACAGCTACCTGGATTGCCGCCTCGAAGACGAAGAGCTGGTGCACGTCCAGCGCTTGCTGCGCCGACGCATTGACGAGCGCATCCCGACTGCCTACTTGCTGGGTGAGGCCTGGTTTTGCGGCATGTCTTTCATCGTTGACGAGCGCGTGCTTATCCCGCGCTCACCCATCGGCGAGCTGATTGAAAAACGCTTCGAACCCTGGTTGGGGCAGGAGCCGGCACGGATTCTCGACCTCTGCACCGGTTCCGGCTGCATCGGTATCGCGTGTGCTTATGAATTTCCCGAGGCCGAAGTGGTGCTGGCCGACCTGTCGTTCGAAGCGCTGGAGGTGGCCAACCAGAACATCGAGCGCCACGGTGTCGACGAGCGGGTGTTTACTGTCCAGGGCGATGGTTTCGATGGATTGCCTGGGCAACGTTTCGATCTGATCGTGTCGAACCCGCCCTATGTCGATGCGGAGGATTTCGCCGACATGCCCCAGGAGTACCAGCATGAGCCTGAACTGGGCCTGGCCTGCGGCGATGACGGCTTGAACCTGGTTCGCCGGATGCTGGCTGAGGCGGCCGATCATCTGACCGACAAAGGATTGCTGATTGTCGAAGTGGGCAACAGCCAGGTGCACGTCGAAGCGCTGTACCCGCAAGTCGACTTTGCCTGGCTGGATTTCGAGCGCGGCGGGCACGGGGTGTTCATGCTCAGTGCCGAACAGTGCCGTCAGCACCAGGCGTTGTTTGCTTCGCGGGTTTGATTCTGGCTACGGCGGACTGCCTTTGTGGCAGGGAGCAAGCTCCCTCGCCACGGGATCGGGGGCGGCCCCCACGTTCAACGGTGCTCAATGCCGCGTCGCAATCCAGATCAGCAACCCCGCCTGGAACATCGCAAACGCCACCAGGCAGGTAATGGTGAAGCGTAGACCGGTGTCTTCGCGTTTGAACTTGTTGACCTTTTCTTCCTGCTTCTTGAGTTTGACTTCCTGTTCCGCCAGGTTCTGCTCGGCTTGTTGGAGCATTTGCGCGGCTTCGAGGATCTCGACGAATTGCAGTTTCTCGGTGTTCCAGTCACCTAGCAGATCGCCGACCTGGGCTGGCTTGACGCTGCCCTTGAGGTGTTGGGCGTCGGCGTAGACCACTTCAAAACCGTGGGCCTTGAGGAAGTGGTCGCGGCGCAGACGCGTGTCTTCGTTCAGCGCGTCCTTGTTATTCAGATCGGTACCGTCGACCCGGTAGCCCGACCAGCGCTTCTTTGCCCAGGTAATGCCTTGGGCGGCGAGGAAGCGACCAATGCCTCGGTTCAACGGCTCGACTTGCAAACTGTCGGGAGAGAAGTACAGGCGTTTTTCGACGTGATCGGCCCAGACATCCAGATGGTTCTGTTCCTTGCGCACCCGCTGGCCCGGCAGCTGGACGCTCATGCGCAGCAAGCTGCGCTCCTTGCTATGGCGCTCGGCATAGCTGAATTCGACAAACCGCAGCGGTCGCACGCCGGTGGCGCGATCGGTCTTGAGCGGGGCCAGCCGGAGCATTTTGTGATGCTCGGCGTGCACGTCCGCCCAAGGCAGGTCCGCCGCAGGTGAGGCGGCCGTTTCGGCGACGGCGTCGGGTGAAGTTTCAGTCTCAGTCATAACGGCAAAATCCTGTCCAGGCCGGCTCCTCGGCAGCCAATGCGCTGTCCGACACCGGTTTATCGGCCGTTTTTGCCAAGACTGGAGGGCTATAGGCCACTAATCCCGCTCAACGGGCGGCCAGCGCGCCAATAAAGTTCAGGATGTGCGCGCCGAGTTCGGCGGCCAGGGGCAGGTTGGGATCCTTGTAGGAAGCCAGTTGCCGTTTCACGTCGTTGGGCACGATGCGCATCACATGGTTCATGCCTTCGATCAACGCCAACTGCGCATCGGGCTTGGCGGCCTTCAACCGCTTGGCGTCGTCGACGCTGACCTGGATATCGTTGCTGCCCTGGATAATCAATGCCGGCATCTTCAGCGCGGCGAAGGCGTGGGCCGGGTCCTGACGGAACAAGGAAATGAGGTAAGGCTGCACGCTGGGGCGGAAGATGACATGCAGTTGCGGCGGCACATCAGCGTCGGGGCGGCCGGCCTTGAGGCTGTCGAGCAATTCGTTGCTGCGCAACATCAGCGCCGGTGGCAGGCGGTTGCTGAGCTGTTGGCGCAGCACTTGGTCAATCGGACGAGCGCTGCCGGACACCGAGATGACAGCCGCCGCGTTGGCCTGGGGCGCGGCGAGGCTGGCGATCAGCGCGCCTTCGCTGTGACCGAGGAGGATCAACGGGCCCAGCCGAGGATCAGCGGCCAGTTTGTGGCTCCAGGCCACGGCATCGGCGACATAGGCTTCGACGCTCAGGTTGCGTTCGTCGGGCGTGGCCGCGAGGCTGGCCGCCACGCCGCGCTTGTCGTAGCGCACGCTGGCGATGTTGTGCCGGGCCAACACCCAGGCCAGTCGCTTGAGGCTGTCGTTGCGCCCGCCCTCGGGGTTGTTTCCGTCACGATCCGTAGGACCTGACCCTGAAATGATCAGGACAACCGGCACCGGCGTGTCGGACTTGGGCAGCAGCATCGAGCCGAAAAGCTCACCGCTACCGGTGTCGAGGCTGATGGGACGTTGCAGCACGGTGGCCTGGGCGAAACCAGGAAGCAGGCCGGTCAACAGGGTAAGGCTCAAGGCAAACGCTCTTAACATCATGACGCCATTAGTTGCAAAGGTGCCGGTTGGACTGGCGGGCACCGATAAGGTTCGAGGATGAACTACTTGGGGAGCCTGCGTATACTGGCGCCCACTACGAATCCAAGGTTGAGTCTCTCAGCGATTTCACGGAGCACCCTGCATGTCCGGCAATACCTACGGCAAGCTGTTCACTGTCACCACCGCGGGCGAAAGCCATGGCCCGGCGTTGGTCGCCATTGTCGACGGCTGCCCGCCGGGCCTGGAGATTTCCCTGGAGGACCTGCAGCGTGATCTGGACCGTCGCAAGCCCGGCACCAGCCGCCACACCACCCAGCGCCAGGAAGCCGATGAAGTCGAAATACTTTCCGGGGTGTTCGAGGGGCGCACCACCGGTTGCGCGATTGGCCTGCTGATTCGCAATACCGACCAGAAGTCCAAGGACTACTCGGCCATCAAGGACTTGTTCCGCCCGGCCCACGCCGACTACACCTATCATCACAAATACGGCGAGCGCGACTACCGTGGCGGCGGCCGCAGCTCGGCGCGGGAAACCGCCATGCGCGTGGCGGCCGGGGCGATTGCCAAGAAGTACCTGGCCAGCCAGGGCATCGTCATCCGAGGCTACATGAGCCAGTTGGGCCCGATCGAGATCCCGTTCAAGACCTGGGACTCGGTGGAGCAGAACGCCTTCTTCAGCCCCGACCCGGACAAGGTGCCGGAACTGGAGGCCTACATGGACCAGCTGCGCCGGGACCAGGATTCGGTCGGCGCGAAGATCACCGTGGTTGCCGAGGGCGTGATGCCTGGCCTGGGCGAGCCGATCTTCGACCGCCTCGACGCCGAACTGGCCCACGCGCTGATGAGCATCAACGCGGTGAAGGGCGTGGAGATCGGAGCCGGTTTCGCCTGTGTCGCCCAGCGCGGCACCGAGCATCGCGACGAACTGACGCCTGAGGGTTTCCTGAGCAACAATGCCGGCGGCATCCTCGGCGGCATTTCCTCGGGCCAGCCGATTGTCGCGCACCTGGCCTTGAAGCCGACGTCCAGCATCACCACGCCCGGACGCTCCATCGACGTTCATGGCAATCCGGTTGACGTCATCACCAAGGGCCGCCACGACCCTTGCGTGGGCATCCGCGCGACGCCGATCGCCGAAGCGATGATGGCGATTGTGTTGATGGATCATCTGCTGCGTCATCGCGGCCAGAACGCCGACGTTCGGGTCGGCACGCCGGTGTTGGGTCAGCTTTGATGACTGGCCAGCCGACCGCCGTGGCCTGACGACCATGGCGGCGTTGCCGTACTGGCGGCTTTCCAGTTTCTATCTGTTTTACTTTGCGTTGCTCGGTTCGACCGCGCCGTTCCTTGCGCTGTACTTCGATCACCTGGGTTTCAACGCGGCGCGTATCGGCGAGCTGGTGGCGATTCCCATGCTGATGCGCTGCGTGGCGCCGAATCTCTGGGGCTGGCTCGGGGACTACACCGGCCGGCGCCTGGCGATCGTACGCTTCGGCGCGATCTGTACGCTGCTGAGCTTCTCGCTGATTTTCATTGATAAAAGCTACGCTTGGCTGGCGATGGTCATGGCGCTGCATGCGTTCTTCTGGCATGCGGTGCTGCCGCAGTTCGAGGTCATCACCCTGGCCCACCTGAGCGGGCAAGCGTCGCGCTACAGCCAGGTCCGCCTGTGGGGCTCCATCGGTTTTATCATCACCGTGGTGCTGCTGGGGCGGTTGTTCCAGTGGCTGAGCCTGGACGTCTATCCGGTAGCCCTGGCCCTGATCATGGCCGGTATCGTGCTCAGCAGTTTCTGGGTGCCCAACGCCCAGCCCGTGCAGGGGCCGCGAGTGGCTGGGGACGGTTTTCTGCGGCAATTGCGCAACCCGGGGGTGCTGGCGTTTTATGCCTGCGTCGGTTTGATGCAACTGAGCCATGGGCCTTACTACACATTTCTGACCTTGCACCTGGAGCGCCTGGGTTACAGCCGTGGATTGATCGGCGTGCTCTGGGCCGTTGGCGTGGTCGCCGAGGTGCTGGTGTTCCTGCTGATGAGCCGGATCCTGGCGCGGTTTTCCGTGCGCCGGGTGCTGATCGCCAGCTTCCTGCTGGCGGCGCTGCGCTGGTTGCTGCTCGGGTCGCTGGCGGAGTTTCTCTGGGTGCTGTTGTTTGCCCAGGTGTTGCACGCGGCGACATTCGGCAGCTTTCACGCCGCCGCCATTCATTTCGTGCAACGTAGCTTCGGCCCTCGCCAACAAGGCCAGGGCCAGGCGCTGTACGCCGCGCTGGCTGGCACCGGCGGGGCGCTGGGCGCGTTGTATTCCGGCTACAGCTGGAATGCGTTGGGCGCCGGATGGACGTTCAATATCGCCAGCCTCGCAGCCTTGGCTGCAGCCGTTATCATTGCCACACGCATGCAAGAGGACAGGCCATGAGCCTTACCCGTGAACAGCTCGCCCAGGAAATCATCGACGCCGGGCGTTTTTTGTATGGTCGCGGCTGGTCCCCGGCCACCAGCAGCAACTATTCGGCGCGGCTTTCGCCTGACCAGGCCCTGCTCACCGTGTCGGGAAAACACAAGGGACAGCTGGACATCGACGATGTGCTCGCCACCGACCTGGATGGCAACAGCCTGGAACCGGGCAAGAAACCGTCCGCCGAAACCCTGCTCCACACTCAGTTGTATCGCTGGCGGCCGCAGATCGGCGCGGTGTTGCACACCCATTCAGTGAATGCCACGGTGCTGTCGCGCCTGACGAGCGAAGCCTTCATTGACTTTGAAGACTACGAACTGCAAAAAGCCTTCAGTGGGATCACTACGCACGAATCCCAGGTTCGCGTGCCGATTTTCGACAACGACCAGGACATCACGCGCCTGGCCGCCAAGGTGCAGCCATGGTTGGAGGCGCACCCCGATTGCGTCGGCTACCTGATTCGTGGCCACGGCTTGTACACCTGGGGCCCGCGCATGAACGATGCGCTGCGGCAGATCGAAGCGTTCGAATTCCTGTTCGAGTGCGAACTCAAGACCCGCGCACTCCTGAACCGTTAATTTGCTGGAGCCATTGCCATGAGCAGCCTGTCTGTCTACCACGTATCGAGTCCCGAGATTCCGAACAAGGTGCTGACCCACTTTGAAGACATTGCCTCGACCCTGGCCGAGAAGGGCGTGCGCTTCGACCGATGGGAAGCCGCGGCCAAGATCCAGCCCGGCGCCAGCCAAGAGGAAGTGATCGCCGCCTACCGGACCCAGATCGACAAGCTGATGACCGAGCGCGGCTACGTCACGGTCGATGTCATCAGCCTCAACAGCGATCACCCGCAAAAAGCCGAACTGCGCGCCAAATTCCTCGATGAACACCGCCATGGAGAGGACGAGGTACGATTTTTCGTCGCCGGTCGTGGCTTGTTTACCTTGCATATCGACGACTACGTCTACGCGGTCCTCTGTGAAAAGAACGACCTGATCTCGGTGCCCGCCGGTACACCGCATTGGTTCGACATGGGCGAACAGCCGCATTTCGTTGCCATTCGCCTGTTCAACAATCCCGAAGGTTGGGTCGCGAAGTTTACCGGCGACGACATCGCCAGCCGTTTCCCGCGCCTGGAGGACTGAGCTCATGACGATCAAAGCCATCCTCACGGACATCGAAGGCACCACCAGCGCGGTGAGTTTTGTATTCGACGTGTTGTTTCCCTACGCCGCTGAACACCTGCCGGATTTTGTCCGGCAGAACGCCGCGCGCGTTGATGTAGCCGAGCAATTGGACGCTGTGCGCCGCGACAGTGGTGAAGGCCACGCCGATACCGAGCGGGTCATCGCCATCCTCTTGGGCTGGATCGCCGAGGACCGCAAGGCCACGCCGCTCAAGGCGTTGCAGGGCATGGTCTGGGAACAGGGCTACCAGGCCGGACAGTTGAAAGGTCATGTTTATCCGGACGCGGTACAGGCGCTCAAAAATTGGCACCAGCAAGGCTATCGCCTGTTTGTCTATTCCTCGGGTTCGATCCAGGCGCAGAAACTGATTTTCGGCTGTTCCGAAGCGGGCGACCTGTCGCCGCTGTTCAGCGGCTATTTCGACACCACGTCGGGGCCCAAGCGGGACGTGCAGTCCTACCAGCGGATCAGCGTGGCGGTGGGCGTTGCGCCGGGGGAAATCCTGTTCCTGTCGGATATCGTCGAGGAACTGGACGCGGCTCGCGATGCCGGCATGGCGACTTGTGGCTTGGCGCGTGAAGGTGGTGAGCTGGTGGGCCATGAAACCGTGGAAAGCTTTGCGCGGATCGATCCGGCGAGTTTCTGAGGCGCAGCACGTCGCCCAAACGAAATCGGGCCATGCAGCCGCAAAGCTTCATGGCCCGATCAGGGTCGTTGTTACAGGGACGTTGCTATCAGGCGCTGTGATAAGTCGGCAGCGCAAAGCGATGCTGGCTCTGCAACATGGCGACCGGCGGCAGCTCGCTGGCCTGTTCAGCCAGGTCACGGCGAATGGCGCTGATTGCCCAGGACAACTGGTCGCCAGCGTGCAACTGAGCGTAGGAAATCGTGCGTTTGAACAGTTTGCCGTCGCTGTTGCGCAAGGTCAGCAGGATGCCGCCATCCGGGCGAGCCTGGGTAGTGACTTCGTAGTTGGAAAACAGCGATGCAAACTTCTCTTGAATCATGTTCATAGTTGACTGCTCCATGGTGTGGCAAACCGTGGAGGGGTAGTTGCAGTGTCTGTGCCAGCATTTGATCGATAGAAAATTCCATAAAAAACAATAGGTTATATTCTTACCGAATTTTCGCTTTCGTGCATCTTGCATGAATGGCCATCGTGCATCCTGCATTTTGCGTGGTTGGAGCAGATTTTTGGAACCAAACTACGCTCGCACGCTCACGCTTCGCCTGGCCTTGGGTTGCGGATACAAAACATTGCAAAAACCGCGTGTACAGCCGCCGAATCGCTGGCGTACTTTCGACTCCAGATTTCGCACAACCTATAACAAGAACCGCGGTCCATAAGGCCGGACGGGGAAGGATCACCCATGAGTCGTACACCCAGCGACGCTATTACCTGGGGCATGATGCTGCGCAAACTGCCGGCCATCGCCAGGGCTGTTCCGCGCCTTGTCAAAGGCATGAAGCTCGCCAACGTCCAAGACCCCAGCCAGCCCTGCGGCTTGGGCTGGTGCTTCGAGCAGGCCACGCAACGTAATCCCCAAGGCCCGGCGTTGCTGTACGGCGACACGGTGCTGAGTTATGCACAGGTCAACGCGCAGGCCAACCGCATCGCCCATTACCTCCAGGCGCAAGGCATCGGCAAGGGCGACTGCGTGGCGCTTTTCCTGGAAAACCGTCCACAACTGTTGATAACCGTGCTGGCGGTGGCAAAGGTCGGCGCCGTCAGCGCGATGATCAATACCTCGCAAACCGGCGATGCGTTGGTCCATAGCCTGGCGCTGGTCGCGCCCGTTGCCGTGGTGGTCGGGGACGAGCGAGTCGCAGTGTTCAACGACGTGCGCGGTCGGACTGCGCTGTCGGAGGCCCGTACCTGGTGGGTGGAGGATCAGGAAAGCGCCGCGGCTCCGTGCGGATTCGTTGACCTGATAAGCAACAGCGAGCAATACCCGGGCGATAATCCGGCCAGCAGCCAGCAGGTCTTCCTCAACGACCCGTGCTTCTACCTCTACACCTCAGGCACTACCGGACTGCCCAAGGCCGGCGTTTTCCGCCATGGCCGTTGGATGCGCACCGCCACCAGTTTCGGGCTGATCGCCCTGGACATGCAGCCCGAGGACATCGTCTATTGCACGCTGCCGCTGTATCACGCCACCGGTCTGTGTGTGTGCTGGGGCGCGGCGGTTTGTGGTGCGTCGGGGTTTGTGATCCGCCGCAAATTCAGCGCCAGTCAGTTCTGGAACGACGTTCGCCGTTACCGCGCGACCACCTTGGGTTATGTCGGCGAGTTGTGCCGCTACCTGGTCGACCAGCCTGAGAACGGCACGGACCGGCAGCACGCCGTGACCAAAATGATTGGCAACGGTCTGCGCCCAGGCGCCTGGGCGGCCTTCAAGACCCGCTTCGGTGTCGGTCACATCTGCGAGTTGTATGCGGCCAGCGACGGCAATATCGGCTTCACCAATATTCTGAATTTCGATAACACGGTGGGTTTTTCCCTGATGGGCTGGGCGTTGGTGCAGTACGACCACGACAGCGGCGCGCCCTTGCGCAACCTGCAAGGACGCATGCAGAAAGTCCCCAAGGGCGAGCCGGGCCTGCTGTTGGCGCGCATCGACGACAAGGCGCCGCTGGACGGCTACACCGATGCGGCCAAGACTGAAAAAACCATCTGCCGGGATGTCTTTGTCCCCGGCGACCGCTATTTCAATACGGGCGACTTGCTGCGCAACATCGGGTTCGGCCATGGACAGTTCGTTGATCGCCTTGGCGACACTTATCGTTGGAAGGGCGAAAACGTCTCGACCACGGAAGTCGAGAACGTGCTGCTGCAACACCCGCAGATCTGCGAGGCGGTGGCTTATGGCGTGGAAGTCAACGGCACCAATGGCCGTGCCGGCATGGCCGCGATCACGCCGTCCGAATCCCTTGCGACGCTGGACTTCAGTGAACTATTGCAGTTTCTCCAGGGCGAGTTGCCTGGCTACGCCGTGCCGCTGTTCCTGCGCATCAAAGTGAAGATGGACACCACGGGCACCTTCAAATACCAGAAGACCCGGCTCAAGGCTGAAGGCTTCGACCCTTGCCTCGCCAGCGACGAACCGGTCTTCGCTTGGCTGCCCGATACCGCGACCTACGTGCGAGTAGACCGGCAACTGGCGACGCGGATCCAGGGCGGGCAGTACCGCTATTGATTCTGGCTATGGCTGTTGCAGGGAAAAAAGGGATGACAGCGCCTAAGTCCCTCGGGAAACTAGCGGCTTTGCGAAGAGCCAACTGGAGTTTTCCCATGTCCGATACAAGCCGCCAGATGACCCCGGAAGAGGCTGCGGAATTTGCCGAGCAGGTGTTCAACGTCGCGCGCCAGGGCGATGCCGCGATGATGGCTGCGCTGCTGAGCAAAGGCCTGCCGCCGAACCTGCGTAACCACAAGGGCGACACCTTGCTGATGCTCGCCGCTTACCACGGGCATGTGGAAACCGTGAAAGTGTTGCTGGAAAACCAGGCCGATCCGGAAATTCGCAATGACAACGGCCAGAGTCCGATTGCCGGCGCGGCGTTCAAGGGCGACCTGGCGGTGGTCTCGGCCTTGGTGGACGGCGGCGCGCAAGTGGAAGGTTGCTCATTTGATGGCCGCACGGCCTTGATGATGGCGGCGATGTTCAACCGGGTGGAAATCGTCGATTACCTGATCAGCAAGGGCGCCGATCCCAAGGCCAAGGATGCCAACGGCGTCTCGGCCCTGGATGCGGCCAAGACCATGGGCGGGGTGGATACCACGGCGCAGTTGGAGAAACTGTTGGGCTGAGAGCGAGTTCCGCCGTCACAGGATCTGCCCTGACATCAGCCGATGTGATGCGCTATCCTGCGCGCCTGAAAATTCAGTCACAGGATTCGCCCAATGAAAGCCGCACTCGCCGAACTCATCAGTAAAATCAGCTCCGGCTGCCTCGGTGAAGCGGACATTGAGAAAATCGCCGACGAAGCGGCCCAGGCCTATGCCGATCCGGTGGCTTTCCTGGCGGCCAATACGGACATCAACTACGACGACACCTTCCCCATCCCGTTGGGCGAATGGGTGGTGGTGGGCAGCCTGCCGGACACGGTGTTGTTCCAGGCTGACTCCTACGTCGAGTTGTTCGAGCAGATCGTCGCCTCGTTCGGCCCCGGTGTCGCCTTCAACCTCAAGCCCAAGCAACTGGCCAAGACCGAAGCGCTGACCGCACTCAACCGCATCCAGATCCAGATGAGCAGCCTGAACAAGGAAAACGGCGGCTACGTGCTGATGAACTTCAGTCAGTTGCTCGACGATGAACTGCAAATGGTACTGGTGTACGGCAATGACCTGCCGCGCGTGCTGGCGCTGTGCGCTGAAGTCGGCATCGCCGCTGCGCCCGCCCTGGAAGCGCTCAAGGTCGCGGTTCACGTCTGATGCAATAATACGGAACCCTTGCCCCGGCGCCGCTATCCTAAGTGTGCATATCACCATTTGGGAGCGACACCATGGGTTCCACTTTCAACGGCCTGATTGGCCTGATCATCCTGGCGCTCGATATCTGGGCCATCATCAATGTGCTCAAGAGCGGCGCGGGCACCGGGGCGAAGGTCCTGTGGGTGCTGCTGATCCTCCTGCTGCCGGTGTTGGGCCTGATTATCTGGGCGATTGCCGGGCCGCGTGGCAACGTGCGGGTCTGACCGCTCCAGCAAAAATGCCCGACAGGTACTGACCTGTCGGGCATTTTTTTATGGCCTGACGTTATCGCGGCAGGCTCTCAGGCCGTTGCCAGCGTGGATTTCTGCGAAGCACTCAAGAAGCGCAGCAACGCCAGCAACGGGAAGGCGCTGCCGACGATCACCACCCACAACCAGCCGCCATGTTCGTAGACCGCACTGGCGATCGACGAGCCGAACGCACCGCCGACAAAAATGCTGGTCATGTACAGCGCGTTCAGCCGGCTGCGACTTTTCGCATCCAGGCCATAGATAGTGCGCTGACCCAGGACCATGTTCATCTGCACACAGAAGTCCAGCACCACACCGGTCACTGCCAGGCCGATGACGCTGTACAACGGGTGAATGAACGCAGGCAGGAAACTCAGGGCGGCGAACAGCATGGCCAGCAGCGAGGCGATGCGCGTGTGTCCTGCATCGGCGAGGCGGCCAGCAATGGGCGCCGCGATGGCGCCGATGGCACCCACCAGGGCGAACAGCGCGATCTCGGTCTGGGACAGGCCGTGGTTGCGCGACAGCTCCAGGGGTACGGCGGTCCAGAACAGGCTGAACGTGGCGAACATGCAAGCCTGATAGAAAGCTCGCTGACGCAACTGCGGTTGCTGGCGCAGCAGCGTGCCGAGCGAGCCCAGCAGTTGCCCGTAGGAGGCACGGTGGTCGGGCTGGCGCTTGGGCACGGTGACCGCCAGGACGATACTGATCGCGGCCATCAGCGCTGCGGCGATCATGAACATCGCCCGCCAACCGAAATGGTCCGCCACGAGGCTGGACACCGGCCGGGCCAACAGGATCCCGAGCAACAGCCCGCCCATGATCCCGCCCACGACGCGACCGCGCGATTCTTCCGGCGCCAAGTGCGCGGCAAGCGGAATCAGCACCTGGACCGAGACCGAACTGAACCCCACCAGCAACGAAACCAGCAGGAATACGTTCGGTTGCTCGGTGAACGCCGCGCCCAACAGGCTGGCAATCGCGACCACGGTGGTGAGGATCATCAGGCGGCGGTTTTCCAGCAGGTCGCCCAGTGGCACCAGGAAAAACAGCCCCAGGGCATAACCGATCTGGGTGAGCGAGACGATCAGGCTGGCCATGGTGCTGGACAGGCCGACGTCGGGCGCAATCAGTTCGATGATGGGCTGGGCGTAGTAGATGTTGGCGACAATGGCGCCGCAGCAGAAGGCGAACAACAGGACCATGCCCCGTGTCAGGGTGGCGGGCGAGGCGGGTGAATGAGCACTCATGGCAATCTCATCGATCGATTGAAAGGGATGGCGAGAGGCTAAAGACTTGCAGGGCTCTGGAACAGGGCTTGGGGTTGATAGCAGTCATGCTTGCGGTTGATGGTGATTGCTGCGATGAACGCTTATGTGGCGAGGGAGCTTGCTCCCGCTCGGCTGCACAGCAGACGCAAAGGAGAAGGCGCCATAGGGCTGCTTCACCCCAGCGGGAGCAAGCTCCCTCGCCACAAAAGCTTGATTGCAATCCTAGGCGAATCAGCGCCTCACCGGCCGTTATAGATCTGGTCGAAAATCCCACCGTCATTGAAGTGGGTCTTCTGCACGGTGCGCCAGTCGCCGAAGGTTTTTTCCACCGAGAGGAAGTCGACTTTCGGGAAGCGGTCGGTGTATTTCGCCAACACCGCCGGGTCCCGAGGGCGCAGGTAATTGGCCGCAGCGATTTCCTGGCCTTCTGGCGACCACAAGTATTTCAGGTACGCCTCGGCGGCCGCACGGGAGCCTTTTTTCTCGACGACTTTATCCACAACGCTGACCGGTGGCTCGGCTTCGGCGGACACGCTTGGGTAAACCACTTCGAACTGGTCGCGGCCAAATTCACGGGCGATCATTTCCGCTTCGTTTTCAAAGGTCACCAACACGTCGCCGATCTGGTTGGTCATGAAAGTCGTGGTGGCCGCGCGTCCGCCGGTGTCCAGCACGGGCGCTTGCTTGAACAGCTTGCCGACGAAGTCCTTGGCCTTGTTCTCGTCGCCGCCATTCTTGAGTACATAACCCCACGCCGACAGATAGGTGTAGCGGCCATTGCCGGAGGTTTTCGGGTTGGGCACGATCACTTGCACGCCGTCCTTGAGCAGGTCCGGCCAGTCCTTCAGTGCCTTCGGGTTGCCCTTGCGCACGATAAACACCGTGGCCGAGGTGAACGGCGCACTGTTGTTCGGCAGGCGGGTGACCCAGTTCTCTGGGACCAGTTTGCCGTTGTCCGCCAGGGCATTGATGTCGGTGGCCATGTTCATGGTGATGACATCCGCCGGCAATCCGTCGATCACCGAGCGCGCCTGTTTGCTGGAACCGCCGAAGGACATCTGCACGGTGATGTTCTCGTTGTGCTCGGCCTGCCAATGTTTCTGGAACGCAGTGTTGTAGTCCTTGTAGAAATCACGCATCACGTCGTAGGAAACATTGAGCAGGGTCGGGGCGGCGTGGGCCAGGCTGCCGAACGTCAGGCCGGCGGCGAGAAGGGTGGCGCCAAAGAATTTCTTCACTGCGAATTCCTTTTTATTGAAAGAGTAGGGCGATAAGCCAGCACACTAGCGATTGGCTTATAGGCCTTCAAGTATTTAAAAGTGCTTTGCTTATTCCAATTTCTTGAACAGCGCGTTGCCACAACGGGAGCAAAAGGCGGCGCCATGTTCATGGTTGTTTTTACTGCACACCGGGCAGTCGTGCTTGAGCTGGTCGCCGCGCATGGCGTTGGCCAGCTCGGCGGTGAAAATTCCCGTAGGCACGGCGATGATCGAGTAACCGGTGATCATCACCAAGGATGAAACCACTTGGCCCAGCGGGGTTTTCGGCACGATGTCGCCGAAGCCCACCGTGGTCAATGTCACGATAGCCCAATAGATTCCTTTCGGAATGCTGGTGAAGCCGTGCTCGGGGCCTTCGATGACGTACATCAGCGTGCCGAACACCGTGACCAGGGTCGATACGCTGACCAGGAACACGATGATTTTCTGCTTGCTGCCCCGTAGCGCGGCTAACAGGTAGTTGGCCTGCTTGAGGTACGGGCTGAGCTTGAGCACCCGGAAAATCCGCAACATGCGGATGATCCGCACGATCAGCAGATATTGGGCATCGCTGTAGTACAGCGCGAGGATGCCCGGCACGATCGCCAGCAAATCTACCAGCCCGTAGAAACTGAACGCGTAGCGCAGCGGCTTTGGCGAGCAGTAGAGGCGCAAGCCGTACTCCACGATGAAGATGAAGGTGAAGCCCCATTCGATGGCGGCCAGTAGCGTGGCGTAGTTCTTGTGCACGCTGTCGATGCTGTCGAGCATCACGATCACCAGGCTGGCGAGGATGATCAGCAGCAGCGCGCTGTCGAAGCGCCGGCCGGCCACGGTGTCGGTCTGGAAAATGATCACATAGAGGCGTTCACGCCAGTTGTTGCTGCTGTCCATAACCTTCGCCTGATCGATATTCAGCGAAGCCTAGGGTGATTGCCCCGCGGAGTGCAAGGCGCAGTGTCGAGGCTGGCCTGATGCCACAGCCGCTCGGTCGCCTGCACCAGCCAGCACGCGAGGATGAACGGCGCTGTCAGCGGTGCCAGGCCCAGCGCCGCGAAACCTGGCGTGAGGAGGACCGCCAGCAGCATGCCGGCCAGTGGCTTCCATGGTTGACCGCGCTGTTGGCTCAGCGCCAGGGCGGCCAGCGCCGGGTTGTAGCCGCCCAGTCCGGACAGGGCTTGCAGCGTGTCTTGATGCAACCCGGTGAAAACCAGGCCGGCGACCGAACCGGACAGCGCCCAGGCAGCGGCGCGACGGTTGGCAATCAGCAAACCGATGGCGATCAGCGCACCGGCGAGCGGATGGTCGAGAAACATGACCTGTCCGAGGCCGTTCAAAGGGGCGGCCAGCAAAGAGGGATAAGTCATCTCCAACGATGTGGGCGCGGGTGCCTGCGGGACAAAACCCAGCAGGAGCCAGCCAAGCCCGACGAAAGGCGCGGTGTAGGCCGGCAGGCAGCGTGGGCGTGGGGTTCGCTTGAGCCATTGTTGGCTCAACATCGCGCTGAGACCTGCGCTGGCGATGATCAATAGTGGCAGCAAAACCGACCAGGGAAATATCAGGCTCAGCAGCAATCCCAATAGGATGCCGTTGTAGCTGAACAGCCCGGCCTGCCGGTGTTCCTTGGCATAACCGCGTCGCTGCGCGGTCAACAAACCCGCCACGCCGCCCAGCAGCGCACCGCCGAGCAAGGCGGGCGCCGTCAGCAGAATGGCCACCAGACACAGCAAGCCGCACAGCGGATGACGCTGGAGGAAAATCTGGCTGAAGCCGTTGAGCAGGGCGGTCGCCCAGTCGGGGCACTGGGAGGGTGAGCAATGATTGGGCATATGGGTCAGGGATAAGGAAACATGGTGGCGAGAAGCAAGCTCCCTCGCCACGGAAAATCAGATCAACGTCTCAATGCGCAGCGAATTGGTTGAACCCGGCTGTCCAAACGGCACGCCCGCGGTGATCAGCAAGGTGTCGCCGCGCTGGGCCATGCCTTGGGCCTGGGCAATTTCCAGTGCCGTGGAGCACACCTCATCCACTTGCTTCAACCGATCGTTGACCACCGAGTGCACACCCCACGCCACGGTCAGGCGGCGCGCCGCCTGGAGATTCGGCGTCAGATTGAGGATCGGCACCGTCGGCCGTTCCCGCGCTGCCCGCAAGCTGGAACTGCCCGATTCGCTGTAATTCACCAGCACCGCCACCGGCAGCACGTTGCTGATCCGACGGATCGCGCAACTGATCGCGTCCGACACCGTGGCCTCGGCTTTCGGCCGGCTGACGTCCAACTGCGCCTGGTAGTCCGGGCCGCTTTCCACCTGGCGAATGATCTTGCTCATCATCTGCACGGCTTCGAGGGGATAGTCGCCCGAGGCGGTTTCCGCCGACAGCATCACCGCATCGGCGCCTTCGGCCACGGCGTTGGCGACGTCGGTGACCTCGGCGCGGGTCGGCGCCGGGGAAAAACGCATCGACTCAAGCATCTGCGTCGCGACGACCACCGGTTTGCCGAGGGCGCGGCAGGTGCTGATGATGTTTTTCTGGATTTGCGGCACGCTCTCGGCCGGCACCTCCACACCCAGGTCACCGCGGGCAACCATGATTGCGTCGCTCAACTCGGCGATTTCCCGCAACTGGGCGACGGCCGAGGGTTTCTCGATCTTGGCCATCAAGAACGCCTTGTTGCCGATCAGCGCGCGGGCTTCGCGGATATCCTCGGGGCGTTGCACGAACGACAGCGCCACCCAGTCCACGCCCAGCTCCAGGCCGAAGCTCAAGTCGCGACGGTCCTTGGCGGTCAAAGGGCTCAGGTCCAGCACGGCTTGCGGCACGTTCACGCCTTTGCGGTCCGACAATTCGCCACCATTGAGCACTTCGGTGTCGATGGCGTCGGCGTGTCGGGCGACCACCCGCAGGCGCAGCTTGCCGTCGTCCAGCAGCAGGTCCATGCCAGGCTCCAGCGCCGCAATGATTTGCGGATGGGGCAGGTTCACCCGACGTTGATCCCCCGGCGTCGGATCCAGGTCCAGGCGCAAGGCCTGGCCCCGTTGCAGCAGCACCTTGCCGTCGGCAAATCTACCGACCCGCAGCTTCGGGCCCTGCAAGTCCATCAGGATGCCCAGTGGATAATTGAGCTGCTGCTCGACTTCGCGGATCCACTGGTAGCGCTGGGCATGGTCGGCGTGGTCGCCATGGCTGAAATTCAGGCGAAAGATGTTCACGCCGGCCTGCACCAGTTCGCGAATGTCATCGATCCCGCGGGTGGCGGGGCCTAGTGTCGCGAGGATCTTGACCTTCTTATCGGGCGTCATTTTTTGGATTCTCTAGGATCAGGATGGCGCGGAAGTCGTTGACGTTGGTGCGGGTCGGCTCGGTGACGATCAGCGCATCCAGGGCAGCGAAGTAGCCGTAGCCGTTGTTGTTATCCAATTCGTCGCTGGCGCTCAGGCCCAATTCGACGGCGCGGCGATAGCTGTCCGGGGTCATGAGCGCGCCGGCGTTGTCTTCGGATCCGTCGATGCCGTCGGTGTCGCCCGCCAGCGCATAGATGCCGGGGTGGCCCTTGAGGCTGTCGGTGAGGCTCAGGAGAAACTCGGCGTTACGTCCGCCACGGCCATTGCCACGAACGGTAACCGTGGTTTCGCCGCCCGACAGGATCACGCACGGCGCCGCCAAGGGCTGGCCGTGTTGGGCGATTTGTCGGGCGATGCCGGCGTGGACTTTCGCCACCTCCCGGGATTCGCCTTCCAGATCGCCCAGGATCAACGGACTGAAACCGGCCTGGCGGGCTTTCACAGCGGCGGCTTCCAGGGATTGTTGCGGGCGGGCGATCAGTTGGAAATGACTGCGGGCCAGGCTCGGGTCGCCGGGCTTGACGGTCTCCGACTCGGGGCTTTGCAGCCAGGCGCGCACCGAGGCCGGTACGTCGATGTCGTAGCGCCTGAGGATCGCCAGGGCATCGGCCGACGTGCTGGGGTCGGCCACCGTCGGACCGGAGGCGATGACCGTGGCCAAGTCGCCCGGCACATCGGAAATTGCGTAGGTGTAGACCGTCGCCGGCCAGCAGGCTTTGCCCAACCGCCCACCCTTGATCGCCGAGAGATGCTTGCGCACGCAATTCATCTCGCCAATGGTGGCGCCGGATTTGAGCAGGGCTTTGTTGATCGATTGCTTGTCAGCCAGGGTGATGCCGGCTGCGGGCAACGCCAGCAACGCGGAGCCGCCCCCGGACAGCAGGAAAATCACTCGGTCGTCTTCGTTCAGGTTGCTCACCAGTTCGAGTACCCGTCCGGCCACTTCCAGGCCAGCGGCGTCCGGCACCGGATGGGCGGCTTCGACCACTTCGATTTTCTGGCAGGGCGCGCCGTGGCCATAGCGGGTCACCACCAGGCCCGTGACTTCGCCCTGCCAGCAACGCTCGACCACCTGCGCCATGGCCGCCGCAGCTTTGCCGGCACCGATGACGATCACCCGGCCGCTGCGGTCAGCGGGCAGGTATTGTTCGAGGACTTGCTGCGGATGGGCCGCGTCGATGGCTGTGGCGAACAGCTCGCGGAGCAATAGTTGCGGATCGACCGACATGGCGGGCTCCCGATTTTTATTATGGGTGTGATGCAGGCCCGTGGGGAGCGAGCGAACCCGTTCCCACGGGTGGAGCGGCAGGGCTTATTTGTCGCGGATCGAGAAGTTGGCCATGTGCTCCAGGCCCTTGATCAGCGCCGAATGGTCCCAGTTGCTGCCGCCGATGGCCGCGCAGGTGCTGAACACTTGTTGGGCGTTGGCGGTGTTGGGCAGGTTGATGTTCAGCTCCTTGGCGCCTTGCAGCGCGAGGTTCAGGTCCTTCTGGTGCAGGCTGATGCGGAAGCCCGGGTCGAAGGTGCCCTTGATCATGCGCTCGCCGTGTACCTCGAGGATTTTCGACGAGGCGAAACCGCCCATCAATGCTTCGCGGACCTTGGCCGGATCGGCGCCGTTCTTCGAGGCGAACAGCAGGGCTTCGGCCACGGCCTGGATGTTCAGGGCGACGATGATCTGGTTCGCCACTTTGGCGGTCTGGCCATCGCCGTTGCCGCCGACCAAGGTGATGTTCTTGCCCATGGCCTGGAACAGCGGCAAGGCGCGCTCGAAGGCCGCGCTGTCGCCACCGACCATGATGCTCAGTGTCGCGGCCTTGGCGCCGACTTCACCGCCGGACACCGGGGCGTCGAGGTACTGCGCGCCTTTCTCGTTGATCTTCGCCGCAAACGCCTTGGTGGCGGTGGGCGAGATCGAACTCATGTCGATCACCACCTTGCCCGCGCCCACGCCGGCCGCCACGCCGTCGGCCCGCAGCAGCACGTCTTCGACCTGCGGGGTATCCGGGACCATCACGATGATGAACTCGGCTTCCTGGGCGACTTCTTTCGGGTTGGCCAACGCCACCGCGCCACCGGCTACCAGGTCCGCTGGGGCGGCGTCGTGGTGCTGGGACAGGAACAGGCTGTGACCGGCCTTTTGCAGGTTCAGGGCCATGGGGTGGCCCATGATGCCGGTGCCGATGAATCCGATTTTAGCCATGGGAAAATCCTCTCTTGTTTAAATGTCCCGGGTCTCACAAAAGCACTGTCGGGTCAGATCGCGTTGTGGGTTTTCAGCCAGCCCAATCCCGCTTCGGTGGTGGTCAGTGGCTTGTATTCGCAGCCGACCCAACCCAGGTAGCCGATGCGGTCCAGGTGTTCGAACAGGAAGCGGTAGTTGATTTCGCCAGTGCCCGGCTCGTTGCGGCCAGGGTTGTCTGCCAGCTGCACATGGTTGATTTCGCTCAGGTGCGCAGACAGGGTCCGGGCCAGGTCGCCTTCCATGATTTGCATGTGATAGATGTCGTACTGCAGGAACAGGTTGGCGCTGCCCACCTGTTCACGGATCGACAGGGCCTGGGCGGTGTTGTTCAGGTAGAAACCGGGGATGTCGCGGGTGTTGATGGCTTCCATCACCAACTTGATGCCGGCGCCCTGGAGCTTTTCGGCGGCATATTTCAGGTTGGCGACGAAGGTTTTTTCCGCCAGCGCTGCGTCGCACTTCTGCGGACGAATTCCGGCCAGGCAATTGACCTGGGTGTTGCCCAGCACCTTGGCATAGGCAATCGCCAGGTCGACCCCAGCGCGAAATTCCTCGACCCGGTCCGGTAGGCACGCGATACCGCGCTCACCGTTGGCCCAGTCGCCGGCCGGCAGATTGAACAGCACTTGGGTCAGGCCGTTGGCGTCCAGCAGGGCCTTGAGTTCGGCGGAGCTGTAATCGTAGGGAAACAAGTATTCGACCCCACTGAAACCGGCCTTGGCGGCGGCTTCGAAACGGGCGAGGAAATCCTGCTCGGTGAACAGCATGGACAGGTTGGCGGCGAAACGCGGCATGGTGGTCTCCTGTAAATGTAAGGTGGATCTGATCGTTCCCATGCTCCGCGTGGGAACGATCAATCAAACAATGGGCTATCAGTCGAGCAGCGAAATGGCGGTCGGTGCATCGTTGCCCACCAGCGCCAGATCTTCAAACTCATTGACTGCGTTGATCTCGGTGCCCATGGAGATATTGGTCACCCGCTCCAGGATGATCTCGACGATCACCGGTACCTTGAACTCCTCGATCATCTCCTGGGCCTTGCGCAATGCCGGCTGGATGCCAGAGGGTTCGAATACCCGCAACGCCTTGCAGCCCAGGCCCTCGGCCACGGCGACGTGGTCCACGCCATAACCGTTGAGTTCCGGCGCGTTGAGGTTGTCGAACGACAGTTGCACACAGTAATCCATGTCGAAACCGCGCTGGGCCTGGCGAATCAAGCCCAGGTAAGAGTTGTTCACCACGACGTGGATGTACGGCAGCTTGAACTGCGCGCCCACCGCCAGTTCTTCGATCATGAACTGGAAATCATAGTCGCCCGACAGCGCCACGACCTTGCGGCTCGGGTCGGCCTTGACCACCCCCAGCGCGGCCGGAATGGTCCAGCCCAGGGGGCCGGCCTGGCCGCAGTTGATCCAGTGGCGCGGCTTGTAGACGTGGAGGAATTGCGCCCCGGCGATCTGCGAGAGACCGATGGTGCTGACGTAGCAAGTGTCCTTGCCGAACACCTGGTTCATTTCCTCATAGACGCGTTGCGGCTTGACCGGCACGTTGTCGAAATGGGTCTTGCGTTGCAGGCTGGCCTTGCGTTGCTGGCAATCCTGGAGCCAGGCGCTGCGGTCCTTCAGCTTACCGGCGGCTTGCCACTCGCGGGCTACTTCGAGGAACACGGTCAGGGCCGAGGCTGCGTCGGAAACGATGCCGAGGTCGGGGGTGAACACGCGGCCGATCTGGGTCGGTTCGATGTCCACGTGAATGAATGTGCGACCTTCGGTGTAGACATCCACCGAGCCGGTATGACGGTTGGCCCAACGGTTGCCTACGCCCAGCACCACGTCCGACTTGAGCAACGTTGCGTTGCCGTAGCGGTGCGAGGTTTGCAGGCCGACCATGCCGACCATCAGCGGATGATCGTCCGGGATCGTGCCCCAGCCCATCAATGTCGGGATGACCGGGATGCCGGTCAGTTCGGCGAATTCCACCAGCAGGTCACTGGCATCGGCGTTGATGATGCCGCCACCGGCGACCAGCAATGGGCGCTCGGCCTGATCCAGCATCGCCAGGGCTTTCTCGATCTGCACGCGGTTGGCCGAAGGTTTGGCCAGGGGCAGCGGCTGGTAGGCGTCGATGTCGAATTCGATCTCGGCCATCTGCACATCGAACGGCAAGTCGATCAACACCGGGCCTGGACGGCCTGAGCGCATCTCAAAAAACGCCTTCTGGAACGCGTAGGGCACCTGGCCCGGCTCCAGGACGGTGGTCGCCCACTTGGTCACTGGCTTGACGATGCTGGTGATATCCACAGCCTGGAAATCTTCCTTGTGCATACGGGCGCGGGGTGCTTGCCCGGTGATGCACAGGATCGGGATCGAGTCGGCCGAAGCGCTGTAGAGTCCGGTGACCATGTCGGTGCCAGCCGGCCCGGAAGTGCCGATGCAGACGCCGATATTGCCAGCCTTGGTCCGAGTGTAACCCTCGGCCATGTGCGAGGCGCCTTCAACGTGGCGAGCGAGGACATGATCGATGCCGCCAACCTTTTGCAGGGCAGAGTACAGCGGGTTGATCGCAGCACCCGGGATGCCGAAGGCGGTGTCCACGCCTTCACGACGCATCACCAGGACGGCGGCTTCGATTGCTCTCATTTTGCTCATGGTTTTGTGCCTCTTACGTTTTGTAATTGTATACAAGTGGCTTCTGGGTGGAGTGTATTCAGAGCGAGCGGCGCAGGTCAACGCATTTCCTCAAGCAGCTGTTTTATTCGTCGGGAGGCGATATTTGGCCGGATTGCTCGAATAGTGCTCCATTTGTTGATAATTATTGTATACAAAATTACTACGTGTTGTGTTCTATTTGCTTCTTCAAAAAACCGAGAAGGAAAGCATCCATGAACGCTCTGACCCTGGAAGTCGCCGTCAACCTGGCGGTGCAAGCTCTTGCCGCAGGTCATGAAATCAGCGCCGCGCCCTTGACCGTCGCGGTTCTGGACAGTGGCGGGCACCTGATTGCCCTGCAACGGGAAGACGGCGCCAGCCTGCTGCGCCCACAGATCGCCATCGGCAAGGCTTGGGGCGCCATCGCGTTGGGCAAAGGCTCACGCCTTCTGGCCCAGGACGCCCAGCAGCGCCCGGCATTTTTTGCAGCGCTGAACGGGCTGGGGCAGGGCAATATCGTGCCGGCACCCGGCGGGGTGTTGATTCGCGATCAGGACGGGAAAGTGTTGGGAGCCATTGGGATCAGCGGCGATGTGTCGGATGTCGACGAACAGGTCGCGATCAGGGCGGTAGAGGCATTGCAGCTGCGGGCCGACGCAGGGACAGCCGCTTGACGCCACGGGCATGGCCGAACTCCACACCTCTTGTCAGCGGCCCCCTTTGCAACGAAGGGCTCGGGTATACTGCCGCGTTTTGTGATGCCCTGCGGTGTCCGGCCGGTTTGAAACGCACACTTACGATTTGTCGGTGCGTTTTTTGGATTCTGAACCAGCCTTGCAGGGATGTTTTGGTGATTTTGGAGTTTCTATGCTCGAACAGGCTCAACGCGTTCTTAAGGACATCTTCGGCTACGACAGTTTCCGTGGCCGCCAAGGTGCCATTATTGAGCGCGTGGCCAGCGGTGGCGATGCGTTGGTGCTCATGCCCACCGGCGGCGGCAAGTCCTTGTGTTTCCAAGTCCCGGCGCTGTTGCGCGATGGCCTGGCGGTGGTGGTTTCGCCGCTGATCGCCTTGATGGATGACCAGGTCGCGACCCTTGAAGAACTCGGTGTCGCTGCCGCTGCGCTGAACTCCACCCTGAGCGCCGAACAGCAGCGGGACCTGGCGGCGCGGATCAAGCGCGGCGAAGTGAAAATGCTCTACCTGGCGCCGGAGCGCCTGGTGCAACCGCGCATGCTGGCGTTTTTGCAGAGCCTGGAAATCGCCCTGTTCGCCATCGACGAAGCACACTGTGTGTCGCAATGGGGTCATGATTTCCGCCGCGAATACTTGCAGCTGGGGCAACTGGCCGAACTGTTTCCCGATGTGCCGCGCATCGCCCTGACCGCCACCGCCGACAAGCGTACCCGTGAAGAAATCGTCGAACGACTGCATCTGCAGAACGCCGAGCGGTTCCTCTCAAGTTTCGACCGCCCGAACATTTTCTACCGCATCGTGCCCAAGGAGCAGCCGCGCAAGCAGTTGCTGGCGTTCCTTGCCGAGCGGCGCAGCGACGCCGGCATCGTCTACTGCCTGTCGCGCAAGAAGGTCGAGGAAGTGGCGGCGTTCCTGAGCGAACAGGGTTTTCCCGCATTGCCTTACCACGCCGGCCTGCCCAACGACCTGCGCGCCTATCACCAGAAGCGCTTCCTCAATGAGGAAGGCTTGATCATGGTCGCCACCGTGGCGTTCGGCATGGGTATCGATAAGCCCAACGTGCGGTTTGTCGCGCACCTGGACTTGCCCAAGTCCCTCGAGGCGTACTACCAGGAAACCGGGCGTGGCGGCCGCGATGGGCTGCCGGCCGATGCCTGGATGGCCTACGGCCTGCAAGACGTAGTGATGCTCAAGCAGATGTTGCAGAACTCCGAAGGCGATGAGCGCCACAAACGCCTGGAGCAACACAAGCTCGACGCGATGCTTTCGCTTTGCGAAGAAACCCGCTGCCGTCGCCAGACCTTGCTGGCCTATTTCGATGAAGACATGCCGCAACCTTGCGGGCATTGCGACAACTGCGTCGATGGCGTGGAAACCTGGGACGCCACCGAACCGGCGCGCCAGGCCCTGTCGGCGATTTATCGCACCGGCCAGCGTTATGGCGTGGGGCACCTGGTGGACGTGCTGCTGGGCAAGGACAACGAAAAAGTACGCAGCTTTGGCCACCAGCACCTTTCGGTATACGGCGTGGGCAAGGCCCGCAGCGAGAGCGAATGGCGGTCGTTGTTTCGACAGCTCGTCGCGCGTGGCCTGGCGGACATCGACCTGGAAGGCTACGGCGGCCTGCGCTTGAGCGCGAGCTGCCGGCCGTTGCTAAAAGGCGAGGTCACCCTCGAGTTGCGCCGTGACCTCAAGCCCGCCACGGCGGTCAAGAGCAGCAAGAGCCAGGCCAGCCAACTGGTGCGCGGCGAGGAGCGCGATCAGTGGGAAGCCTTGCGTGCCCTGCGCCGCAAGCTGGCCGAGGAACACGGTGTGCCACCGTATGTCATTTTCCCCGATTCCACGTTGCTCGAAATGCTCCGCAGCCAACCGACTTCCCTGGCGGAGATGGCCCGGGTCAGCGGCGTCGGCGCACGCAAGCTGGAGCGTTATGGCGAGGCCTTCCTGCAGGTGCTCGGCGGCGAAGTCGAGGTACCCCCAGCAGTCGCCGATGTACGTCACGAACTCATCACGCTGGCCAGGGCGGGCATGACCCCGATGCAGATCGCCGGGCAATTGCAATGCTCGGAAAAGAACGTCTACACGATGCTGGCCGAGGCCATTGGTCAACAACAACTGTCGTTGGAGCAGGCGCTGGACCTGCCCGAGGAACTGATGGGCGAAGTGCAGGACGCTTTTCTCGATGGCGAAGGCGAACTGCCCTCGGTATCGGAAGTGGCCGCGCTGTTTACCGGTCGGGTCCCGGAAGGCGTCTTGTATTGCGTCAGGGCTGCACTGCAATCGGAATTCGAAGTCTGATCAGGCAGTTACATTCCTTTAACGATTCACTACAGTGCCAGCCTTGCCTGAATCCAAAGCTCATGCTTAGCTGACTAATAATTAGTTTTTCTCTATTTCAGATCCTATGAGTTTTTTATGTCCTTGACCGATCAACACCGTTTTGGCATGCAGCTGGCACAGATGTCCCGCGGCTGGCGCGCCGAGTTGGACCGTCGCCTGGCCGGGCTGGGCCTGTCCCAGGCGCGCTGGCTGGTGCTGCTGCACCTGGCCCGGTTCGAACAGGCGCCGACCCAGCGCGAATTGGCCCAGAGCGTTGCGGTAGAAGGCCCGACCCTTGCCCGTTTGCTCGACAGTCTGGAAACCCAGGGACTGGTGCAGCGCCAAGCGGTGGCCGAGGACCGCCGGGCCAAGAAAATCGTACTGTGCGCACCGGCGCTGCCGTTGATCGAGCAAATCGAAACCATTGCCACCCAGTTGCGCCGGGAATTGTTCGAAGGCGTCGACGAGGAGGACATGCGGGTATGCATGCGCGTCCACGGCACGATCCTGGCCAACCTGGAAAAATCCTGAGGCATATCCCCGGCGCCAGACTTTTGAGATTCGGCCGTTAGCGAACTATAACCAGTAGTGAGCGTTCGTATTGGAAGCGTTTCGTACTGGTTAGTGAATCAAAAGGATGCCCATGCTTGAAAGTTTGAAGTCCACGTTGCGCAGTTGGATCAACGTGTCGATCGTCGTGGGTGCCCTTGGTTTTCCGACCTTGGCGTCGGCGCTGGGCCTGGGTGAGATCACGCTTCATTCCGCGCTCAACCAGCCGTTGCGCGCCGATATCGCCCTGGTCGACGCGGCCGGCCTCAGTGAAGGTGACTTGTCCGCGAGCCTGGCGGGTCCGGACGACTTCAGTCGTGCCGGCGTAGAGCGGGTGTTCTTTCTCAATAACCTGCGCTTTACGCCGGTGCTGCGCGGCGAGCGCAGTTTCATTCGGGTCACTTCCAGCAAACCGGTCGAAGAACCCTTCCTCAATTTCCTCGTGCAGCTCAACCAGCCCAACGGGCGCCTGCTGCGCGAATACACCGTGCTGATCGATCCGCCGGGAACCCCGGGTATCGTGCCCATCCGCGACGAGCCTTCCGCCCCGGTCGAGGCAAAGGCTGCCACCAAGCCGCCGCCGGCGACACAAGGCAAGCGCTACACCGTCGTGCAGGGCGATAACCCGTGGATCATCGCCAAGCGCCTGCATGATGCCGGCAGCAATGCGTCGGTCAACGAGCTGATGCAGGGGATCCAGGCGCTGAATCCCGGTAGCGAGCGACTCTCAATCGGCCAGCGCTTGTTGTTACCGGATTCGGCGATATTGCCGCCCGCCGAACGCAGCCCGGCCGCGGCCCCCGTCGCGCCTGACAACAACGCCGAGCAATTGGCGACCAGCGTGCTGCAAAGCCAGCAGCAACAGCAGACCATCGAGCAACTGCAAGCCAGGATCCAGGCCCAGGACGAGGAAATAGCTGCCCAGCGGCAGCAGGTCAGCGATCTGCAAGCGCAACTGACCCAAGCCACGCCGCCGGCCGATGCGCCACCACCCTTAGCCCCGGCACCCGACGAATCCGCTCCGGCGGTTGAGGCAGAGCCATTCGTCGAGGCAGTGCCAGTCGCGCAAGGCGAGGGTATCGACTGGTTGTGGATGACGGGACTGGTTGGGCTGCTAGGGCTGCTTGCGCTGTTGCTGTTTCTCCGTCGCCGGCAACAGCAGGAACTGGCCAACCCCGAGCCCATGCAGGGTCGTCCCGACCCGACGGTGGATGATGACACCGAAACCTATGCAGAAGCCGCCGACGCCGAGCGTCCCGAGGTCGCCGCATCGTTCCATAACGGCGATGCTCCGTTGGGCGATGTGCTCGAGGGCGTAGGCATCTACCTGACCTATGGCCGTTTCACCGAAGCCGCTGGGCTGCTGCGCGCTGCGTTGCTGGCGGAGCCTGGGCGCACCGACCTCGGCCTGAAGTTGTTGGAGGTACTGGGTAAGCAAGGTGATGTCATCGGCTTCCAGGCGCAGGAAAATCACCTGTTGGCCCAGGGCGTCGATCACGAGGCGCTGGAAGAAATCCGCAAGCGCTATCCCAAGGTTGCGGTGATCAACGCGCCGATCGAGGCGCCGGCAGAGATCCAGGCACCGGAGCCCCCACCGACACCGGAACCTGCCCCCGAAGCCGGCGACGAATTCGAACTGAAACTCGACGGGCTCTCCCTGGAAAACAGCTGGGACCTGGGCGATGCCCAACCGATGTCCTCTGGACCAGAGACGCCGCCGTCCGCCAGGGCCGAGACGTTGTCCCTCTCGGGATTCGACGAGCCCGACCTGCAATGGGGCGCGCCGCTGGAAACCGAATCGCTGGACGATGATTTCCTCGACGGATTTGCCGACGAAGAACAGTCGCTGGAGCTGGAACCGATGAGGCTTGAGCCGCTGTCGCTCGAACCGGTCTCCTTCGAACCTCCGCCGGAACACTCGCTCAAACTGGAAGAAGCGCAGAATTGTATCGATGAGGGCGACTTGAAGAGCGCTATCACCCTGCTCGAAGAGTTGCTGGAAGAGGGCGATGAACCGCTCAAAGAGACCGCCCGGGTGTTGTTGGCCGGGATTCGTTGAGTTGCTCTTGAAGCGGACTTGATCAATGAACGGGTCTAGAACGTCTGCCCAAGATTCAAATACACCGCCTGCTCGTCGTCATCGTTGAAGCCATAGCTGAAATTCAGCGGCCCCAGCGGCGTATCGAACCCGAGGAAGACACTGGCGGCGTTGATATAGCCGCTGTCGAATTCGTTGTCGTTGTTCCAGGCCCGACCGCGCTCCAGCGACCCGCCGACGTACAACGGAAAATCCAGCGGTAAATAAGCGCGCGGGGTGAGCCTGCGGTAATACACGGCACGCATCAGGCTCATGTTCTGTCCGGATACCCCATCCTCGCGAAAGCCCGACAACTGCCGCGCACCGCCCAGTACGAAACTTGAAGTCACCACCTCGGCGGTGTCCAGGGTCCGGCCGTAGCGGCCGCCCAGGATGAAAGTGTCCGGGCCGCTGCTCAGGGCCTTGTCCAGCTTGAACTCCCACTGACGATAACGCTGGTCGGAACCCAGGCCCGGTTCGTATTGGCGCCACGACAGGCCGATGTCCTCGCCTTCGTGAGGGAAGTACACGCTGTCGAGAGAGTCGAACGAATATTTGAGTTCGTAGAAGCCTTCGTTGAAGTTTTCGCTGGGTTGGTCGTGATCGCCGATGCGCACATCGGCCTTGCCCCAGGCCTGGCCGACGCCGAAGCGGATCTCCCCGCTGTTGCCAATCTGGCGGCCCAGGTTCAAGCCGAAGCCATAGCGCTCGACCCGGTACTGAGCGACCGGATCGTTATCGAGGATCGACTCGACGTTGCGCGATTCGAATTGCCCATAGGGCGCGATGAAGTAGCGCGAACCGACGTCCAGGGGCTGATAGAACTCGCTGTACAGCTCCTGCTTGTCGCCAATCTGCGCCCGGGTCAGCCATTCCGCGCCGAGGCGATTGATGCCGTTGACCCGGTAGCTGGCGCCGAGGTTGAAGGCGCTGTCGCCGCGCATGTCGTCCGACAGGCTCAGGCCCAGACGCAGGTAGTCGGTGCCGGTGCGCCTGCCGCGGGCGCTGATCACCAAGGTATTGTCAGCGCCTTTGTGCACCACGCGGTATTGCACCTGCTCGAAATAATCCAGGCCGTACAGCGTGCCCATGTCGGTCTGCAGGCGACCCAGGTCGAGCGGCTCGCCGACCTGCTGGCGGATGTAATAGCGGATCACGTCGTCGCCGACTTTCGAATCGTTTTCCACCCGGATCCCGGTAATGACCGGGGTGCGCTCGCTGGGCGTGCGCGCGGCTATCAGGTCGGCATCGACTTGTTTGACGGGGCGCAGGTGCGCCAGGCGCGCCTCGAGTATGCGGGTGGCGCGATAGCCGGCATCGATCATTTCCTGGGCCCGGCCAAAATCGGTGGAGCCGTAGCTCGCCAGCGCCGGTTGGATCAACACATCGTCTTTTCTCAGCGTCGCCAATTGTTCTTCGGAGTTGCGTCGGGTCATCAGGGTGGTCGACTGATTCAGAACGTCCACCACCGTGACCAATTGCTTGCGATTGCGCAGTGGCGTGCCGATGTCGACGACGATGGCCATGTCCACGCCCATTTCCCGTGCCACATCCAGCGGTATGTTATCGGCCATGCCGCCATCCACCAGCAGGCGGCCGTCCAGTTCCACCGGGGCGAACACGGCCGGGATCGACATGCTGGCGCGAATTACCTTGGGCAGGTGACCCTTGCGGAACACCACTTTTTCGCCCGTGGCGATGTCGGTCGCCACGGCCCGGAAAGGGATCGGCAACTTGTCGAAATCCCGGGTATCGCTGGCATGGGCCAGCAGGCTTTCGAGCAGCAAGGCCAGGTTCTGTCCCTGGATGACCCCCAACGGCAGGCCCAGGCTCCCGTCATCGCGAAAGCTGAGTTTCTGTTTTACCAGGAAGTCCCGGTCATCCTGCTTGCGCCGGAAGGGCACGTCCTTGCGCGGCGGCGCATCGGACAAGGCCTGTTGCCAGTCAATGCCCAGGGCAAGTTTTTCCAGTTCGTCGATCTTGTAGCCCGAGGCATAAAGCCCGCCGATCACCGCGCCCATGCTGGTGCCGGCGATGGCGTCGATCTTGATACCTTGTTCTTCCAGGGCCTTGAGCACGCCGATGTGGGCCAGGCCACGGGCCGCGCCGCCGGACAACACCAGGCCGATTTTCGGATGCGGCGGTTCGACCGCGTCGGCAAACAAGGGCAGCAGTAACAGAAGCAGGCAAGGCAGCAGGCGGCGCATCGTCAATCTCGAGGCAGGCAATCAAAGGCGAGTAGTATAACGACGCCTTTGAAGCCAGGAGTTCATCCGCCATGACCGAGCCAAAACCAGAAGTCGTCATCACCTATTGCACCCAATGCCAATGGCTGTTGCGCGCCGCGTGGCTGGCCCAGGAGCTGCTCAGCACGTTCGGTGACGACTTGGGCAAGGTGTCGCTGGTGCCGGGTACCGGTGGGGTGTTTCACATCAGTTGCGACGGCACGCAGCTGTGGGAGCGCAAGGCCGACGGAGGCTTTCCCGAGGCCAAGGTCCTCAAGCAGCGGGTCCGCGACCGGATCGATCCGGAGCGCGACCTGGGGCACAACGACCGGATTCAGTGAGACGGCGCTTGGGCGCTGACACTGGATTTTTTCGTGCCACTTAGTTGGCTAGATACCACAATCGCGACGATGATCAACATGCCTCCCAGCAGCATGCGCAACGTCGGGTTCTCATCGAACAGCAGCCAGGCGATGGTAATGCCATAGACCGGCTCCATGGCGAACACCACCGCTGCGGTGCGGGCCTTGATCACCGCCAGGCTGGCGACGAACAGGCTGTGGGCCAGGCCGGTGCAGAACACGCCGAGCAGGCCGATCCACAACCAGTCGATGGGACGAACATCGCTCAATTGCGGCGCGGCCATCGGCAGCAGGCACAGCCCGACCACCAGGTTCTGGCAGAGCGCGGCCTGTACCGGTGGGACATGCCCGGAGCCGGCGCGGTTGGTCAGCGACAGCAGTGAGAACAGCAGCCCCGACGCCACGGCCCACAGCAGGCCGGTGGTGGCGCCGCTGGCCAGGTCGAAGTCCGGTGTGACCAACACCAGGCCGATGCTCACCAGGACCACCAGGAGGATTTCGTTGGCGCGGATCCGTTCGCGGAAAATCAGCCCTTCGAGCAGCACCGTGAACGCCGGGAAACTGGCGAACCCCAGTGTGGCGATCGCCACGCCGGCGATTTTCACCGAAATGAAAAAACTCACCCAGTGCGCGGCCAGCAGCAATCCGCCAAGCAGCAACCGGCGAGCGTCCCGGAACCGAAGTTTGTGCCAGCGGGTGCTGCTGGCGAACCGGGCGAAAATCGCCAGGGCCAACACGGCGAACACCGCGCGGCCAAACACGATGATGGCCGGCGAGGCGGCGGCGAGTTTGCCGAACACACCGGTCAGGCCAAACATGAGTGCGCCAATGTGCAGGGCGCCGAGGGCGGTACGGGGTGTCATTGCAATCCTTGTTGAACGGTTGGACGTGCGGGTATTGAACCCGGTGCCGAGCGTTTTTGTCTGTCGCGATCCTAGCGATTTTTAACGCGGATCTAGTGTTGGCGTCGGAGTTTGCCCGGCGTGGCGCCGAACTCGCGCAGTACCGCCGCGGCGAAGGCACTCTGGGAGCTGTAGCCGACCCGGTGGGCGACCTCCCCGATGGGCAGGTCTGTCTCACGCAACAGCGCCACGGCCTTGTGCAAACGACGGCTGCGGATGTACTCCATCGGCGTCTGCCCACGTTCAGCGACGAAACGGGCATGCAGGCGAGCGCTCGAAAGCCCGGCGACCCGGGCCAGGTCCGCGACCTGCAGCGGATAGGCGGCATATTGGTCGATGTGAGCATCGAGCGCGGCGTAGGGCAGGCGCCGGCCGCCGGTCGTTTCGTGACGGGCGCCATTGAGGCTGGCCAGCAACAACACCGCGCCTTGCTGAGCGATCAGCGGATCGTCCACCGGGCTGCCCGCGAGCCAGCTGACCAACTGGCTTTGCCCCGCATCCAAGGGCAGGCGGGCGGTGTTGTCGAGCAGTCTGCGACTGGCATCGGCGTGATTGCCCAGGCATTGCCCGATCCAGTCATCGTCAGGCACGTCCAGCACCAGGCAGCGACTGCCCAAGGGACTGCCGCAGGCGTGATGGGCGCCGGCCGGTACCACCACGAAACTCTGCTGCACCACTTGGCTGCCGCAACCTTCGACTTCGAAGTCCAGCGCGCCGGACAGCCCGAACACCAGCTGCGCATGGTCGTGGCTGTGGACAATCAGGTCGTGGCTGTAATGGCGTAGCGTGAGGATCGGTCTCATCGCGGTCTCCCGTGGCTGACGGCCAGTCTACACCGGGGGCGCGGCGTCCCGCGCTGTCATCTAAACGACTTATTGCTGTCATGACGCATTAACCGCTGGCGTGCACTGTGGTGAAAACGATCAGAGGGTTGCCCATGACCAGCGCCGAGCTCGCCAGACCCAGCCGCAAGCAGCGTGTTCGCACCCTGTGGATTTCCGACGTCCATCTGGGCACCCGGGACTGCCAGGCCGAGCACCTGTCGCAGTTTCTCAAGGGCTACCACACCGACAAGATCTATTTGGTAGGAGACATCATCGACGGTTGGAAGCTGCGCAGTGGCATGTATTGGCCTCAAGCCCACACCAACGTCATTCGCCGCTTGTTGACCATGAGCAAGCGCGGCACCGAAGTGATCTACGTCACCGGTAATCACGACGAATTCCTGCGACGCTATTCAAAGCTGATCCTGGGCAATATCCAGTTGGTGGACGAAGCGGTGCACGTAACCGCCGATGGCCGGCACTTGTTGGTGATCCATGGCGATCAGTTTGACGTCATCACCCGTTACCACCGCTGGTTGGCGTTCCTCGGGGATTCGGCCTACGAGTTCACCCTCACGCTGAACCGCTGGCTCAACCATTGGCGGGCCCGTTATGGCTACGGCTACTGGTCGCTGTCGGCGTATCTCAAGCACAAGGTCAAGACCGCCGTCAGTTTCATCAGCGACTTTGAAGAAGCCATTGCCCATGAATGCGTGAAGCGCGAGTTGCACGGTGTAGTGTGCGGGCACATCCACCACGCCGAAATGCGCAAGGTAGGCGAAGTGGAATACTTGAACTGCGGCGACTGGGTCGAGTCATGCACGGCATTGATCGAACATTGGGACGGGACGATCGAGCTGTATCGACTGGCTGACGCCCAGGCGCGCGAGGCGCTGGTCAAGGCTGAGTTGAAAGTGACCGAGCCTGCCTAGGCCGGCCTGCCCCTTCTCAAACAAACATACAACCCTGTGGCGAGGGAGCTTGCTCCCGCTGGTCCTTTGCCTAGAACGCAACCTTGCCCAGCAACATGTCGCGGTACATGACGAAATCGCCAAGCAGGCTATAGAACGGATGCTGGAAGGTGGCGGGGCGGTTTTTTTCGAAGAAGAAGTGCCCGACCCAGGCGAAGCCGTAGCCAGCCACCGGAAGGGCGACCCACAGCCACCAGGCGCCGACGACAAGGGCCATGGCGAGAAGCAGGATGACCAGGGAGGTGCCGACGAAATGCAAGCGTCGGCAGGTGCTGTTGCTGTGTTCGGCGAGGTAATACGGATAGAACTCGGCGAACGTAGTGAATCGTTTGGTGTTTTCCAAGACTGCGGGCTCTTTGGTTATTATTTTGGCGGCCGATGTTTCGAACCGCTTACATTCAGTCTAGAGCGACCGCCTGCAACAGCCAGTGACAATCAGCGCCAGTCTAGTGTCCTGTCTTACAAATACTGTTCCTTCTGGACGGCGTCTGTTGCCATCATGCTGCGTTGCCGCTCCTCGCCATAGCTGGCTATGACTCGTCGCGGCGCCTTGCCTGACGACAACAGCCACTCGTCCAAAAGGAACGTATTCGTAAGACAGGACACTGATATCCTTCGCAAATCCGGCCGTACCCCGCGGCTCGTCATGCAAGTAAACGTCATGAGCGAACGAACGACTTCTTCGAGCTGGGCGATGGGGATTGTCAAAGCGTTGGAAATGGATGGCCTGGACTGTCGGGCGCTGTTCAAGCAGTTGGGGTTGGATTATGCCGCGTTGGAGGATCCGGACGCGCGTTATCCCCAGGACTCGATTACGCGGCTCTGGCAGTTGGCGGTGACGCTGTCGGGTAATCCTGCCATAGGTCTGAACATGGGCAAGGTGGTGCGTCCGGCATCGTTCCATGTGGTCGGTTACGCCTTGATGTCCAGTCGAACGTTAGTCGAAGGCTTCCAGCGCCTGGTGCGTTATCAGCGAATCATCGCCGAAAGTGCCGAGCTGAGTTTCCGTCGCCTGGAGGAAGGCTACGGGCTGATCCTGACGGTGCACGGCGACCACCTTCCGCCGACCCGCCAGAGTGCCGAAGCGTCCATGGCTTGTGCGCTGGCCTTGTGCAGCTGGTTGACCGGACGCACCTTGCATCCGGTGAAAGCGCTTTTCCAAGGCGCAGAGCCCGTTGACGTTACGCCTTATCAGCAGGTTTTCGGCGCGCCGCTGGTGTTCGATGCGCCCTATGACGCGCTGATTTTCCAGCAGGTCGACATCGAAGCGCCGCTGCCCACGGCGAACGAGGCGATGGCGCTGCTTCACGATCGGTTTGCCGGGGAGTACTTGGCGCGTTTCTCCGAAAGCCGCGTGACACACCAGGCGCGGCAAGTGCTTTGCCGGCTGCTGCCCCAGGGCGAGCCCAAGCGTGACGTCGTGGCGCAGACGCTGCACCTGTCGCAACGCACCTTGCAGCGGCGCTTGCAGGAAGAGGGCACCAGTTTCCAGAGTCTGCTGGACGACACCCGTCGCGATCTGGCCGAGCAATACCTGGCGCAGCCGGGCATGACCTTGCTGGAAGTCGCCTATCTATTGGGCTTTGCCGACCCGAGCAATTTTTTCCGGGCCTTTCGTCGCTGGTTCGGGACCACGCCCGGTGAATACCGGACGCGCAGCGCGACTGCGCTCAGTGACGCCAGAACGCCGGAATACACAGCACGAACACCGTGATGATCTCCAGTCGGCCCAACAGCATGCCGCCCGAAAGAATCCATTTGGCCGCGTCCGGCAGCGGCGCGAAGTTGCCGGCCGGGCCGATGGTCTCGCCAAGGCCCGGGCCGACGCCGGATACGGTGCTGGCTGCGCCGGTCAACGCCGTCATCCATTCCACGCCCAACAGCGACAACAGCAGGGCGATCACGCAGATGGTGATGGCGAAGAAGAACGAAAACGTCAGGATCGAACGCACGATTTCTTCATCCAGGCGATGACCGTTGTACTTCTGCTTGATCACCGCGCGCGGGTGGATCAGTTGGTTAAGGTTGGCCCGCAGCAGGATGTAGGCAACCTGGAAACGGAAGATCTTGATCCCGCCGGCCGTCGAGCCCGAGCAGCCACCGACAAAGCCCAGGTAAAAGAACAGCATCAGCGAGAAATTGCCCCACAGGCTGTAGTCCCCCAGGGCGAAACCGGTGGTGGTGACGATGGACGTCACGTTCAGCGCCACGTGTCGCAGCGCGTCGAGCCAATGCAGGTCGGTGGTGATCCAATACCAGGTGCCGAGCACCAGCCAGGTGACCAACAAAACGCCGATCAGCCCCTGGACCTGTTGGTCCTTGATCAGCGCCCGGCGATTGCCGCGCAGCGTCGAGACATACAAGGCGAAAGGCAGGCTGCCCAGGATCATGATGACAATGATGACCCAATGCACGGCCGGTTGGGTCCATTTGGCCAGGGACAGGTCCGAAGTGGAAAAACCACCGGTGGAAATGGCCGACATCGAGTGGTTGATTGCATCGAACAGGCTCATCCCGGCCCACCACAGGGCCAGGGTGCCGAGGATGGTGATGCCCACGTAGGACGCCACGATCAGCCGCGCCACCATATGCGAGCGGGGCATGACCTTTTCCGAACGGTCGGACGATTCGGTCTGGAACAGCCGCATGCCACCGATTCGCAACAGCGGCAGGATCGCCACCGCCATGCCGATAAAACCGATTCCACCGAGCCAGTGCAACAGCGAGCGCCACATCAGGATTCCCGGCGACATCGTGTCCAGGCCGCTCAAGACCGTGGCGCCAGTGGCCGTGATGCCCGACATGCTCTCGAAGAACGAATCCGTGTAACTGATGTGCTGGGTCAGCAAAAAGGGCAGCGCCGCAAACACGCACACCACCAGCCAACTGCTGACGGTCAGCAGGTACATGTCACGGGGGCGCAGGTGAATGTGTTCGGGACGTCCCGGAAGAACCAGGGCCAGGCCGGCAACAAAGGTGATCATGCTCGACCAGAGGAACGACGGCAGGTCGCTGGTGCGCTCGTAGACCAGCAACGTGGCCATCGGCACGACCATGAAGATCGCCAGGGTGATCAGGAAGATGCCGATGATAAAACCAATGATCCGCAGGGTCGGCAACGCCATGGAGTCCGCTCGGGCTGAAAGGGAAGGGGCGCCATTCTACCTGCGACAGGCGGCATGTAAACCGGCGTCCGGGGTCGCTTGTATCTGAATTTGAACTAACGAACTGGCGGCACAAGCCACTAGAATAGCCGAACATTTTTCCAGGAGGTCGTCGATGCAGGCTTTAGATGCTTTGCTCAACCGTGTTTCTGTCCCGCGTCTGGTGGACCCGGCGCCCACGCCCGAACAACGCGAGGTAATGTTCGCAGCCGCGATGCGTGCGCCTGATCACGGCCAGTTGCGCCCATGGCGTTTCCTGACGGTAGAAGGACAAGCGCGCAATCGCATGGGTGAACTGCTGGCCGAAGCGGCTCGCTTCAATGACCCGCTGGTATCCGAAGCCGTCGTGGAAAAGGCCCTCAACGGTCCGCTGCGCGCGCCGCTGGTCGTGGTGGTGATTGCGCGTTTGCAGGACCATTTCAAGATTCCGAAATCCGAACAATTGCTGGCGGCCGGCTGCGCGGCCCACGGCATCCTGCTGGCCGCTTATGCCCAAGGGGTAGGTGGCGTGTGGCGTACGGGTGAGTTGGCGTATTCGCTCCATGTGGCGCGGGGGCTGGGCCTTGAAGAGGGGGAAGAGGTGATCGGTTTCCTATATTTGGGTACACCGCAGAAAGAAGCGCGCACGGCGCCGAAGGTGGAAACCGCAGAATTTGTCAGCGAGTGGACAGGCCAGTAGCCTCGCAAGGGCAGCGGATTATTTGAGGCTGGTTTGATCCACTGTGGCGAGGGAGCTTGCTCTCGCTGGGCGGCGAAGCCGCCCCAAATGGAACGACGCTATCTGCCTGACACACCGCGCCAGGCCTGTTTACGACTGCTGCGCAGCCGAGCGGGAGCAAGCTCCCTCGCCCAAAATCAACGGCCGACGGTGGTGCTATCTGCAAACATCCGCAATCGCCTCGGCCAGCGCATCCAGCCGCGTCGCATCGATGCCGGCCACGTTGGCCCGGCCTGTGCCGACCAGATAGACGCTGTGGCGCTCGCGCAATTGCTTGACCTGCTCCGGCGACAGGCCGGTGTAGGAAAACATCCCTCGTTGCACGCCCATATGAGCGAAGCGTTCACGCAAGCCGTGGGGCTCGAGCGCCTCCAACAAGCCTCCGCGCAACTGAGCGATGCGCAGGCGCATGGCTTCCACTTCGTCAGCCCACAGGCCCTTGAGCTCCGCGTTGCCCAGGATCGTCGCCACCACCGCCGCGCCGTGATCCGGTGGCGTCGACCACAGATTGCGGGCGATGTTCGCCAGTTGGCTGCGAATGTCGAGCAGTTTGTCGGCATCGCGGGCACAGACAATCAGTGCGCCGGTGCGGTCGCGATAGAGCCCGAAGTTTTTCGAGCATGAACTGGTGATCAGCACTTCCGGCAACGCTTCGGCAAACAAACGCACGGCCCATGCGTCCTGTTCCAGCCCGTCGCCAAAGCCTTGGTAAGCGAAATCGATCAATGGCAGCAGGCCGCGGCTGCGAACCACATCCAGCACCTGGCGCCATTGCTCGTGGGTCAGGTCGAAGCCGGTGGGGTTGTGGCAACAGGCGTGCAGCAGCACCACATCCCCTTTTGGCACTTGGCCCAGGGTCGCCAACATTGCCTCGAAATCCAGGCGATTGTCGGCGCCCACGTAGGGGTAGTGGCTGGCCTTGACGCCCGCGGCGGCGAAGATGGTTTCGTGGATCGGCCAGGTCGGGTTGCTCAGCCAGACGCCACGGCCCGGCAGGCACTGGGCGATGAAGTCGGCGCTCAGGCGCAGGGCACCGGTGCCGCCCGGTGTCTGGGTGGCGCCGGCGCGTTTTGCTGCGATCAACGGCGAGTCGGCACCCAGCACCAGTTCATTGATCAACTGGCCGAACGCGGCGTCACCATGGCCGCCGATGTAGGTCTTGGTGGTCTGCCGATCCACCAGCCGCTGCTCGGCCTGCTTCACCGATTGAAGGATCGGCGTCAGGCCTTGAGCATCCTTGTACACACCGACGCCGAGGTCGAACTTGCTGGGATTGCTGTCCGCCCCGTAGGCCTCCATCAAGCCGAGGATCGGGTCGCCGGGAACTCGGCCGATGGCATCGAAATGCATTACTTGCGGCCCTCGGCGGTCTTGGCTACGTCATCGGTGCGGGCGGCCATGATGAAGTCGTTGCGGTGCAAGCCCTTGATGGAGTGGCTCCACCAGGTCACGGTGACTTTGCCCCATTCGGTGAGCAGGCCTGGGTGATGGCCCTCGGCCTCGGAGATCTCGCCGACGGCATTGGTGAAGGCCAGGGCATGCTTGAAATTCTTGAACAGGAAAGTTTTCTCCAGCTGCATCACGCCGTCGCGCACTTCGATATTCCAGTCCGGGATCTGTTTGATCAACATCGGCAATTCTTCGTCGCTGACTTGCGGGGCGTCGGCGCGGCAGGCTTCGCAATGGGCTTGGTTCAGAGTGTTCATGGTGTGTTCCCGAATCGAATATGGAAAACGTCGATGCAGCCACGCTAAAGCAAAGGGATGTGGCGCAACAGACTCAATTGAAATCAAAAGTAGCGGTTCACGCCGCTTTCGGTGGAAATTTTGGCGCGTGCAGGCCCAGTTCCCGACCGCGCTGGACCATGCCCATGATGTCTTCATGAGCGAGGTCGAACAGGCGCTTGAGCTCGGGCAGGACGAAATACACGGGCTGCAGGATGTCGATGCGATACGGCGTGCGCATGGCTTCCAGTGGGTCGAAGGCTTGATGCTCGGGCTCGTCTGACAGGCAGTACACGGTTTCCTTCGGCGACGAAAGGATGCCACCACCGTAGATGCGCCGGCCTTGCGGAGTCTGGACCAGGCCGAACTCGATGGTCATCCAATACAGGCGCGCCAAGTAGACGCGCTCTTCCTTGGATGCCTGTAGGCCGAGTTTGCCGTAGGTGTGGGTAAATTCCGCGAACCAGGGGTTGGTCAGCAACGGGCAGTGGCCAAAGATCTCGTGGAAAATGTCCGGCTCTTGCAGGTAATCCAGTTCTTCGCGGGTACGGATAAACGTCGCGACCGGAAACTGTTTGTTGGCGAGCAATTCGAAAAACGTCTGGAAGGGAATCAGCGCCGGCACCCGGGCGACTTGCCAGCCCGTGGTCTCGCCCAGCACTTTGTTGACTTCGTCCAGCTGCGGGATACGGTCGTGGGGCAGGCCCAGCTTGTCGATGCCGTCCAGGTATTCCTGGCACGCACGGCCTTCGATGACTTTCAGCTGGCGGGTGATCAGCGTGTTCCACACAGCATGCTCTTCAGCGGTGTAGTGGATAAAACCTTGCGCATCGGGCTCGCGGGCCACGTATTGCGTCTGCTTCATGCTGCTCTCCTGCTGTTTTTCCTCCGGCGTTTCGAGCCGGGAGAAAGGCTGTTTATTTTTATGTCCAGCGATGCATTAGAGATAACCCGAAGCAGGATGCGGTGCAGTAGGTTGGTTCAGGTTTCTTCGATCCTTCTGGTCAAAAAATGTAAAGTTTTCGTTACGTATGTAGGCGTGTCACGGCGTTGTTGGGATTTTCAGCTGTAAAACGTCCTACAGGTGTCACATAATCTTGACGATTATTTGCGCCGCCTCGCAGAAAACCTTTGTGGCGAGGGAGCTCTTTTTTATCTCAAGCACCTGGGCCTTTTTCATGCGTATCAAAGTCCATTGTCAGAATCGCATCGGCATCCTGCGGGACATTCTCAACCTGCTGGTGGAGTACGGCATCAACGTTGCTCGTGGCGAGGTCGGTGGCGAGCATGGCAATGCGATTTATTTGCACTGCCCGAACCTTATCAACATCCAGTTCCAAGCGTTGGGTCCGAAATTCGAAGGCATCGCCGGGGTATTCGGCGTCAAGCGCGTAGGACTTATGCCCAGCGAGCGTCGGCACATGGAGCTCAACGCGCTGCTCGGCGCCTTGGAGTTTCCGGTGTTGTCCATCGACATGGGCGGCTCCATCGTCGCGGCCAACCGGGCCGCAGCGCAGTTGCTCGGGGTGCGAGTGGACGAGGTGCCAGGCATTCCCTTGTCCCGGTATGCCGAGGACTTTGACTTGCCGGAGCTGGTGCGCGCCAACCAGTCGCGCATCAATGGCTTGCGGGTCAAGGTCAAGGGCGACGTGTTCCTGGCGGATATCGCCCCGCTACAGTCGGAACACGACGACAGCGAGGCCATGGCCGGCGCGGTGCTGACCCTGCACCGCGCCGACCGGGTGGGCGAACGTATCTATAACGTGCGCAAGCAGGAACTGCGCGGTTTCGACAGCATTTTCCAGAGTTCGAAAGTGATGGCGGCGGTGGTCCGCGAGGCCCGGCGCATGGCGCCGCTGGACGCGGCGCTGTTGATAGAAGGCGAAACCGGTACCGGCAAGGAGCTGTTGGCCCGCGCCTGCCACTTGGCCAGTCCGCGTGGACAGTCGCCGCTGATGGCGCTCAACTGTGCCGGTTTACCGGAGTCCATGGCCGAGACCGAGCTGTTCGGCTACGGCCCCGGAGCCTTCGAAGGCGCCCGGGCCGAAGGCAAGCTCGGCCTGCTGGAACTGACCGCCGGGGGAACGCTGTTTCTCGACGGAGTCGGGGAGATGAGCCCGCGCTTGCAAGTGAAACTGCTGCGCTTCTTGCAGGACGGATGCTTCCGGCGTGTCGGCAGTGATGAAGAGGTGTACCTGGACGTCAGGGTGATCTGCGCCACCCAGGTCGATTTGTCCGAACTCTGCGCCCGGGGCGAATTTCGTCAGGACCTATACCATCGCTTGAACGTGCTTTCCCTGCATATTCCACCGCTGCGCGAATGCCTCGACGGGCTTGCGCCGCTGGTCGAGCATTTTCTCGACCAGGCCAGTCGCCAGATCGGCTGTCCGCTGCCCAAGCTGGCCCCAGCGGCAATGGACCGTCTCAGTCATTACCATTGGCCGGGCAACGTCCGGCAGTTGGAAAACGTATTGTTCCAGGCCGTTTCCCTGTGTGACGGCGGCACGGTGAAGGCCGAGCACATCCGCCTGCCGGACTACGGTGTGCGTCAGCCCCTTGGCGATTTCTCCCTCGACGGCGGGTTGGACGATATCGTCGGAAGGTTCGAGAAAGCCGTGCTGGAGCGGCTGTACTCCGAACACCCCAGCAGCCGGCAACTGGGCAAGCGGTTGGGGGTTTCCCATACGACGATTGCTAATAAGTTGCGTGAGTATGAAGTCGGTAAGGAACCCGGAGCGTACTAGACCAGCTACCACAGAAATATGGTGCCGCTGCCGGATAGGTAAACCTTTGCCTTGCAGCGGCACGACACCGCCGGTTTTTCGTCTTCGATACACCGCAGTATTCCTTCCGAAAGTCCCAAGCCCTTTGTTTACCGGGTCCCTGCGCGCCAGAAAAAAGTTGGTCTGCAAATTGCTTAAGGCTGTGCAACACAGCAGTGGGCGGCAAACGTCCGGCATGCAGAGGAACGACAGTGGACAAGTACCTTTATGTGGCAATGACCGGCGCCAGCCAAAACGCGCTGGCGCAACGGGCCCATGCCAACAACCTGGCGAACATCTCCACCAACGGTTTTCAGAAAGACCTGGAGCAGGCACGTTCGATGCCGGTGTTCGGCGACAGCTTTCCGGCGCGGGCGTTTGCGATGTCCGAGCGTCCCGCCACCGACTTCACCCCGGGTGCGCTGATTGAAACCGGTCGCGACCTCGACGTGGCGGTCAGCGGGCCGGGCTGGATGGCGGTGCAGAATCCTGACGGTGGCGAAAGCTACGTGCGCACCGGCAGTCTCAATGTCGATGCACTGGGTGTCTTGCGGGCCGGCAACGGCATGCCGGTGATGGGCAACGGTGGTCCGATCGCCGTGCCGCCGGAGCAGAAAATCGAGATCGGCCAGGACGGCACCATCAGCATCCGCGCCATGGGCGAAGGCCCGCGTGTGATGGCTGAAGTGGACCGCATCAAGCTGGTCAACCCGGACCTCAAGACCATGACCAAGGGCCTGGACGGTTCGATCCGTTCCAAGGACGGCCAACCGGCGCCCATCGACGCCAACGTGCAATTGGTGTCGGGGTTCCAGGAGGCAAGCAACGTCAACGCCGTGGATGAGATGACTTCGGTGCTGGCCCTGGCCAAGCAGTTCGAGCTCCACGTCAAGATGATGACCACCGCCAAAGAAGGCGATGAAGCCATGGCTCGGGTCTTGCAGATCTAACTATTAATTACAGCGTTGCGCCGAAAAACAGGCGTACGAGGAGAATCGAATGCTTCCGGCTCTTTGGGTTGCCAAAACAGGTCTGTCCGCCCAGGACACCAACCTTTCCACTATATCCAACAACCTGGCGAACGTTTCGACCACGGGTTTCAAACGTGATCGCGCCGAGTTCCAGGACTTGCTCTACCAGGTAAAACGCCAGCCAGGCGCCCAGTCGACCCAGGACAGCGAATTGCCGTCGGGCCTGCAAGTAGGTACTGGTGTGCGCATCGTCGGCACCCAGAAAAACTTCAACGCCGGCAGCCTGCAAACCACCGAACAGCCGCTGGACATGGCCATCGACGGTCGTGGTTTCTTCCAGATCCTGCAGCCGGACGGCACCACGTCCTACACCCGTGACGGTACGTTCCACCTCGATTCCAATGGCCAGATCGTCAACGCCAGCGGTTTCGCCCTGGAACCGGCCATCATCATCCCGAACGATGCCCAGACCTTCACCGTGGGCCGCGACGGCACCGTGTCCATCACCGTGGCGGGCAACCCGGCCTCCCAGGTGATCGGCAACCTGCAGACCGCTGACTTCATCAACCCGGCCGGCCTGCAAGCGGTGGGTAACAACCTGTTCATGGAAACCGCCGCCAGCGGCGCGCCGCAAGTCGGCACCCCGGGCCTGAACGGTTTCGGCACCACGCTGCAGAACACCCTGGAAACCTCCAACGTGAGCACCGTTGAGGAGATGGTCAACATGATCACCACCCAGCGCGCCTACGAGATGAACTCCAAGGTGATTTCCACTGCCGACCAGATGCTCTCGTTCGTTACGCAGAATCTGTAATCACGTCGCAAAATCCGTAGACAGGGCGGCCTGAGGCCGCCTGCAACACCAAGAGGTAGGGTCATGAATCGCTTCGTATCTGTTCTGGCACTGAGTGGGATCACCGCACTCGCGGGCTGTGTCGCGCCAACGCCAAAGCCCAATGACCCGTACTACGCTCCGGTGTTGCCGCGCACACCGTTGCCGGCGGCGGCCAATAACGGTTCGATCTACCAGGCCGGTTTCGAGCAGAACCTGTACAGCGACCGCAAGGCTTTCCGGGTCGGTGACCTTATCACCATCACCCTGAACGAGCGGACCCAGGCCAGCAAGAACGCTAACTCGCAGGTCGACAAGACCAGCGAGACCAGCGTCGGCTTGACGTCGTTGTTCGGCTCGAGCCTGACCACCAACAACCCGATCGGCAGCAACGACCTGAGCCTCAGCGCTGGTTATGGCGCCGACCGTGCCACCAAGGGCGACAGCAAGTCGGGCCAGAGCAACAGCCTGACCGGCTCGATCACCGTGACCGTTTCCGATGTCCTGCCCAACGGCATCATCGTCGTACGGGGCGAGAAATGGCTGACCCTCAACACCGGTGATGAACTGGTGCGCATCGCCGGCATGGTCCGCGCCGATGACATCGCCACCGATAACACCGTTTCGTCCACTCGCGTGGCCGATGCGCGCATCACCTATTCGGGCACTGGTGCCTTTGCCGATGCGAGTCAGCCAGGTTGGTTCGACCGTTTCTTCCTCAGCCCGAAGTTCCCTTTCTAGGTGGCCCAGTTGAATCTTAAACGGTTGAACCTCAAGCAGCTGTTGATCGGCGCCCTGGTAATGACGGCAGCCTTCAGCGCTCAAGCCGAGCGCCTGAAGGACATCGCCAGCATTTCCGGTGTGCGTTCGAACCAGTTGATCGGCTACGGCCTGGTCGTGGGCCTCAACGGCACCGGTGACCAGACCACCCAGACCCCGTTTACCCTGCAGACCTTCAACAACATGTTGTCGCAGTTCGGCATCAAGGTGCCGGCCGGTTCCGGCAACGTGCAGTTGAAAAACGTCGCGGCGGTGTCGGTCAGCGCCGATCTGCCGGCGTTCGCCAAGCCCGGCCAGCAGGTGGATATCACCGTTGCGTCGATCGGTAACTCCAAGAGCCTGCGCGGGGGCACCTTGTTGCTGACGCCGCTCAAGGGTATCGACGGCAACGTCTACGCCATCGCCCAGGGCAACCTGGTGGTAGGCGGTTTCGATGCCGAAGGGCGCGACGGTTCGAAGATCACTGTCAACGTTCCGTCGGCCGGTCGCATCCCCGGTGGTGCGTCGGTGGAACGTGCGGTGCCGAGCGGTTTCAACCAGGGCAACAGCCTGACCTTGAACCTCAACCGTTCCGACTTCACCACGGCCAAGCGCATCGTCGACAAGATCAACGACATGCTCGGCCCAGGCGTGGCCCAGGCCATCGACGGCGGCTCGATCCGCGTCACCGCGCCACTGGATCCGAGCCAGCGCGTCGACTACCTGTCGATCCTGGAAAACCTCGAAGTCGATCCGGGCCAGGCGGTGGCGAAAGTCATCATCAACTCGCGCACCGGCACCATCGTGATCGGCCAGAACGTCAAGGTTTCGCCGGCCGCCGTGACTCATGGCAGCTTGACGGTAACGATCACCGAAGACCCGATCGTCAGCCAGCCAGGCCCGTTGTCCAACGGCCAGACCGCCGTGGTACCGCGTTCGCGGGTCAATGCCGAGCAGGAAATGAAGCCGATGTTCAAGTTCGGCCCGGGCACGACCCTGGATGAAATCGTCCGGGCGGTGAACCAGGTCGGCGCGGCGCCGGGCGACCTGATGGCGATTCTCGAAGCCTTGAAGCAGGCCGGCGCGTTGCAAGCCGACCTGATCGTGATTTAAGGAAACGCGCCATGGTGGATATGCGCAAAGGCGCCTTGACCAGCGGGGATTCAGCCTCCTATTCGGACCTGAACCGTCTTAACCAGCTCAAGGTCGGCGACAAGAACAGCGAAGGCAACCTGCGCAAAGTGGCGCAGGAATTCGAGTCGCTGTTCCTCGGCGAAATGCTCAAGTCCATGCGCTCGGCCACCGAGGCCTTGGGCAAGGACAACCCAATGAACACGCCGGAAGCCAAGCAGTACCAGGAAATGTACGACCAGCAGTTGGCCGTTTCCATGTCCCGCGAAGGCGGCGGCATCGGCCTGGCCGATGTGCTGCTGCGCCAGATGTCCAAGAACAAGCCGCTGGCCTCCGGCGAGGCGGCCACGTTGTCGGCCGCCAAGCAGCAAGAGGCGCTGGAAAAAGTCGCCAAGGCACCGGTGCCTACGCCAGTGGCCGCCGGAACGCTGCCCGATGGACCTTTGTCGCGCAGCAACGGCCAGCGTCCGCTCTGGGCTTCGCGGGCCGTGAGCGCGCCGCAAGGGGCCGAGGGCATTCATCGCAACGACATGGAGCTGATCAACCAGCGTCGCCTGGCCCTGCCACCGAAGCTCGCTGATCGCTTGCTCGCCGGCCTGGTGCCGCCAGCCGCGGTCAACGCTGAAGCCGTCGGCCATAACGTCTTGCCGGATCGCGCCGTTACCGCCGTCAAGCCCGCCACCGGTGAACTGGCCAATGGCGACTGGCTGGCCGCGCTCAAGGCTGCCGAGCCCAAAGGCGACCTGCAGGTTTACGGTCGCGCCGTGGCCCAGCCACCGCTGGCACCCGCGCGCAAGGCCTTCCGCGATGCCGATGAATTCGTCGACGCCATGCTGCCGATGGCCAAGGAAGCTGCCGACCGTATCGGTGTCGACCCGCGCTACCTGGTGGCCCAGGCTGCCCTGGAAACCGGTTGGGGCAAATCGGTCATGCGCCAACCCGATGGCAGCAGCAGCCACAACCTGTTCGGCATCAAGGCCAGCAAGAACTGGACGGGCGATTCGGCGCGCGCCATCACCAGCGAATTCCGCAATGGCGAGATGGTCAAGGAGACGGCCGAGTTCCGTTCCTACTCCTCTTATCGCGACAGCTTCCATGACTTGGTCAACCTGCTGCAAAGCAACAGTCGCTATCAAGATGTCCTGAAGTCCGCCGATAACCCGGAACAGTTTGTACGCGAGTTGCAGAAGGCCGGTTACGCCACCGACCCGAACTACGCCAGCAAGATTTCGAACATAGCCCGGCAGATGACGAGTTACCAAAACTACGCTTCGGCTGGCGCCACCACGACTTTATAAGGTCTGAACCATGAGTTTGCTCAATATCGGGATGTCGGGTCTGTCCGCAAGCCAGACCGCACTGGTGACCACGGGTAACAACATCGCTAACGTCGATACCGCCGGGTATTCGCGTCAGCAGACCGTGCAGACCACCAAGGCGTCGAACCAGTACGGCAACGTGTTCATTGGCTCCGGCACCACCTTGGCGGACGTTCGCCGGGTGTATAACTCGTACCTTGAAGCACAACTGAAGACCACCACCTCGCTCAACAGCGACGCGGCGGCTTACCAAGGGCAGATTACCCCGCTCGATTCCCTGTTGTCGGACAGCGGCACTGGCCTCAACGGCGCGTTGACCAAGTTTTTCGCCTCGGTGCAGAACGTCAACGCCAAGCCGGGTGACGATGCATCCCGCCAGTTGCTGCTCAGCGATGCCCAGGCCCTGAGCAACCGTTTCAATTCGGTCGCCAGCCAGTTGACGGAGCAGAGCCAGAACATCAACGGCAACCTGTCGAACATGGTCGACCAGATCAACAGCCTGGCCACCACTGTCGCCCAGTTGAACAAGAAAATCGCCGAAGTCTCCAACTCCGGCGGCGCGCCGAACGACCTGCTCGATGCCCGCAGCGAGACCATTCGCCAACTGTCGACCTTCACCGGCACCCAAGTCGTCGAGAACGGCAGCAGCCTGGACATTTACCTGGGTTCCGGTCAGCCATTGGTGATGGGCAACATCACCAATAAACTGGAAGCGGTGCCGGACAAGAACGATCCGGGGCGCATGGGTATCCAGCTCAACAGCGGCTCCAGCGTCATGGACCTCACCCAGGTGATGACCGGTGGCGAGATTGGTGGCCTGATGCGCTACCGCAGCACCGTGCTCGACCCGGCCATGAATGAGCTGGGCCGCGTGGCACTGGTTGTCGCCGATCAGATGAACAGCATCCAGGCCTCGGGCATCGACAAGAACGGTGCGTTTGGTTCCAACCTGTTCAGCAGCATCAACAGCGCCGCGCAGATGAGCCAGCGCAGTGTCGCCTCGCTGGGCAACAGCGCCGGGTCCGGCAACTTCAACGTGTCCATCGAAGACACCGGCAAGCTGACCACCAACGACTACAAGATCACCTTCACCAGCGGCACCAACTACACCGTACAGCGCTTGCCCGATAACACACCGATGGGCGCGTTCAGCACCACGACCACGCCGCCGCCGGTGGTCGATGGTTTCGCGCTGACCTTCGCCAACGGCACCGCCGCCGCGGGTGATTCATTCAGGATCACCCCGACCCGCAACGCGGCGGGCAGCATCAAGACCGAGATGACCGATTCCAAGCGGCTGGCGATTGCCGCCCCGCTGGGCGCCGCCATCACGCCGGGCGGCAGCGGTACGCTGACCATCCCGGCCAGCGGCCAGCCGACCATGACGACGAAGCTGGACATCTACGACGAAGCGACCACCAGCATCATCCAGAACGGCATCAAGAATTCCATGCCGGTCAAAGTGGTGTTCGGCGCGACCTCGGCCGATGGCACCAGCCAGGCTTACCAACTGCTCGACGCCACTGGCGGTACGATCAGCAGCGGTACGATCAAGCCTGGCCAGAGCAACACCCTGAGCCTGAGTGTTCCGCTCAAGGATGCCACGGGTGCCCCGATCATGGATTCGTCCGTACCGCCGGTGCAGCGCACCGTCACGTTCGACATGTCCATCGCCGGCGCGCCTTCCCAAGGTGCCGGCATCGACATCAGCCTCAGCCAGCCCGGCAGCCTGGACAACCGTAATGGTACTGTCCTGGCCGGCTTGCAGACCGCCAAGACCGTGGATACCAACACCGCCAGCAAAGGTATTTCCCTGAACGATGCCTACGGCAAGCTGGTGGAAGGCGTCGGCGCCAAGGCCGCCCAGGGCAAGCTCGACAGCGCTGCCACCGGCGCGATCCTGGACAACGCCAAGAACGCCCGCGACTCGCTTTCGGGGGTGGACCTGGATGAAGAAACCGGCAATCTGGTCAAGTTCCAGCAGTACTACACCGCGTCTTCGCAGATCATCAAGGCTGCGCAGGAAATTTTCAGCACGTTGATCAACAGTCTTTAAGGAGCCGTAGCCCATGCGCATTTCTACCTCTCAGTTTTACGAAAGCACGGCTGCGAACTACCAGAAGAACTTCGCCAATGTGGTCAAGACCAGCGAAGAAGCCAGTAGCCTGGTGCGTATAAACACCGCCGCCGATGATCCGGTGGGGGCTTCGCGTCTATTGCAACTGGGTACTCAGGCCTCGATGCTGACCCAGTACGAAACCAATGCCAACACGATCAAGGCCACCCTGGGCACCACCGAGGCGGTGATGACCAGCATCGGCAACGTGCTGCAGCGCGCCAAGGAATTGGCTGTCGGTGCCGGCAACGCCGGTTATACCGATGCCGACCGCCAGGCCAACGCCTCTGAGTTGGCGCAGATCGAAGAACAGTTGCTGAGCCTGATGAACAGCAAGGATGAAAATGGCAAGTACATTTTCTCCGGTTCCAAAGGCGACACCATTCCGTTTTCGCGCAATACCGATGGGTCCTACAGCTACAACGGCGACCAGGTGACCCTCGACCTGCCGGTTGGCGACACCATGTCGATGGCCACCAACAGCACCGGCTGGGAAGTGTTCCAGCAAGCCGTCAACACCAGCCGCAGCCAGGTCACCCGGACCGCTCCTGCGGTCGACGATGGGCGCGTGGTGTTGTCCAACGGCCAGGTGTCGTCCAGTGTCAGCTACAACAGCAAGTTTCGTGGTGGCGAGCCGTACACCGTGGATTTCACCAGTGGCACGCAACTGAGGATCACCGACTCGCTCGGCAACGACGTGACCGCCGAAGCCAGCCGGGGCGGTGCGTTCGACCCTAACGGCAAGAGCGGGCAGGCCGTGCAGTTCCGAGGCGTGGAACTGACCCTGAACATCAATCTGCAAACGGGTGATGCTCCCGGTGCTGTATTGCCAGGCCATACCTTCACCCTGGCCGCCAAGCCGGACAGCTTTGTTCCGACACGTAGCCCCGGTAACCCGACCGCAGTGCAGATCACTGGCAGCGAAATCACCGACCCGGTGGCTTATCACGCCAGTTTCCCTACGGGCTCGGCCGTGTTGAAGTTTACCAGCGCCACCGATTTCGACCTTTACGCTGCACCGTTGACGGCTGACAGCCAGCCTGTTTCCAGCGGTACCTTGGCTGGCAACGTAGCCACAGCATCGGGCGTGAGCTTTACCCTGAACGGTACGCCTGGCGCAGACGATCAATTCAGTATCGCGGTCAACACCCACGAAACCCAGAACGTCCTGGACACCGTGAGCCAACTGAAGGCGGCGTTGAGCACGCCTACCAACAACGATCCGATCGCGTTGCAGAAACTGCAGGCTTCGCTGGCTTCCGGTATCGGCAACCTGGCCAGCGGCACCGATCAATTGTCCAGTGCCTTGAGTTCGGTGGGTGGGCGCGGACAGGCCCTCGATACCCAAAGTGACACCAATCAGAGCCTGATCCTGGCCAACAGCCAGACCCAGTCGTCGATCCGCGATTCCGATGCGGCCGAAGTAATGACCCGCCTGACGTTGCAACAGACCATGCTGCAAGCCTCGCAACTGGCGTTCAGCAAAATCGCCCAGTTGGGCCTGTTCAATAAGATCTGAGCCGGTATCGACCGAGCCGCCAACCGTCTTTTTTTAAGCGGTTCCGGGGCCCCGACCTGAAAAGATCGGGGCCCGCCGCTCGAGAGTTTTAACCGTGAAGCCACTTCCCCTCGTCAGCATCGTCATTCCCGCGTACAACCCCAGGTTTTTTGACCAGGCACTGCTCAGTGCGCTGGCCCAGACTTACGAAAATATTGAAATCATTGTTTGCGACGATTCGCCTGACGATGAAATCCGCCACATCGTCGAGTCTTTTACACAGCCGGCCCATCCGGTCCACTACCTGAAAAATCCGCAACGACTCGGGCTCCAGGGCAACCTGTTGCGTTGTGTCGAAGAGGCGCGTGGCGAATTCATCAAGGTGTTGTGCGATGACGATCGGCTGTTTGCGCCGAGCATTGCAATTCAGGCCCAGGCGCTGATGAATCATGCTGACGTCAGCGTGGTGTTTGCACTACGGCTATTGTGTGACGCAGGTAACTTCATCTTGCCGCCGCGCGTTGACAATTGCCGCTTCTCGCCAAATGACGCCTTGCTCAAGGGCGACGACATGCTGGCGATTTTCGAGGGTACGCCGACCAACTTCATTGGCAATTTCAGCTCGACCCTAATGCGTACGGCCGATGTGCTGGAGTTGTTGCCTGCGCTGATTCAGGACGGTGGCGGTTTTCTCGCTTTGCTCGACTTTGCTTTATTCGTGTGCCTGATGCGACGCGGCAACATGATTGCCTTGAACACCGTGTTGAGTATTGAGCGACTCTACCCGGAGCGTTTGAGCAAGACCCCGGAGATGCTGAAGGCCGCCAAGGCGGAGTGGGGGTGGCTTTCGCAGATGCTTGTGGCGCGCAGCGGCGAAGCGGCCCCGGCCTCGGGGTGGGTGCGCTGCATTGATCTGGACAAGATCACCGATCAGCCCCATGCGTGGCAGGAGCTCTGCGTAACCCGCGTGCTGGGCAACCGCAATACTGTCGTCAATGGTCGGGTGGGGGCGCAAAGTGAGAGCTACGCCGACTTCTATCGCGAGTGGCTGGCCGTCCGCCAGTTCAGCGAGGTGGAGCGGCGTGTGATGCCGGCGCGCATTGATAGCTGGCCGTTTCGGCCGAACATCGTGCCCGTGATCATCGACAGCCTCGGCGATGCGGCATCGCTCGCGACGACCTTGCATAGCATCAAGGGTCAGTTGTATCCAGCCCAGGCCGTGGTGGTGCTTTCCGATGCGCGTTGCGAGGCCGACCAACGAGTGCTTCAGTTGCCTTATCAAGCTGACTGGCCGCGTCAACTCAATGTCATCGTCCCACAGCTCGAAGGCGCGCATTGGTTCTACCTGCTGCAAGCGGGCGACGCCTTGCGCGATTCGGCGTTGTTGATCCTGGCCGAGCGCATTGCCGGAAAGCATGGTGTTCTCTGTATCTATAGTGACGAAGGCGCGCTGGTGGGCGGAGAGTCGTTCGAGCCGGTATTCAAACCGGACTTCAACCTGGACCTGATGCGCGCCTATCCCTATGTCGGTCGGACCCTGGCTTTCGAACGTGAGCGATTCATGGCCGTGGGCGGTTTTGAGCCTGCCCAGGGTGAACTGGCGCCCCATGACATGCTCTGGCGGCTGGTGGAGGAGGCGGGCCCGCAGACCATCGAACACATCGCGGAAATCCAGGTAGAGTCGGCCCAGAGCTTCGCCCAATGGTTGTCGCTGCCCGAGATCATCGAAGGTAATGCCCGGTTGGTTGACGCACACCTGGATCGTATCGGCATCGCACACGAGGTCTCGCCGGATACGTTGCCGTTGATCAATCGCATCAACTATCGACACGGTGGACACCCGCTGGTGTCGATTATCGTGCGTACCGGTGACTCGCTTGCAGCCTTGCAACGTTGCGCCGAAAGCTTGATCGAACGCACCGCTTACACCCAATACGAAATTCTGATCGTCGACAGCGGCGTCCGGGACCCGGCCATGCTCGGCTGGTTGGAAAACATGTCGCAGCTGGGCGCCAGCATGTTGCGGGTGCTGCGTCATGGCGGTGAGGACAATGACGCTTCGGTGCGTAACTTCGCTGCTGGCCAGGCTCGGGGCCAATACCTGCTGCTGCTCAGTCCACACATGGTTATTTGCGAAAACGACTGGCTGGACGAGATGATCAATCACGCCCAGCGCCCTGAGGTCGCGGTGGTGGGGGCCAGGATACTCAGCCCCCAGGGCGCGATTGTTGGTGGCGGACAGGTCCTCGGTTTGGCCGGACCGGTGGGCACGCCGTTCTACGGTGAGTCAGCGGCTTCCCGGGGCTACATGCAACGTTTGCATACGACCCAGAACTGGAGTTCGGTCAGCAGCGATTGCCTGATGATCCGCAAGCAGGTTTTCGACGAACTCGGTGGCCTGGATGACGCTTCTTTCACCCTTGGTCTCAGTGACGTCGACCTGTGCTTGCGCGCTGGGAAAAATGGTTACCTGGTGGTCTGGACGCCTTATGCGACTGTCATGCAGGCCAGCCCGCAGTCGACCGCCGCCGAGACTGAAGAGACGATGTTGCTGGAGCGCGAGCGCGAAGTCTTTTCTCGCACATGGCTGCCACAGATTGCCCGGGATCCGGCGTACAGCCCGTCGCTGAGCCTGGGAGCGTCCAGCTTCAGTCTTGAGCCGTCGCTGCGCAACAACTGGAATCCGTTCTGCACCCGCGCGCTGCCATTGGTGCTTGGCTTGCCGGTCAATGCCACTGCGGTCGGCCATTATCGTGTCACGGCCCCGTTAGCCGAATTGGAGGCTGCCGGACGGGTGATTGCCCGGGTCGCCTACGAATCGCCTTCGACTGTAGAGATCGAGCGCTTGTCGCCGGACACGATCGTCCTGCAAGGGCGCTACAGCGAAGGTGCCGCCGGCGATATCCTGAGAATGAAGAAGTACTCCAATGCCCTGCGGATCTTCGAGCTTGACGATTACGTCGTCAGTGCCCCCAAGAAGAACACCCATGCCCGCAACAAGCCTGCCAATATCGAGCAAATGCTGCGCGAAGGGATCGGACTGTGTGATCGCGTCGTGGTAACGACGCCGTCGCTCGCTGATGCGTTGTCCAGCATGCACAATGAAATCCGTATCGTACCTAACATGCTGCCGCCAGAGCCTTGGAGTCGATTGACCAGTCGACGCGGCACCTCCTCCAAACCCCGGGTGGGTTGGGGAGGCGGGACCAGCCACAGCGGTGACCTGGAGATCATCGCCGACGTGGTCAAACAGCTCGCCAATGAGGTGGAGTGGGTGTTCTTCGGCATGTGCCCAGATGCACTGCGTCCATACATCCACGAATTCCACAGCTCGGTCGCCCTCAGCACCTATCCGTTCAAGCTCGCCAGCCTGAACCTTGACCTGGCCCTGGCACCGCTGGAATTCCACATCTTCAACGACTGCAAGAGCAACCTGCGCTTACTGGAATACGGCGCCTGCGGCTACCCGGTAATCTGCACCGACACCAAGGCCTACGATGGTTTCCTGCCCTGTACCAAAGTGCGCAGCAACAGCACCGAGGAGTGGATCTCCGCCATCCGCATGCACCTGGCCGACCCGGATGCCAGCTACCGAATGGGTGACGAGCTGCGTGAAGCGGTGCTGCGCGACTACATGCTCAATGGCAAAAACCTGCAGCATTGGTTGTGGGGGTGGTTACCCGACTGATTGTTGCCTGGTGCTGCGCTGTTCCGTGGCGATGGGGCAACTTCCTCGCCAAAATCACGGCGCCTGGCCATCTACCTGATGTTTTTCTCTTCGAATAATCCTCCACCACAGCTGGCGCGTTTCCTGCAAGCCCCCCTCATATCGCCATAAAACGAGCGCTCGCGGCTCATCGCAGCGCTCGGATCGGCATCGAAGGTGTAATTCCCGCGCCCGCAAAGCGAAACAACGCTTGCCGAGCCCGGTGATGAACAAGAGGGGAGACGATGAAGGCAGTTATCTTGGCAGGTGGTCTCGGTACGCGAATCAGCGAAGAGTCGCACCTCAAGCCCAAGCCGATGATCGAGATCGGCGGCAAGCCAATTCTTTGGCACATCATGAAGCAGTATTCCGCCCATGGAATTCATGACTTCGTGATCTGCCTGGGCTACAAGGGCTACGCCATCAAGGATTTCTTCGCCAACTATTTCCTGCATACCTCCGACGTCACGTTCGACATGTGCAACAACCGCATGGACGTTCACCAGAACTACAGCGAACCGTGGCGCGTGACCTTGATCGATACCGGCGAGGACACCATGACCGGCGGGCGCCTGCGTCGGGCGGCGCGTTACCTGGAAAACGAAGACGCGTTCTGCTTCACCTATGGCGATGGCGTGTCTGACCTCAACATTGGCGCGTTGGTGGACTTTCATCTGTCCCACGGCAAGCTCGCCACCGTGACGGCGGTACAACCGCCGGGACGTTACGGTGCGTTGGAGCGCGACGGTGATTCGGTCCTGGGGTTTACCGAAAAACCTCGTGGCGATGGTGGTTGGATCAATGGCGGGTTCTTTGTGCTTTCGCCGAAGGTCTTGCCTTATATCGCAGATGACCAAACCTCCTGGGAAGCCGAGCCTCTGGCGACGCTTGCGGCCGAGGAACAACTCAATGCCTTCCAGCACGACGGCTTCTGGCATCCGATGGACACGTTACGGGATAAGAACCACCTCGAGGCCCTGTGGCTAAGCGGGGAGGCTCCATGGAAGCAATGGGGATGAGCCCGGAATTCTGGCGTGGCAAGCGCGTACTGGTCACCGGCCATACCGGCTTCAAGGGCAGTTGGCTGACACTGTGGTTGCAGAGCCTGGGGGCCAAGGTCAGCGGTTTTTCCCTCGACCCGGTCACCCAGCCAAACCTGTTCGAGCTGGCCCGCGTGGGCGAAGGCATCGATGACCGGCGCGGTGACTTGCGCGACCTCGGCGCCTTGTTGGAGTTGCTGGCCGACGCGCAGCCGGAGATCGTTCTGCACCTTGCGGCCCAGCCGTTGGTGCGCGAGGGCTATCGTGACCCGTTGGGCACTTATTCCAGTAACGTCATGGGAACTCTCAACCTGCTGGAAGCGGTTCGCCAGGTGGGCGGCGTCAAGGCGTGTGTACTGGTTACCACCGATAAGGTCTACGCGAACCAGGAGTGGCTATGGCCCTACCGAGAAAACGAGGCTCTGGGCGGTCACGATCCCTATAGCAGCAGCAAGGCCTGCTGTGAGTTGCTGGCGCAATCTTACGCTGCCTCGTTCTTTTCGGCTGAGCGCTATGCCGAGCACGGCCTGGCCCTGGCCACGGCGCGGGCCGGCAACGTGCTGGGCGGCGGTGATTTCGCTCCCGAGCGCCTGATTCCCGACGTGCTTAAAGCCTGGTCGGCCGATGAGCCAGTGACGTTGCGTTATCCCCAGGCCGTGCGCCCATGGCAGCACGCCCTCGAACCGTTGGCCGGCTACCTTCAATTGGCTGAGTGCTTGTATCAGCGGGGACCAGAGTTCGCCGGGGCCTGGAATTTCGGTCCAGGTGAAACTGACATGTGCAGCGTTGGCGAAGTCGTCCAGTTGCTGGCCGAGCGCTGGCCGCAAGCGCCGGGCCTGCGCATCGAGCCGAGCGATTTGCATGAAGCCGGCCTGTTGCGCCTGGACAGCAGCCGCGCCCGGCAACTGCTGGGCTGGCAGCCGCGTTGGTCGTTGCAACAGTGCCTGGCCCAGACCCTGGATTGGCATTTGGCATGGCAGAACGGTGACGACATGCGTCAGGTCACCCTCGGCCAATTGAACCTGTACCGAGGCGCGTTGTGAACGAGTTCTCCTTGAAGGCATTGCCGCTGGACGGCCTGTTCAGCGTCCAGCACAAACGCTTCGCAGACCAGCGCGGGCATTTCGCCCGGCTGTTCTGCGAAGGCAGCCTGAGCGCATTCGGCCAGCCGTTCCATATCCGCCAGATCAATCATTCCTGTACCCATGAACGCGGTAGTGCGCGCGGTTTGCATTATCAGAACGCGGCGCAGCCGGAAGCCAAGCTGATTACTTGCCTGCGTGGCGAAGTTTGGGACGTGGCCGTGGATCTGCGCCCCGAGTCCGAGACTTTCCTGCATTGGCATGCCGAGCATCTGGTGGCAGGCGATGGTCGCAGCCTATTGATCCCGGCCGGGTTCGCCCACGGCTTCCAAACCCTGACCGACGATGCCGAACTGCTTTACTTGCACAGCGCCGACTATGCCCCGGAGCATGAGGGCGGTTTGTCGGTGAATGATCCGCGGCTGGCGATTGCCTGGCCGTTGCCTGTCAATAACCTGTCGAGCCGGGACAGCAACCATCCCTTGCTCGACGAGCGTTTCGCTGGAGTGCGTCTATGAATTGCCGAGGTTGCGGGACTGCCCTGGCCTTGCCATTGATTGACCTCGGCACGTCGCCGCCGTCCAATGCCTATGTGCGAGCCGACCAGTTGGGTCAAGCTGAACAGTGGGTTCCGCTCAAGGTCGCGGTGTGCCAGCAATGCTGGCTGGTTCAGACCGAAGATTACACTCGCGCAGACACGTTGTTCGACGCCGAGTACGCCTACTTCAGTTCTTTCTCCAGCACCTGGTTGGCCCACGCCGAGCGTTATGTGGCCGAAATGGCCGAGCGCTTCGATTTGAGCGATGACAGTCGCGTGGTGGAGATTGCCGCCAACGATGGCTATCTGTTGCAGTACGTGGCCAGGCGCGGTATCCCGTGCCTGGGCGTTGAGCCGACGCGCAGCACCGCCGAGGCGGCCCGCGCCAAGGGCCTGGAGATTCGCGAGTTGTTCTTCGGTCGCGAAGCAGCCATGCAGCTCAAAGGCGAGGGCTGGGCGGCGGATTTGATGGCAGCCAACAACGTGCTGGCCCACGTGCCGGACATCAATGATTTCCTGGTGGGTTTTGCCACGCTGCTCAAGCCGACTGGCGTTGCAACGTTTGAATTTCCACAACTGCTCACGTTGATGGCCGGGCAGCAGTTCGACACGCTGTACCACGAACATTTTTCCTATTTGTCGCTGACGTCCGTGCTGACCCTGTGCGAGCGCAATGGACTGGAAGTATTTGATGTCAGCCCACTGTCGACCCACGGCGGTTCGTTGCGAGTCTTCGTCCAGCGTGCGGACGGCATTCGGCGGCCGATCGAGCCCTCGGTGCAACGACAATTACAGGCCGAACTGGATGCTGGCATTAAAACCGCCGCTTATTACAGCACCCTGGCACCGGCGGCCGAAGCGATCAAGCATGGCCTGTTGCGCTTCTTGCTGCAGGCCAAGACCGATGGCAAGCGGGTAGTCGGCTATGGTGCAGCCGCCAAGGGCAATACGTTGCTCAACTACGCCGGGGTCAAGCCTGACCTGTTGGCGTGGGTGGCCGATGCCAACCCGCACAAGCAGGGCAAGTACTTGCCCGGTAGCCGAATTCCCATCGTGTCGCCTGAGCGCATCGCGGTCGAGAAGCCCGATTACATCCTCGTCCTGCCCTGGAACCTGCTGAGCGAAGTCAGCCAGCAATTGGACGAGGTCCGTCAGTGGGACGGCCGGTTTGTCATCGCTGTACCTGAGTTGACGGTCTTATGAAGGTTCTGGTGACGGGTGCCACCGGGTTTGTGGGGCGTCATTTGGTTGAAGCCTTGCTGGCCCGTGGCTGTCAAGTCCGCGCTGTTGCCCGTCGGGCCGCGCCGGCAAGGGAGCTGCCCTGGTTCGACCGGGTTGAATTTGTAGCCGCCGATATTCATGGCGAAGGGCTCGATGTCGCTGCAGTGGTCGAGGGAGTCGATGCGCTGGCGCACCTGGCATGGCCCGGCCTGCCGAATTATCAGGCGTTGTTTCATTATGAAAACAACCTGATGGCTGACTATCGTTTTATCAAATTGGCTGTCGCTGCTGGGGTTCCTCAGGTCCTGGTCACCGGCACTTGTTTTGAATATGGGTTGCAAAGCGGACCGCTCGACGAGCTGACGACGCCGCAACCGGCCAATCCTTATGGCTTGGCGAAAAACACCTTGCGGCTGTTCCTCGAGCAGTTGCAACGCGAGCATCCGTTCACCTTGCAGTGGGCGCGCTTGTTCTACCTGTACGGCGCCGGCCAGAGCCCCAGCAGCCTGTTGGCGGCGCTGGATCGGACGATTGATGCGAGGGAGACCGATTTCAATATGTCCAGCGGCGAGCAGTTGCGCGATTACCTGCCCGTTGAAAGGGCCGCTGCATATCTGGCGGGCCTGCTGCAGCGGCGCGAATTCAATGGCGTCGTCAACTGTTCCAGCGGTCAACCGGTGTCGGTGCGGGCGCTGGTTGAAGCACGCCTGCGCGAGCGAGGAGCCGACATTCGCTTGAACCTGGGCCATTACCCTTACCCGACCCACGAACCGATGGCGTTCTGGGGCGTGGCTGACCGTTTGCACACCTTGCTGGGAGCCGCACATGACGCGTGAGCTGTATCGGGCCACTGGCCTTCCGGTTTTGCAAAACCGTACCTTCGTCGATGAACAGTCGGCTAAAGCCTCGGCGAGTGCCGACATGGTGTTGGTCCAGGACGAAGTGAGCGGGTTGATCTTCAATCAGGCGTTCGATGCCGACAAGCTCAGCTATGACAGTGACTACCAGAACGAACAGGCCCACTCTGGCCAGTTCCAGAAGCATCTTGCTGACGTGGAAAGCATCATTGCCCGACATTTCAACGGCCAGGAACTGATTGAGGTCGGTTGCGGCAAAGGCTATTTCCTGGAACTGCTCAAGGAGCGCGGTTACGCGATCACCGGCATCGATCCGGCCTATGAGGGCGACAGCGTCGATGTCATCAAGGCCCCGTTTACCCGTGACCTGGGGCTGTCAGCCGATGCAGTCGTGCTGCGTCACGTGCTGGAGCATATCCAGGATCCGGTGGGCTTCCTGGCTCAAATCGCAGCCGCAAACCAAGGTGGGCAGATCTATATCGAAGTACCGTGCCTGGACTGGATTCTGGAGCATCGTGCATGGTTCGATCTGTTCTACGAACACGTCAATTATTTCCGCCTCGACGACCTGCGACGAATGTTCGGCACGGTGCACGAAGCGGGGCATTTGTTCGGTGGCCAATATTTGTACGTCGTCGCCGACCTGGCCACCCTGCGCATGACACCTGGGCAACCGGTGCCAAAGCTGGCGCTGCCCAACGGATTCACCGCAAGCCTCGGTCGCGCCGTGCAGATCATTCAGGCCGCGCCGCAACAAGGCTCGGCGATCTGGGGCGCCTCTTCGAAAGGGGTAATTTATTCGCTGTTCCTGCAACGGGCCGGCGTGACGGTGGATTGTGTTGTGGATATCAACCCGGCCAAGCAGGGGCGATATCTGCCGTTGTCGGGCGCCCGGGTGTCTTCGCCGCAAGAAGCCATGAATGCGCTGCCCGAAGGCGCCAACCTGTTTGTGATGAATTCCAATTACCTCGAAGAAATCAAGCGGATGACCGGTGGGCGCTACGTCTACCACGCCGTTGACAGCGCTTCGTTCCAATAACCGCGAGATTCGAACATGACCGACAATACTATTCATCAAGCTTTCGAAGCCCAATGCCAGACCGAAATCGCCGGTCAAGGCCAAGATCAAAAACTGGTTGGCCTGGCCAAGGATTTTTTCAACGAATCGGCCAAGCACAAGTACAGCTACCATTTTTCATGGATGGGCCGCCCCATCATTCAGTTGCCGCAGGACATGATGGCAATGCAGGAGCTGATCTGGCAGATCAAGCCTGACCTGATCATCGAATGCGGTATTGCCCACGGCGGTTCGATCATTTATTACGCTTCGTTGCTGGAGTTGCAAGGCCATGGCGAAGTACTGGGTATCGACCTGGATATTCGCCCGCACAATCGTGAAGCCATCGAGAGCCATCCGATGAGCAAGCGCATCTCGATGATTGAAGGTTCGAGCATCGATCCGGCCATCGCCCAGCAGGTGCATGCGGCGGCCGAAGGCAAAAAAGTCATTCTGGTTCTCGATTCCAATCACACCCATGACCATGTACTCGAAGAGCTGCGTCTGTACGCACCGTTGGTTTCGGTGGGCAGCTATTGCGTGGTGATGGACACGGTGGTGGAAGACATGCCGGCGGACTTCTTCCCAGATCGCCCCTGGGGCCCGGGCGACAATCCGAAAACCGCCGTGTGGAAATACCTCGAGGAAAACGACAGCTTCGAAATCGACCAGCAACTGCAGAACAAGCTGCTGATCACCGTTGCACCGGATGGCTATCTGCGCCGGGTTCGTTAATTCATTCGTTTCAAGTCATTGGTGTCTGGCAGGTTGTGGGGATCAGGAAATATGCAGGTTCGAAATAGGCTTCAAGACAACGTGGCACCGCTGAGCGAGCGGTTCACCGTGGTGGTCATCTCCCACAACCGCAGCGCCTTCCTGCGCCGCACGCTGCACTACTACAACAGCTACCCTTGTTCAGTGCTGGTGCTTGATTCGTCGGTGGAAAAGGACGAACAGATTGTCCGGGATTTCCCATCGGTCGATTACCGCCATTTGCCTCAGTTCACCTACAAGGGGCTCCAGGAAAAACTCACCTATGGCGTCGGCCAGGTCAAGACGCCTTACATGGTGTTCGCTGCCGACGATGATTTCCTGTTGCACGATGCCTTGACCGAGTCGGTGGGGTTTCTCGAAGCCAATCCTGACTATGGCCTTTGTCACGGCTACGGCATCATGTATCTGTCTTGCGCGACAGAAGTCTGTTATTTCCGTCGCGACCGCAAGGTGCACGAAGACTACAACAGCGAGTTGGCCGAGGACCGGGTGATCCGCTTCATGGATCAGTTCCTGCCGCCGTTCTACGCCGTGACCCGAACCGACCTGCTGCAGCAGTGGTACGGCATGCTGCCGCCAGCCACCAGTTTCGAATGGCAGGAAATCGGCCATACGTTTTACCTGCTGGCGTGTGCCAAGGCGCGGATCCTGCCGATTCCGTTCGCTGTGCGCGAACTCAACTATGGCGGTTCCGAACACAACACCAACGTGCTGACGGTGCTGAGTTACAAGGACGCCAAAAGCGTTGCCGAACGAGAGCAGTTCGCCGAGTTCCTGGCATCAGTCCCAACCCAGCTCAGCGAGCAGGCACCGGGGCGCATCAAACAAATTGCTTTGGACAGTTTTGCGGCCATGGCTGACTGTCTGCAGCAGGGGCGCTCGCTCAAGGGGACGCAGATCATCCGTTCGACCTGGCTGGAGGCGGGGGGCGAGCCGATTCGTTCGTTTGGCCCGCAGCAATTTGTCGAAATGCCTTTCTACAACCAACCGGTCTTCGATCTGCTGACCCACTTTGAATTCCTGCTGCATGCAATGCCGGCCGGTCGCCTTCAGCTGCAGCAGTTGGAAGGCATCCTGCTGCGCCAACACGAACTGATGCAGGTGCAACCCAACGACAACGAACGCACGATACGCAGCCGCTTGTGGGAAGCCCAAGGCCTTTATGCGTTCAACCGTACCGTGGTCAAGCGCCTCGCAGCATCCTTGAAAACCAGCGACGAGCCCGAGGAAGCCTTGAAATTGCAAGCCTGGGCCGAGCGCCTGGATTCAGTGCCTGGGCAGCAGGATCGCCAGTTGCTGGAGAACATGCCTTCCGGTCGCCTGTTGAGCTGGCTCGAAGCGCGCAACCCGGACGAAAAACAGCTCCAGTCGATTGCGGCCCATCTGGCCAAGCATCAAGGCGGCCCGCGGTTCGGCATCCTGCTGCTGGACCTGGACGCCGACATGGCCAAGCTGCAAGCGACCTTCGACAGCCTGGTCAATGGCCACTGCAGGACCTTCAACGTCGTAGTCTTCACCACCGGCGACTTGCCGGCGACCACTACCGTGCGCGACACCGTGCATTTCGTCAAAGTCAGCGCGACCAACTATGTAGAGCGCATTAACCAGATCATCGGGCAGTCTAGCGCTGACTGGATGGTGCTGGCCGAGGCGGGCGACCGGTTCACCCAGAGCGGCCTGCTGCGCGCGAGCCTCGAGTTGGTCGGTGCCGACAACGTGCGTGCCGTGGCCATGGATGAAATCCAGCGCAAGGCTGATGGCAGCCTGACTGAGGTGTTCCGCCCGGGCGTGAGCCTCGATTTCCTGCAATCGGTGCCTTCGCTGATGGCGCGGCATTGGCTGATTCGTCGTGACGTGTTGGCCCAGGCTCGGGGATTCACGCCTGAATACACCCAGGCCCTTGAACTCGACGTGCTGTTGCGCCTGATCGAAGACGAAGGGCTTGCGGGTTTGGCGCACCTGGCCGAACCGTTGCTGATCTGTAACGCTGCGGCGCGGGAGGACAACCCCCAGGAGCGTCAAGTCCTGACGCGTCACCTGGCTGCCCGAGGCTATCGTGCCCAGGTCACTTCGGCGCAGCCGTTGACCTACCAAGTCGACTACCAGCATGCGGAGCGACCATTGGTGTCGATCATTCTCCAAAGCCGGGACAATTTCGAACAGGTACAACAGGCGCTGGTCAGCGTGCTGCAACGCACCCGCTACCATCGTCATGAGATATTGATTGCAGATAACCACAGTCAATCCGAGGAGCTGGCCCAATGGCTCGACAGCCTGGAAGGCAAGGGCGACCGGATTCGCATCCTGCGCAGCGACCAACGCTTGAGCACATCGGCGCTGTATAACTGGGCCAGTGGCCAGGCCAAGGGCGAATACCTGGTGGTGCTGTCGGCCGAGGCACAAGTGATCAATGCCAACTGGCTCGACAGCCTGCTCAATCAAGCCCAACGGCCTGAAGTGGGGATCGTTGGCAGCAAGCAGATGGACATTCGCGGTATCACTACCGAGGCTGGCCTGGTGCTCAAGCCCGACGGACAAGTGGCCTCGGTGTTTGTTGGCGAGCGCAAGGACGCCAAGGGTTATCTCAACGGCCATCAGGTTGAACAGAATTACTCAGCGGTCTCCGGCGTCTGCCTGATGATTCGCAAGGACCTGTTCGACGCTGTGGGCGGCATGGATGAGGAGCATTTCGCCGAAGCCTTTGCCGACGTCGATCTTTGCTTGAAAGCCGCCGACGCGGGCTACCTCACGGTCTGGACGCCTCAGGCCCAGATGCTGCACACCGGCAGCTCCCCCGATGCGCCGGAGGCGGCCGATGCCTTGCGCGACAAGTGGCTGGCGCGCTTCGAACATGACGTGGCCCGCAATCCCAACCTTGCCTTGACGGGCAACGGCTTCGCGCTGGGTGCCGCCAAGGCGGTGGATTGGGCGCGGTTGCTCGCATAGGCTCAATTACCTGTAACCGCCCAATAAGCCCTTTCCAAAAAAAGGGCTTATTGGCAATTTAGCGTGACCTGCGAGTCATAACGCGCATCTTCACTGTATTGTATTGACCGGGAAGATGGCGCCTGGCCCTTATCAGGACCAGTGATAGCCCTTTACGCTTCCCGTTTGTCGGCGCCCCTCGATTCCTTGCGAGCGGTGGTATTGGGCTGTTTTTGATTGGGAAGCCGTAATGATTGGCATAAAAAGCATTGCGAGCTACGTTCCTGTAGCCGGCGTGGACAATTACGCACAAGGTGCAAAATTTGAAAAGGATGAAGAGTTCATCCTTGGCAAGATCGGTTCCGCCTTCTTGCCACGCAAGGATGACGGGCAGGAAACCTCGGATCTGTGCGTCGAAGCAGCTAATGCGCTATTTGCCAATAATCCCGATCTGAAGCGCGAATCCGTTGACGTGCTGATCGTTGTCACTCAGAACGGCGATGAAGAAGGTTTGCCTCATACAGCGGCTATCGTCCAGGACAAGCTCGGCCTGCCCACCACAGTGGCAGCGTTTGATATTTCCCTGGGCTGCTCAGGTTATGTCTACGGCATCTATGCCATCAAAGGTTTCATGGAAGCCGCTGGCCTGAAGAATGGCCTGTTGGTGACCGCCGACCCCTACTCGAAAATCGTCGATCCGGAAGACCGCAACACCACGATGCTGTTCGGCGATGCCGCCACGGCGACGTGGATGGGCGAGGATGCGCCATGGCAACTGGGCAAGGCAAAGTTCGGCACCGACGGTTCCGGCGCGCCGCACCTGAAAGTCAGCGACGGTGTGTTCTTCATGAACGGTCGCCAGGTATTCAACTTCGCCCTCCTCAAGGTACCGGCACATCTTCACGAGTTGCTCGCCGATTCCGACCTGCAACCCAGTGATATCGATGCCTTCTGCATCCACCAGGGCAGTGCTGCGATTGTCGATGCCGTGGCGCGTCGTTTCGAAGGCGAGCCGGAGAAGTTCATCAAGGATATGGTCGAAACCGGCAATACCGTGTCGTCGAGCATCCCGTTGTTGCTGGAAAAGCACGTGCTTGATTCCAACTGGAAGCGCGTGGCGCTGAGTGGTTTTGGTGTTGGGTTGTCTTGGGGATCGGCGATTATCTATCGTCCCTGAGTCGTTTAAACCCAGGCACAAAAATAGCGTCCAAGGTGTAACCTTGAACGCTATTTTTTTGCCTGATGCAAAAGCGAGACGCCATGAGCGAGTTCTTCGAGCGCAATCTTCAGACAATCCAGCAGCGCTGGCCGGCCATGGCCGAGCGCTTGTTGCTTGAGGATGTCGGTGGGGTGCAGGCTGATCTGGTGGAAGGCCTGGGGTCAACCCTGAGCATCAACGGCATTCAACTGAGCAGCCGACATGACCGTCTTGCCGAGGCCGACCTGCAAGCCGCCAGTTTTCCATTGGGCGCCCCCGTTGTGCATGTCTATGGCACCGGGCTGGGCGATCTGCAGAACCGCTTGCTGGAACGGGCGGGGCTCGAAAGGTTATATGTGCATATCCTCAACGGTTCGGTGTTCGCCTTGGTGTTGCAGGTGCTGGATCAATGGTCATGGCTCGACGACCCGAGAGTGGTATTGCTTTATGCCGGTGATCTGGCGGAAATCCAATTGCCATTTTTTGCACTGCCCGCCGAGCTGGTGCTGGCCGACGATTACAACGCCAAGATTCGTGATCGATTGATCAGCGAAGTCCATCTGGCTTTTACCAACCGAGAGTTTGACCCCCGCTCCCCTGAGATTATTGAACGCCTGCAATCCACCTTCAGCCTGGTGCGCGAAGATCGCGATGTCGCCGAGCTGTTCGGCGCGTTCAAGGGGCGTGAGGCGTTCGTCGTGGCTACCGGCCCCAGCCTGGAGCAACATTTCGAAAGGCTGCGCCACCTGAGCGAGCAAGCCGAGCGACCCTTGTTGATTTGTGTCGATACGGCCTATCGGCCGTTGATCAATCACGGCATTCGTCCCGACATCGTGGTCAGCATCGACCAGCGTATCTCGGCGCGTCATCTTCCCCCGGAAAACACCGACGGCATCGCGCTGGTCTATCTTCCGATGGCTGACCCCTCGGTGATCGGGGCGTGGCAAGGGCCGCGCTACGTCGGTTATTCCTCCAGCCCAGTCTATCGCCAGATGCGTGAGCAACTGCACCGGGCCGAACTCCACGTAGGCGGGAGCGTGATTCATCCGGCGGTCGATCTGGCGGTGCAAATGGGCGCTGCGCACATCACACTTTTTGGTGCTGATTTTGCCTTCCCCAATGACAAGACCCATGCAGGATGGGGCGACGGCGACTTGGGGCCGCAGTTAGGGGCGTCCAGGCACTGGGTGCTTGATGGGCATGGCAGGCGGGTCAAGACCCAGCTCAACTTCCGCAGCTACCTATGTGAGCTGGAGCGTTTTATCGCCAGGCATCCCCAGGTGCGGTTCTATAACAGCAGTCGAGACGGGGCATTGATTGTGGGCACCGATTTCCACCCGGAATATGCGCAATGACCAAGCTTGAAGTAGTGATCGATGATGCCCGCGAATGCGCGCGCTTGTTTCGCCTGGGACGAGATGTCGAGGCGGGGCTGGCAATGGTCGCGCTGATCGAATCGACGCAGCCTTTGGTCGAGCTGATGCCAGGCGATGTCCCCGCGTCGTGGAACAAGCTGCTTGCCTTGATGCTGGATGACCAGCAGGCGCAGAACTGGGTCTCGTTGGCCGATTACCTCGAGTATGAATGGGCCCAATTGTTAACCGCTGGTCGGCGCAAATAACTTCCTCGACGCCATTCAACGCTGTCCTGCGCCTCCAGCGCCGTCGCTGGCGTTTCCCTGGCGCCATTTTTTAACCCTCCAGGCGCGGCCAAGTCCTTGATTTACGAGGGGTGGCATCCTGATGGCAAAATTTTTGAAAATTCTGCTAAAGCAAGTTCCGATTACGACGATAACTATTACGAAGGTTCTCTAGGCCACACCCGGCGGTTGCCAGGGCCGGAAGCCGCAGTACCCAACCAACGAGGAATTCGTCATGGCTTTAACAGTAAACACTAACGTCACATCGTTGAATGTTCAGAAGAACCTGAACAAGGCTTCCGATGCTCTCTCCACTTCGATGACCCGCCTGTCTTCCGGCCTGAAAATCAACAGCGCCAAAGATGACGCCGCCGGCCTGCAGATCTCCACTCGTATGACCTCGCAAATCCGCGGTCAGACTGTTGCGATCAAAAACGCCAACGACGGTATCTCCATCGCTCAGACCGCTGAAGGCGCTCTGCAGGAATCCACCAACATTCTGCAGCGTATGCGTGAACTGGCAGTTCAGGCACGAAACGACAACAACGGTACTGCTGACCGTGATGCTCTGAACAAAGAATTTGCTCAGATGTCCGACGAACTGACCCGTATCGCCGATTCGACCAACCTGAACGGCAAGAACCTGATCGACGGTTCCGCTGGCACCATGACCTTCCAGGTCGGCTCCAACACCGGTGCTACCAACCAGATCACTCTGACCCTGAGCGATAGCTTCGACGCTGCAACCCTGAGCGTTGACTCTGGCGCCATCGCGATCAGTGCTGCAGACAGTGCTGAAGCTGAAACCAACACTTCCGCTGCAATCGACGCGATCGATGCTGCTCTGGCGACCATCAACGCCAGCCGTGCGGATCTTGGTGCTGCCCAGAACCGTCTGACCAGCACCATCTCCAACCTGCAGAACATCAACGAAAACGCCGCTGCTGCACTGGGTCGCGTACAAGACACCGACTTCGCTGCTGAAACTGCCCAGCTGACCAAGCAGCAGACTCTGCAACAGGCTTCCACTTCGGTTCTGGCCCAGGCCAACCAACTGCCATCCGCTGTACTGAAGCTGCTTCAGTAATAGCCGGATGAGTTTTAGCGGGGGAGTGCGCATGCGTACTCTCTCGCTTTTTTCGTTCAAGAGGTGATGGACATGGATATGAGCGTGAAGCTGAACTTGTCTTATCCGGCGGCGAAACCGGCTCCGACAGTTGCCGACAAGCCAGTGGAGAAGCCTCGCACCGAGGTCAGCAGCCTGGCATCGGTCAAAGACGAGCCTACAGATGCAATGACCGAAAAAGACAAGCTCAAACAAGCGGTTCAGGAAATTGAAAAGTTTGTACAGTCGGTTAAGCGTAACCTGGAGTTTTCTATTGATGAGCCTTCAGGCAAAGTAGTGGTCAAAGTGATTGCCAGTGGTTCCGGCGAAGTGATTCGTCAGATCCCTAATGAAGAAGTTCTGAAGTTGGCCAATAGCTTGAATGATGCAAACAGCCTGTTGTTCAGCGCGCAAGCCTGACAGCTGGTAAGAATTTTGTTGATCGGTTCTTTAGCGTTGCAATCGCCAAAAGGTCGCCGACACACTGAAGGGAGTCCCACATGGCAAGTCCAATTCTACCTGGCTTGGGTTTAGGCTCTGGCCTTGACACCGGTGCTATCGTCAAGGCATTGGTGGATTCTGACAAAGCAGCCAAGCAAGGTCAGATTGACCGTGCCACCAAGACTAACGCCTCCAATATTTCCGGGATTGGCACCCTGAAATCCCTGTTGGCTACCTTCCAGTCCACGCTGAAAGCCTTGGGCAGCACGAGCACCCCTCAATTTACCGGCGTTGCCGCCACGTCGGCCAATACCAGTGCGTTGACGGTGACGGCGGGCAACTCGGCGGTAAGTGGTACCTACACGGTAAACGTTACTCAGCTTGCGACTTCTTCAAAAGTTGCGACGGCTGCTTTCGCCGGTGGGACTTCCAGTGCCGTAGCGGCCGGTACGCTGACTATCAGCCAGGGCGGTACGGATTACGCCCTTGATATCCCGGCGGATTCGACATTGCAGTCGGTGCGGGATGCCATCAACAGCAAGTACTCGACCAGCGGTCTGACCGCGAACATCGTGACCGACAGCTTCGGTTCACGCCTGGTGGTCGGCTCGACTAAAACCGGTGCGGGTAACGATATTTCCCTCAGCGGTATTGCCAGCCTGACGGCTGACGGTTCCGTTAAGATGGTTTCGCCACCTACCGCGAATTCCTCAGGGTCTCTGGGGCTCGCCCAGGACGCTATATTCACGGTTGACGGCCTGGAGATGAGCAGCAAGACCAACAAGCTGGACAACGTGGTTTCAGGCTTGAGCATGACGTTACTGGTTGAGGACACGGGCCCGACAATCGTTACCGTCGCTACTAACGCTGACGGCCTGAAGGCTTCGATCCAGAAATTTGTCGATGCCTATAACGCCGTTGCGAAAGCCGTGACTTCCTTGACTAAGCCATCGACAGATGCAGAGGGTAATTCGGTCCCGGCGGCATTGACCGGTGACTCGTTGCCCCGCTCGCTGTTGGCGGCCATTCGCACGCCTTTGTCCGAGGCCGGTTCAGGTGACAAGCTGACCGTTCTTTCTCAGTTGGGAATCACCACCAACCAGACGACCGGAACCCTGGATTTCGACAGTGGGAAATTTACTGCGGCGTTGAATGACAAGCAGTTGGGCGGGGAAGTTCAGACACTCTTCACTGGTGAAAATGGCCTCCTTGAGCGCATGAATAATGCTATCAAGCCATACACCGAAGGCAAGACTGGCGTGGGGGGGCTAGGGGGCTCAGAGGCCATCCTGACCACTCGCGCCAAGAACCTGGATCTTCTCAAGGAGAAACTGAGCGAAGAACAGTTGGCCTTGGATCGCCGGATCGAGACCCTGACGGCAGTCTTGACCAAAAAGTACAACGACATGGACACCTTGGTCGGCAAGCTGAAAGCCACCGCCAACAACATCACCTCCATGTTTGAAGCGATGACGGCACAACAGAAGAACAGTTGATTTTCGACCGATGCAAAAGCCCGGCAGCGTTTTGACAACGCTCCGGGCTTTCGGCTTTTCGGTCTAAAGTTTTTTGACGCGGCGTCGATACGCTGTTTATACGAACCGAAGTTTTTTTGATGAGGTAGAACATGAATCCGATGTTAGCCCTTCGCCAATACCAGAAGATTGGTGCCCAGGCGCAAACCTCCGAAGCAAGTCCCCATCGTCTTGTGCAGATGCTCATGGAAGGCGGGTTGGACCGTATCGCCCAGGCCAAGGGCGCGATGGAACGCAAGGATATCCCGAACAAAGGCGTTCTGATCAGCAAGGCCATCGGCATCGTTGGCGGCCTGCGCGAAGGTCTGGACCTGGAAAACCAGGCTGAGTCGGTCGCTGAGCTCGATGCCCTTTACGCCTATATGATGAAGCGCCTGGCCGAAGCCAACGCCAAGACCGATCCGAAGATCCTCGACGAAGTTGCAGATCTGCTTCGCACGGTCAAGGAAGGTTGGGATGGCATAGCGGCGCCTGGCCCGCAATTCTGAGGAGCATGCTCATGAGTCTTGTCCTGCAGCGAATCGAACAAACCCGTGATGCCCTGGTTGATGCCCTGGCCGAGCGAAATTGGGAAGCCATTGGTCAATTGGACCTGGCGTGCCGTACCTGCATGGAAGACGTCATGAGCGAGTCCGAGGTGGACGAGGCGGCGTTGCGTAATAATCTGGAAGAGTTGCTAGGGGTTTACCGCAACTTGCTGGAAGCGGCGACCGGAGAACGTCAGGCAATCGTGGATGAGATGTCGCAGATTCATCAGGCACAGAACGCGGCGAAGGTTTATCACCTGTTCGGCTGATTTAATTTTCAGTTAACCCGAACAAAGTGCGCCATAAATTTGACTGTGGACGATTTTTTGACTTAACTAGTGGCTGTTTACAGATTTCAGGCGTCTACAGGCATGACAAGTCTGCAAGCGTCTAGCTTGCCCCCAAATTCGGGCACTGAGTTGACTAGGGAAGTTGCTATTGCATGTGGCGTGAAACCAAAATTCTCCTGATCGATGACGATAGCGTCCGCCGCCGTGACCTGGCGGTGATCCTCAATTTTCTTGGCGAAGAAAATTTGCCCTGCGGTAGCCATGATTGGCAGCAGGCTGTCGGCTCTCTGTCCTCCAGTCGTGAAGTCATTTGCGTCCTTATTGGGACCGTAAATGCCCCCGCGTCGCTTTTGGGCTTGCTAAAGACACTCTCAACCTGGGATGAGTTCCTTCCAGTTTTGTTAATGGGTGAAAATTCTTCTCTCGACTTGCCTGAAGACCAGCGCCGCCGGGTACTTTCCACTCTGGAAATGCCGCCCAGCTACAGCAAATTGCTTGATTCGCTGCACCGCGCCCAGGTTTACCGTGAAATGTACGACCAGGCCCGTGAGCGCGGTCGGCATCGCGAACCCAATCTTTTCCGCAGCCTCGTCGGTACCAGCCGTGCGATCCAGCACGTACGCCAGATGATGCAGCAAGTGGCCGACACCGACGCCAGCGTGCTGATCCTGGGCGAGTCCGGCACCGGCAAGGAAGTGGTTGCGCGCAACCTGCATTACCATTCCAAACGCCGCGAAGCGCCGTTCGTGCCGGTCAACTGCGGTGCGATTCCCGCCGAGCTGTTGGAAAGCGAATTGTTCGGCCACGAGAAGGGCGCCTTCACCGGTGCAATTACCAGTCGCGCCGGGCGTTTCGAATTGGCCAACGGCGGCACGCTGTTCCTCGACGAAATTGGCGACATGCCGCTGCCGATGCAGGTCAAACTGCTGCGGGTTCTGCAGGAGCGTACGTTCGAGCGCGTGGGCAGCAACAAGACCCAGAGTGTCGACGTACGGATCATCGCCGCGACCCACAAGAATCTCGAGAGCATGATCGAGGTCGGCAGTTTCCGCGAAGACCTCTATTACCGCCTCAATGTGTTCCCAATCGAAATGGCACCGCTGCGTGAGCGGGTCGAAGACATTCCGCTGCTGATGAACGAACTGATCTCGCGCATGGAGCATGAGAAGCGCGGTTCGATCCGCTTCAACTCGGCGGCGATCATGTCCCTGTGCCGCCATGGCTGGCCGGGCAACGTCCGGGAGCTGGCGAACCTGGTCGAGCGCATGGCGATCATGCACCCCTACGGTGTGATCGGCGTCGCCGAGTTGCCGAAGAAATTCCGCTACGTCGACGATGAAGACGAGCAAATGGTCGATAGCCTGCGCAGCGACCTGGAAGAGCGCGTGGCGATCAACGGCCATACGCCGGATTTCACCAGCAACGCCTTGCTGCCGCCGGAAGGCCTGGACCTAAAGGACTATTTGGGCGGCCTGGAGCAAGGGCTGATCCAGCAAGCCTTGGACGACGCCAACGGCATCGTGGCCCGCGCCGCAGAACGCCTGCGTATCCGTCGTACCACCCTGGTAGAAAAGATGCGCAAGTACGGCATGAGCCGTCGCGAAGGAGATGAACAGGCGGATGATTGACGCCTGTTTTGCAACCGCCTGATTTTCAGGCGGTTTTTTTTCGGCACGGGTATTGCTACAGCCCTCGCAACGTTCCGTTTAACTGACGGTCAGCCAAGCGAGAGAGCACGATGACCCAAGCCGCCCTGTTGTCTCCTGTCCCAGAGTCGGGACACATGCCGTCCGCCGAACAGGCTAGTCGTCTTGGACTTGAGCAGGCGTTTTCGCTGTTTAACCAGATGTCCAGCCAGCTGACCGACTCCTACAGCCTGCTTGAAGCCCGGGTCACCGAGCTCAAGGGTGAGCTGGCAGTGGTCAGCGCCCAGCGCATGCAGGAACTGGCGGAAAAAGAACGCTTGGCCAATCGGCTGCAAAACCTTCTCGACCTCTTGCCTGGCGGCGTCATCGTCATCGATGCCCACGGCTTCGTGCGCGAAGCCAATCCGGCGGCCTGCGAGCTGCTGGGCTTGCCGCTGGAAGGCGAGTTGTGGCGACACGTCATCGCCCGTTGCTTCGCCCCGCGTGAAGATGACGGTCACGAAGTCTCCCTCAAGGACGGCCGTCGCCTGTCCATCTCGACTCGATCGCTGGACGCCGAGCCCGGTCAGCTGGTGCTGCTCAACGACCTGACTGAAACCCGTCACCTGCAAGATCAACTGGCCCGTCACGAACGCTTGTCCTCCCTTGGGCGGATGGTGGCGTCGCTGGCTCACCAGATCCGCACGCCGCTGTCTGCTGCGTTGCTGTACGCCAGCCATTTGACCGAGCAGCAATTGCCGGTGGAGATCCAGCAACGCTTCGCCGGTCGCCTGAAAGAGCGCCTCCACGAACTTGAACACCAGGTGCGCGACATGCTGGTGTTCGCCCGTGGCGAGCTGCCCCTGACCGACCGTGTAACGCCCAAGGCGCTGCTGCAATCCTTGCAGGCTGCGGCGCTGACCCACGTGCAGGGCTTGCCGATCCGCTGGCAGTGCGACAGCCATGTCGGCGAGGTGCTGTGCAACCGCGACACGCTGGTGGGGGCGGTGTTGAATCTTATTGAAAATGCGATCCAGGCCAGCGATGGCGAGGTGCGGCTCAAGGTCCATCTGTACACGCGCGACAACACCTTGCGCCTGTGCGTCAGTGACAGCGGCAGCGGTATCGAGCCGGCCGTGTTGACGCGTCTGGGCGAGCCATTCTTCACCACCAAGACCACCGGCACGGGCCTCGGCCTGACCGTGGTCAAGGCGGTGGCCCGTGCCCATCAGGGAGAATTGCAGTTGCGCTCGCGGCCGGGGCGCGGCACGTGCGCGCTGGTGCTCTTGCCGCTGTTTTCCAGTGCGCCAGGGGTGGAGTGAGGGTTATGGCGATCAAGGTTCTGCTGGTCGAGGACGACCGCGCCCTGCGCGAAGCGCTGGCCGATACGCTGTTGTTGGCCGGGCATGATTATGCAGCCGTCGGTTCGGCAGAAGACGCATTGCTCGCCGTGGCCCATGAACCGTTCAGCCTGGTGGTCAGCGACGTCAACATGCCGGGCATGGACGGCCATCAGTTGCTTGGTTTGCTGCGGGTGCGCCAGCCGCAATTGCCCGTCTTGCTGATGACCGCCCACGGCGCCGTCGAACGTGCGGTGGATGCCATGCGCCAGGGCGCCGCGGATTATCTGGTCAAGCCGTTCGAGCCCAAGGCGCTCCTGGATCTGGTCGCGCGGCATGCCTTGGGAAGCCTCGCTGTCGAGGGTGAGGGGCCGGTGGCCATCGAGCCGGCCAGTGCGCAGTTGCTGGAACTGGCGGCGCGGGTAGCTCGCAGCGATTCAACCGTGTTGATTTCCGGTGAGTCGGGTACGGGCAAGGAAGTCCTGGCTCGCTATATTCATCAGCAATCCCGGCGCGCTAGCGAACCGTTCATTGCCATCAACTGCGCGGCGATTCCCGACAACATGCTCGAGGCAACGTTGTTCGGGCATGAAAAGGGTTCGTTTACTGGCGCTATCGCGGCCCAGCCCGGCAAGTTCGAGCAGGCCGACGGCGGGACGATCCTCCTCGATGAGATTTCCGAAATGCCGCTGGGCCTGCAGGCCAAGTTGCTGCGTGTATTGCAGGAACGGGAAGTGGAGCGGGTCGGCGCGCGCAAGCCCATCAGCCTGGACATCCGCGTGGTGGCAACGACCAACCGCGACCTGGCCGGCGAAGTGGCGGCGGGGCGCTTTCGTGAAGACCTCTATTACCGGCTGTCGGTTTTCCCCTTGGCCTGGCGTCCATTACGCGAGCGCACCGCCGATATCCTGCCGCTGGCCGAGCGCCTGCTGGCCAAACACGTCAATAAAATGAAGCACGCAACGGCCCGGCTGTCTGCCGAGGCGCAGGCTTGCCTGATCGCGTATCCCTGGCCCGGCAATGTCCGTGAGCTGGACAACGCCATTCAGCGAGCATTGATTCTTCAGCAGGGCGGCTTGATCCAGCCCGAGGATTTTTGCCTCGCGGGTCCGGTGGCCTGCGCGCCATTACCAGCGCTCAAGCCTGTGCCTACGCAGGTTCAGCCGGTCGAAGTGACGGGGGAATCGGCGGGGGCCCTGGAAGACGACCTGCGTCGTCGCGAATTCCAGATGATCATCGACACCCTGCGCTCCGAGCGCGGCCGTCGCAAAGAGGCGGCTGAACGCCTAGGCATCAGCCCGCGTACCTTGCGCTACAAGCTGGCGCAGATGCGTGATGCCGGGATGGACGTGGAGGCTTATCTCTTCGCCAGTTGACGCCTGTTGCCAGGGGCTGGCCAAGCATGAGTGCGAAGTGCTCATGCAGTAACGGTTGAACCGCGTAGCGCCGGATGCGCTCGCGCGCGCATTTGTTTCTGACGGCCATGGAGCTGGCACCCTTGTTGCTAACACCTGTATACCCGCTGAGTAAGTGTCAAAAAAATGCGGGCCGCCAGAGAGAATAGATCATGAGCCAAGGTATTGAATTTAATCGGTTGATGTTGGACATGCGGTCCATGCAGATGGACGCCATGGCCCAGCCTAAATCGGTCGCGGTGCCGCAAGTGGCCGGCAGCAGTTTTTCCGACTTGCTCGGTCAGGCCGTCAATAAAGTGAACGATACCCAGCAGGCTTCGAACCAGTTGGCCAGTGCTTTCGAGATTGGCAAAAGTGGCGTCGACCTGACGGACGTAATGATCTCTTCGCAGAAAGCCAGTGTCTCGTTTCAGGCGTTGACCCAGGTACGCAACAAACTGGTTCAAGCCTACCAAGACATCATGCAGATGCCGGTCTAAGGAAACTATTGAGTCATGGCAGAAGCAGCCGTTGATAACGTTCCAGCCAAGACCACACCGGTAGACGGCAAGCCGCCGTTGTTCGGTATGTCTTTCCTGGAAAACCTCTCCGAGATGACCATGCTGCGTCAGGTTGGCCTGTTGGTTGGCCTGGCCGCCAGCGTGGCGATTGGTTTCGCCGTGGTGTTGTGGTCCCAGCAGCCAGACTACCGTCCTTTGTACGGCAGCCTGGAGGGCATGGATGCCAAACAAGTCATGGAAACCCTGGCTTCTGCCGACATTCCTTACACCGTCGAACCCAACTCTGGCGCCTTGTTGGTCAAGGCCGACGATGTGGCGCGTGCGCGCCTCAAGCTCGCCGCCGCTGGCGTAACGCCGACCGATGGCAACATCGGCTTCGAGATTCTCGACAAGGACCAAGGCCTGGGCACCAGCCAGTTCATGGAAGCGACGCGTTATCGTCGCGGCCTGGAAGGCGAACTGGCGCGGACCATTTCCAGCCTCAACAACGTCAAGGGTGCCCGCGTGCACCTGGCGATTCCGAAAAGCTCGGTATTCGTGCGCGATGAGCGCAAGCCGAGTGCCTCGGTCCTGGTCGAACTGTATTCCGGCCGCTCGCTTGAGCCAGGCCAGGTCGTTGCCATTATCAATCTGGTGGCGACCAGCGTTCCTGAATTGAGCAAGTCGCAGATCACCGTGGTCGACCAGAAGGGCAACCTGTTGTCCGACCAGGCGGAAAATTCCGAACTGACCATGGCCGGCAAGCAATACGATTACAGCCGCCGCATGGAAGGCATGTTCACCCAACGTGTGCATAACATCCTGCAACCGATCCTCGGCAATGGTCGCTACAAGGCGGAAGTTTCGGCGGATGTAGACTTCAGTGCCGTCGAATCGACATCCGAGCAGTTCAACCCGGATCAACCGGCGTTGCGCAGCGAGCAGTCGGTGAACGAACAACGGACTGCCAGCAATGGCCCGCAAGGTGTGCCAGGTGCCCTGAGCAACCAGCCGCCATCGCCGGCCAGCGCGCCGCAAACCACCGGTGGCGCTACCGCCGCCGCAGGCATGGTGCAGCCAGGCCAGCCGCTGATCGACGCCAACGGCCAGCAGATCATGGACCCGGCCACCGGCCAGCCGATGCTCGCGCCGTACCCGGCCGACAAGCGTCAGCAATCGACCAAGAACTTCGAGCTCGACCGTTCCATCAGCCACACCAAGCAGCAGCAGGGCCGTTTGAATCGCCTGTCGGTCGCGGTGGTCGTGGACGATCAAGTCAAGATCAACGCGGCCAACGGCGAAACCAGCCGTGCGCCGTGGACCGCCGACGAATTGGCGCGCTTCACTCGCCTGGTGCAGGACGCCGTCGGTTTCGACGCCAGCCGCGGCGACAGCGTCAGCGTGATCAACGTGCCGTTCTCCCTGGAGCGCGGTGAAGAAATTGCCGACATCCCGTTTTATTCGCAACCCTGGTTCTGGGATGTGGTCAAGCAAGTATTGGGTGTGTTGTTCATCCTGATACTGGTATTTGGTGTGCTGCGCCCGGTGCTCAACAACATCACCGGTGGCGGCAAGAACAAGCAGCTGGCAGGCTTGGGCGATATAGAGCTGGGAGGCATGGGCGGCCTGGATGGCGAATTGGCCAACGATCGCGTCAGCCTCGGCGGACCGCAGAGCATTCTGCTGCCAAGCCCGAGCGAAGGCTATGACGCTCAGTTGAACGCCATCAAGAGTCTGGTGGCAGAGGATCCGGGTCGTGTGGCCCAGGTCGTGAAAGAGTGGATTAACGCAGATGAGTGATAATCGAGCCGCTGTTGCCAAATTGTCCCGGGTCGACAAAGCCGCGATCCTGCTGCTGTCCCTGGGTTCGACCGACGCCGCCCAAGTGCTGCGCCACATGGGTCCGAAAGAAGTCCAGCGCGTCGGCGTGGCCATGGCGCAGATGGGCAACGTGCACCGTGAACAGGTCGAGCAGGTCATGAGCGAGTTCGTCGACATCGTCGGCGATCAGACCAGCCTGGGCGTCGGTTCCGACGACTACGTGCGCAAGATGCTCACCCAGGCCCTGGGCGAAGACAAGGCCAACGGCCTGATCGACCGGATCCTGCTGGGTGGCAACACCAGCGGCCTGGACAGCCTCAAGTGGATGGAACCGCGCGCGGTGGCCGACGTGATCCGTTACGAGCACCCGCAGATCCAGGCGATCGTCGTGGCGTATCTCGACCCGGACCAGGCTGGTGAAGTGCTGGGCAACTTCGACCATAAAGTGCGTCTCGACATCATCCTGCGGGTATCGTCGTTGAACACAGTGCAACCGGCGGCCCTGAAAGAATTGAACCAGATTCTCGAGAAGCAGTTCTCGGGCAACTCCAATGCTTCGCGCACCACCCTGGGCGGTATCAAGCGCGCCGCGGATATCATGAACTTCCTCGACAGCTCGATTGAAGGCCAACTGATGGACTCGATCCGCGAAGTCGACGAAGACCTGTCCGGTCAGATCGAAGACCTCATGTTCGTGTTCAACAACCTGGCCGATGTCGACGACCGTGGCATCCAGGCACTGTTGCGCGAAGTGTCCTCCGATGTGCTGGTCCTGGCCCTCAAGGGTTCGGACGAAGGCGTCAAGGAGAAGATCTTCAAGAACATGTCCAAACGGGCGGCCGAACTGTTGCGCGACGACCTCGAGGCCAAAGGCCCGGTGCGCGTCAGCGACGTGGAAACCGCACAGAAGGAAATCCTCACCATCGCCCGCCGTATGGCCGAAGCCGGAGAAATCGTCCTCGGTGGCAAGGGCGGCGAAGAGATGATCTAAGGTCGTTATGTCTGCCAAGAGTGATGAGTCACCCAGCGACCTGATCCGCGCCCGGGACGTCGGTGGCTTCGACGTCTGGTCGCTGCCCAGCTTCGATCCCCACGTGCCGGAGCCCGAGCCGGAGCCGGTGGAAGAACTGCCGGAAATGGAGGAAGTGCCGCTGGAGGAAGTCCAGCCACTGACCCTCGAAGAAGTCGAGAGCATTCGCCAGGAAGCCTACAACGAAGGCTTCGCCATCGGCGAAAAAGAAGGTTTCCACAGCACCACGCTCAAGGTCCGCCAGGAAGCCGACGTGGCGCTGACGGCCAAGCTGCGTGCGCTGGAATCGCTGATGCTCAATTTGTTCGAGCCCATCGCCGAACAAGACACTCAGATCGAAAAATCGTTGGTGGGGCTGGTGCAACACATCACCCGGCAGGTAATCCAGCGCGAGCTGGCGATCGATTCGAGCCAGATCGAACACGTCATGCGCGAAGCCCTCAAGCTGTTGCCGCTGGGCGTGGGCAACGTGCGGTTGTACATCAACCCGCAGGACTTCGAACTGGTCAAGGCGCTGCGCGAGCGCCATGAGGAAACCTGGCGGATTGTCGAAGACGAAACCCTGCTGCCGGGCGGATGCCGGGTCGAAACCGAGCACAGCCGTATCGATGCGACGGTCGAAACGCGCATCAGCCAGATCATGGCCAAGCTGTTTGACCAACTGCACGAACAGGCCCTGCACCCGGCTCCCGCCGACCTGAGCCTGGAGTTGCCGGACGAACCCAAGGCCGCCGTCATCGTCGATCCGGACGGTGCCGAGCTGATAGCCCCTGAACTGGACGGTCGCGATGCGCCTTGATCGAACCAGCTTCGGCAAGCGCCTGGGCAGCTACGCCGAAGCCACCGAACTGGCCGGCCAGCCGATCCTGGAAGGCCGCCTGCTGCGCATGGTCGGCCTGACCCTCGAAGCCGAAGGCTTGCGCGCCGCCATGGGCAGCCGGTGCATGGTGATCAACGACGACAGCTATCATCCGGTGCAAGTCGAAGCCGAGGTCATGGGCTTTTCCGGCAGTAAGGTATTCTTGATGCCGGTGGGCAGTGTTGCCGGCATCGCGCCTGGCGCCCGCGTAGTTCCGCTGGCCGATACCGGTCGGCTGCCCATGGGCATGAGCATGCTCGGACGGGTGCTGGACGGAGCCGGGCGTGCCCTCGACGGCAAGGGCGGCATGAAGGCCGAAGACTGGGTGCCGATGGACGGCCCGACAATCAACCCCCTCAAGCGTGACCCGATCAGCGTGCCGCTGGACGTGGGCATTCGCTGCATCAACGGATTATTGACGGTGGGCCGCGGCCAGCGTCTGGGCCTGTTCGCCGGTACCGGCGTGGGCAAGAGCGTGCTGCTGGGCATGATGACCCGCTTCACTGAGGCCGACATCATTGTGGTGGGGCTGATCGGTGAGCGGGGCCGCGAGGTAAAGGAATTCATCGAGCACATCCTCGGCGAAGAAGGGCTCAAGCGTTCGGTGGTGGTGGCGTCGCCAGCGGATGATGCGCCGCTGATGCGCTTGCGCGCCGCCATGTATTGCACGCGCATCGCCGAATATTTTCGCGACAAGGGCAAGAACGTCCTGTTGCTGATGGACTCGCTCACTCGTTTCGCCCAGGCCCAGCGGGAAATCGCCCTGGCCATCGGCGAGCCCCCGGCCACCAAGGGTTATCCGCCTTCAGTATTTGCCAAGCTGCCCAAGTTGGTAGAGCGAGCCGGTAACGCCGAGAAGGGTGGCGGTTCGATTACCGCGTTTTATACCGTGTTGTCCGAAGGCGATGATCAGCAAGATCCGATCGCCGACTCGGCGCGGGGTGTGCTCGATGGCCACATTGTCTTGTCTCGGCGCTTGGCCGAAGAAGGGCACTACCCGGCCATCGACATCGAAGCCTCGATCAGTCGGGTCATGCCGTCGGTCATCAGTGCCGAGCACATGAAACGCGCCCAGCAATTCAAGCAGTACTGGTCGCGCTATCAGCAGAGCCGCGACCTTATCAGCGTCGGTGCCTATGTGCCGGGTGGTGATCGCGAGACGGACATGGCCATCAATCTCTATCCGGCCATGGCGGTTTATCTACGCCAGAGCCTGAACGACAACATCGGCATGGGCGCCAGCGAAGCGCACCTGCAGACCATCTTCACCCCCGTCGCTGGCGCGTAACCGGTCATGGCCACGAGTCGTGCTGCACGCCTGGCGCCGGTGGTGGACATGGCGGAAAAAGCTGAGAAGACCGCCGTCCAGCGATTGGCGTATTTCCAAGGGCAAGTGGCCGTCGCCGAAAGCAAGCTGGCCGACTTGGAGAATTTTCGTCTCGAATACCAGGAGCAATGGATCGCCCGTGGTAGCCATGGGGTGTCCGGGCAATGGCTGTTGGGTTACCAAGGGTTCCTGGCACAGTTGGGCACCGCCATCGACCAGCAGCGCCAGAGCCTGGTCTGGCACCAGAACAATCTGGAAAAGGCCCGCCAGAGTTGGCAGGAAGCCTTTGCCCGAGTCGAAGGGTTGCGCAAGCTTGTACAACGCTATATCGACGAGGCACGGCAATTGGAGGACAAGCGCGAGCAGAAACTGCTGGATGAGTTGTCCCAGCGCCTTCCCCGGCAAGACCCGTATTGATGGTGGATAGAGTTTTGTCGGGAAGTGCTGTGAAGCCTTGCTCGAACCTCTACCAAGTGCTAAACCTTGTACACGTGTGTCCACGACAAGGAAGTGAATATGTCTGTCGTAACTGAAGTATCCCCAGATGGGCAAAAGCTGACGATCTCGATCAAGGGTCGATTCGATTTTGGCCGGCACCAAGAATTTCGCGAGTCTTATGAGCGGCTCGACAAAAAGCCTGAATCCATCGTGGTGGATTTGAAAGAGGCCACTTATCTCGACAGTTCTGCCTTAGGCATGCTCCTGCTGTTGCGCGATCATGCCGGTGGCGACACGTCAGATATCCGGGTCGTCAACAGCAGCAGCGACGTCAAGAAAATCCTCGCGATCTCCAACTTCGACAAACTGTTCGACATCAGTTGATCGCCATGCAATCGTCGTCGGAGCCACTGACGGTCCTGATTGCCGAAGACAGTGCCGCTGATCGACTGCTGTTGTCGACCATTGTCCGCCGCCAGGGCCACCACGTGCTTACGGCGGCCGATGGCGCCGAGGCGGTCGAGGTCTATCTGCAGCAGCGCCCGCACCTGGTGCTGATGGACGCAATGATGCCGGTCATGGACGGCTTCGAAGCTGCGCAGAAGATCAAGCAACTGGCCGGCGACCAACTGGTCCCGATCATTTTCCTCACTTCACTGACTGAAAGCGAAGCCTTGGCCCGTTGCCTGGAGGCCGGGGGCGATGACTTCCTGGCCAAACCCTACAACCAGGTTATCCTGGCCGCGAAGATCAAGGCCATGGACCGCTTGCGACGGTTGCAGGCCACGGTGGTGGAGCAGCGCGACCAGATCGCCCGGCACCACGATTACCTGCTCAACGAGCAACGGGTCGCCAAGGCCGTATTCGACAAGATCGCCCACTCTGGTTGCCTCAGCGCGCCGAACATTCGTTATCTGCAGTCGCCCTATGCCTTGTTCAACGGTGACTTGCTGCTGGCCGCGTTCAACCCGGCTGGCGATATGCATATCCTCTTGGGGGACTTCACTGGGCATGGCTTGCCGGCGGCGGTCGGCGCTATGCCGTTGGCGGAGGTGTTCTACGGAATGACCGCCAAAGGCTACGGCCTGGCGCAAATCCTGCGGGAGATGAATGCCAAGCTCAAACGCATCCTACCGGTGGATATGTTCTGCTGCGCGACGCTGTTGTGCCTGAGTTTCCAGCGCTGCACCGTCGAAGTCTGGAACGGCGGCATGCCCGATGGCTACCTGCATGACAGCCTGAGTGGCGCGCGCACGCCCTTGCCGGCCCGGCATTTGCCACTGGGCGTGCTGACGCCGCAGCTATTCGATGACCGAACTGAAGTCCATCCCCTGTCGGTAGGGGATCGGGTTTTCCTGTTGTCCGATGGTGTGATCGAGACCAGTGACCGCGATGACCAGCCGTTTGGCGTGGAGCGGTTGCAGCAAGTGTTCTCGGCCAACCGCGAAGCCGATTCTCTCTTCGAAGATATCCAACAAGCCCTGCAGGATTTTCGCGGCGAGGCCCGTGACGACTTCAGCATGGTCGAAGTGCGTCTGGTCGCGCCGACGCAACTCAATCCACCGCCGCCGGTCTATTCCGATAGCGGCCAGTCCAGCCCGCTGGACTGGTCGGTGAGCTTTGAATTCCGGGCGCAGACGCTCAAGCGCTTCAACCCGATGCCGTACCTGTTGCAATTGTTGCTGGAGGTTCACGGGTTGAGAGGGCAGAGCGGTGCCTTGTACAGCGTATTGTCGGAGCTTTACTCCAATGCGCTTGAGCATGGCGTGCTGGGGCTTGATTCAAGCCTCAAGCGTGATGCGGTCGGCTTTGCCCGCTACTATCGGGAGCGTAGCCTGCGCCTGGACGAGTTGAGTGACGGTCACGTGCGGGTGCATTTGCATGTCACGCCCCATGGCGACGGTGGTCGCTTGGTCATCGAGGTCGGCGACAGCGGCAAAGGCTTTGATGTTGCCAAGGTGCTGGCGCGACCATTGGACAAGGATCGATTGTCGGGCCGTGGCGTGAGCCTGGTTCGTCAGCTATGCCATCAGGCCGCGTGGTCCGACGATGGTCGTAGTGCGCGCGTGGAGTTTTTCTGGGAGGCTCTGGCATAATCAGGGCCATTCTTGATCAAGGAGCGAACAAGTGAGCGAAATTCATCTGGATCGCGACGTGCTCAGCACGTTGCGGGAAGTCATGGAGGAGGGGTATCCGGAATTGCTGGATACCTTTCTCAATGATTCCGAGGCGCGCTTGCGCGTGCTGCATGAGGCGCGCGACGCTGAAAAGCTCAGCGCCACGGCCCACAGTTTCAAGGGCAGCAGCAGCAACATGGGCGCCCTGCGCCTGGCCGAGCTGTGTGGCGAACTGGAGCAGCGTGCCAAACAGCCGTCGCTGGGCGGTATCGAAAAACTCGTCAGCGAAATCGATAGCGAATTTGCCCGAGTGCGTATTCTCTGCCGAGAGGAGCGCGAAGGCTTCCATTGCTGAAATCAGCGCCGTTCACACGTTGGCCCGTCCCTTGCATTGCACTGTCTCGACTGCATCTATGATTCCAGTGCAGCGGAGACCATTTTATGCCCGTTACGCCTAATACACTTATCCAGGCCACTGCCCAGGCCAAGCCGCAGGCCGCTGTCAATCCGCTGGCAGCAGGCCCGGACGCCGGGAATAAAGCCTCCAGCTTCGCCCAGGTCTTCGCCAAACAGGCGCCCGTCAAATCACCGGCGGTACCTGAGCCATCGACAAAACCGCTGCGCGACAAGGCAGCCGATAACACCGTCAAGAAGGACGTCGACAGCGATACGGCTGCCGCGCCGGAACCGGTGGTTGCCGATAGCGGCAAACCCTTGCCCGCCGACAAGCCGGCGACTGCCGACAAGCCGGCGACTGCCGACGGCAAGACGACGCAAGATGCTCCCGCCGATACGGCTGAAGTTCCGGTAGTGGATGCAGCGCCTTCCGATCCGACGCTTGATCCGGCCTTGCTGCCGGACGCCGTTGCTCTGGTGGCCGCCGTCGAGGCTCAGCCTACGCCTGTCGTAACCCCGACCGAGGCTCCAGCCACTGCGGTGGTAGCGGCTCCCGTCGTTGCCTTGAGCACGCCAGCCAAGGCAACGGACCCGGTGATCGATCCGGAGTTCGACCCGCAGGCCGATCCACTCGATGCGCTTCCTGCCCTGCGCCTGGCGATGGAGCAGGGTGGCCATGTGTCCGCTTCCAGCCAGGCACAGCCCAAGGCAGCGACACCGGCGTCCCTCGATGGCGAACCGACATCGGCCCAGACCTTCGCCGCCGGGATGGCGAGCATGCTCACCGTGCAAGCCGACCAGGACAGTACCGGCGCCGGTAGCCAGGGCGGCGACAAGGCGTTCAGCGGTCTGATCAGCGAAGGCCTCAAGGACCTGACCGCGGCGTCCAGCGATACCCGCGTGGACGACTTCGCCAATCGCCTGGCAGCGCTGACCCAGGCGGCCACGCCAAAAACCGCCAACGCGGTGCCGGTCAACCAGCCTATCGCCATGAACCAGAGCGGCTGGACTGAGGAAGTGGTCAATCGGGTGATGTACTTGTCGAGCGCCAATCTCAAGGCGGCCGACATCCAATTGCAACCGGCCGAACTCGGTCGCCTGGATATCCGGGTGAACATGGTTCCGGACCAGCAGACCCAGATCACGTTCATGAGCGCCCACTCAGGCGTTCGCGAAGCCCTCGAAGGCCAGATGCACCGCCTGCGCGACAGTTTTGCCCAGCAGGGCATGGGGCAGGTCGACGTCAACGTATCAGATCAGTCGCGTGGCTCTCAGGGCCAGGATCAGCAAGCCCAGCAGCAAGCCCAGGCGGGACGCACGACTCCCTCCGGTGGTCGAGTGGATTCGGTGGATGAAGTTGTGCCGGCCAGCGTGGCCGAGGTGGCGGCCAACACCGTCAGCGTGATTGGCACCAGTGCGGTCGATTACTACGCCTGATTCAATGCAGTAAACCTGCGGGAGCGCGTTTGCTCGCGATAGCGGATTGTCAGCCAGCGTTGTTCTGGCGGGAATCAACCCTATCGCGAGCAGGCCCGCTCCCGCTTTGTTTGTGGGCGGCGCAAACCACCTGAGCTGCACACTTCTGGCATAACACTTGCTCCTGCCTAGCCGTGCAACAGTGAAACCCCCGATTAGTGACGGATTATTGGCATGGCGAAGAGCGAAGCAGCAGCAGTAAAAGACCCTGCAACCAAAGGCAAACTCAAGATGATCATCATGATCGTGGTGGGCTTGCTCCTGGCGGTGGGTGTTTCCGTGGGGGCGACCTGGTATTTCATGCACAGCGCCCAGAGCAAGCCGGCGCCGGCTGTCGAAGTCGCTCCAGTAGGCAAGCAGCCGGCGATTTTCGAGCCCATGGCCCCGGCCTTCGTGGCCAACTACACCCAGAACGGTCGCCAACGCTACATGCAGGTGAGCATTACCCTGTTGGGACGTAACCAGGCTGACTTGGAAGCGTTGCGGGTACACATGCCACTGATTCGCAATAATCTGGTCATGCTATTTTCAGGACAGAGTTTCGACACCCTGGCCACTCCGGTTGGCCAGGAAATGCTGCGTCAGAAAGCCACGGCCAGCGTTCAGGAAGTGGCTCAGAAAGAGCTCGGCAAAGTGGTGATCGAACAGTTGCTCTTCACTAACTTCGTATTGCAGTAGGAACACGACATGGCCGTGCAGGACCTGTTGTCCCAGGACGAAATCGATGCGCTGTTGCATGGTGTCGACGACGGCCTGGTGCAGACCGAAAACGCTGCTGAACCGGGCAGCGTCAAAAGCTACGACCTGACCAGTCAGGATCGCATCGTTCGCGGACGCATGCCGACCCTGGAAATGATCAACGAACGTTTTGCCCGATACACCCGCATCAGCATGTTCAACATGCTGCGGCGTTCGGCCGACGTGGCCGTTGGGGGCGTGCAGGTGATGAAGTTTGGTGAATACGTGCACTCGCTGTACGTGCCCACCAGCCTCAACCTGGTCAAGATCAAGCCGCTGCGCGGCACTGCGCTGTTCATCCTCGACGCCAAGCTGGTGTTCAAGCTGGTGGATAACTTCTTCGGCGGTGACGGTCGTCACGCGAAGATCGAAGGTCGTGAGTTCACCCCGACCGAGTTGCGCGTGGTACGCATGGTCCTGGAACAGGCTTTCGTCGACTTGAAAGAAGCCTGGCAGGCGATCATGGAAGTGAACTTCGAGTACATCAACTCAGAAGTGAACCCGGCCATGGCCAACATCGTCGGGCCAAGCGAAGCGATTGTCGTCTCGACTTTCCACATTGAACTCGACGGCGGCGGCGGCGACCTGCACGTGACCATGCCGTATTCGATGATCGAGCCGGTGCGTGAAATGCTCGATGCCGGTTTCCAATCGGATCTCGATGACCAGGACGAGCGCTGGATCAACGCCTTGCGCCAGGACGTGCTGGACGTCGACGTGCCAATCGGCGCGACCGTTGCCCGGCGCCAGCTGCGCCTGCGAGACATCCTGCACATGCAGCCAGGGGACATCATTCCCGTCGAGATGCCGGAAGAGATGATCATGCGCGCCAACGGCGTACCGGCCTTCAAGGTCAAGATGGGCTCTCACAAAGGCAACCTCGCGTTGCAGGTGATCGAGCCGATCGAACGCCGCTGAGCGGTGTCAACCGCTTTAAGTTTGTAACGGATTTTTAGGTTTTTAACCGATTTTTGCCCGCCGAGGACACATGATGGCTGACGATATGAATACCCAGGATGACCAGGCGCTGGCCGACGAATGGGCTGCCGCCCTGGAAGAAACCGGCGACGCCGGGCAGGCCGATATTGACGCGCTGCTGGCCGCCGATACCGGTAACGCTTCCAGCCGCCTGCAGATGGAAGAGTTTGGCAGCGTGCCAAAAAGCAACGAGCAAGTGACCCTCGACGGGCCGAACCTGGACGTCATTCTCGACATCCCTGTGTCGATTTCCATGGAAGTGGGCAGCACCGATATCAACATCCGCAACCTGTTGCAGCTCAACCAAGGCTCGGTGATCGAGCTGGACCGCCTGGCCGGTGAGCCGTTGGACGTGCTGGTCAATGGGACTCTCATCGCCCATGGCGAAGTGGTGGTGGTCAACGAGAAGTTTGGCATTCGCCTGACGGACGTGATCAGCCCGAGCGAACGCATCAAGAAGCTGCGCTGAATGAAAGGCTTTCTCGCCGCAGCCTTGATGCTGCCGTTCAGCGTGCTGGCGGCCGAACCGGTGGCCACGGCGGCCGCTGCGCCGGCGGGTGGCAGTGGTATCGCCGGGCAATTGGCGCAATTGGTGTTGGGCCTGCTGCTGGTGCTCGGATTGATTTTCTTCCTGGCCTGGATGCTGCGGCGCGTGCAACAGGCGGGGCCTGCCGGCAAAGGGCAGGTGATCGACATCGTCAGTTCCCGCGCGCTCGGCCCGCGAGACCGACTGGTGCTGGTGCAGGTTGGCAACGAGCAGATCCTGCTCGGCCTGAGCCCCGGCACGATTACCGCCTTGCATGTCCTCAAGGAGCCGGTGCAGGTGCCCACCGCTGAGCAGGCTACCCCCGAATTTGCCCAGCGGCTCATGGAATTGCTGGGTAAAGACCAGAAGGATAAAAAGTAATGCCGTTGCGCATTCTGTTGGCGTTGGTCCTGATGCTGGCCGCGCCGTTGGCGTTTGCCGCCGACCCGCTGTCGATCCCGGCGATTACCTTGGGCACCAACGCCGAAGGGGCACAGGAATATTCGGTCAGCCTGCAGATCCTGCTGATCATGACCGCGCTGAGTTTCATCCCGGCGTTCGTCATGCTGATGACCAGTTTCACTCGGATCATCATTGTTTTCTCGATCCTGCGTCAGGCCCTGGGCCTGCAGCAGACGCCGTCGAACCAGATCCTCACCGGCATGGCGTTGTTCCTGACCATGTTCATCATGGCGCCGGTGTTCGACCGGGTGAACAAGGACGCGCTGCAACCCTACCTGGCGGAAACGCTCAGTGCCCAGGACGCCGTGGCGAGGGCTCAGGTGCCGATCAAGGATTTCATGCTGGCCCAGACCCGCAGCAGCGACCTGGAGCTGTTCATGCGCCTGTCCAAGCGCACCGATATCGCCAGTCCCGACCAGGCGCCGCTGACGATCCTGGTGCCGGCGTTCGTCACGTCCGAACTGAAGACGGCGTTCCAGATCGGCTTCATGATTTTCATCCCGTTCCTGATCATCGACCTGGTGGTCGCTAGTATCCTGATGGCCATGGGTATGATGATGCTGTCCCCGCTGATCATTTCCCTGCCGTTCAAGATCATGCTCTTCGTGCTGGTAGATGGCTGGGCCTTGATCATCGGCACCTTGGCGGGCAGTTTCGGCGGTGTTTAGACCAATTGCGCGGGTAGGACAATATGACGCCTGAAGTAGCGGTAGACCTGTTCCGCGAAGCGCTCTGGCTGACCACGGTAATGGTTGCCATCCTGGTTATCCCGAGCCTGCTGGTGGGGTTGTTGGTGGCGATGTTCCAGGCCGCCACGCAGATCAACGAACAGACCCTGAGCTTCCTGCCGCGCCTGCTGGTGATGCTGGTGACGCTGATTGTAGCCGGTCCCTGGCTGGTTCAAACCTTCATGGAATACATCCTGCAGTTGTACGGCAGTATTCCGCAGTTGATCGGCTGAGCCGATGTCGATGCTCGAGCTGACGGACACCCAGATCAGTACTTGGGTGGCGTCGTTCATCCTGCCGCTGTTCCGCGTCGCCGCAGTGCTGATGAGCATGCCGGTTTTTGGTACGACCCTGGTCCCGACTCGGGTGCGCCTGTATCTGGCCCTGGCGATCACAGTGGTCATCGCCCCGGGACTGCCGCCGATGCCGCCCGTCAACACCCTGGACCTCAGTGCGCTAATGTTGGTGGCCGAACAGATTCTTATCGGTGCCTTGATGGGCTTCTCGTTGCAGTTGTTCTTCCAGGCATTTGTGGTTGCCGGACAAATCATCTCGATCCAGATGGGCATGGCGTTCGCCTCCATGATCGACCCCACCAACGGCGTAAACACCGCGGTGATCGGGCAGTTCCTGACGATGCTGGTGACACTGTTGTTCCTCGCCATGAACGGACATCTGGTGGTGTTCGAAGTGCTGACCGAGAGCTTCACGACGATGCCGGTGGGCAGCGCGATGCTGGTGAACCATTTCTGGGATATTGCCGGCAAGCTCGGCTGGGTCCTCGGCGCGGCGATGCTGCTGGTGTTGCCGGCGATCACCGCACTGCTGGTGGTCAACATTGCCTTTGGCGTAATGACCCGGGCGGCACCGCAATTGAACATCTTTTCCATCGGTTTTCCGCTGACCCTCGTGCTGGGCATGGTGATTTTCTGGGTCACCGTGGGGGACATTCTCAACCAGTATCAGCCGCTGGCCACCCAGGCCTTGCAGCTGCTACGCGATATGGCACAGGCGCGCTGAACCATGGCTGAAAGCGAGAGTGGCCAGGACAAGACAGAAGACCCCACGGAGAAACGCAAGAAAGAATCCAGGGATAAAGGCGAGGTCGCACGTTCCAAGGAGCTCAATACACTTGCGATCATGCTCGCCGGCGCTGGCGGCTTGCTGATTTATGGCGGTGGGCTGGCTTTGGATTTGCTGGAAATCATGCGCCTGAACTTCTCTCTGCCCCGAGAGGTGCTGCTGAGTCCTGGCGCGATGACGCAGTACTTGTTGAATTCGGGCAAGATCGCAATCATTTCGATGCAGCCGATCCTGATTTTTTTGCTGCTGGCGGCGTTTCTGGGGCCAATTTCCTTGGGCGGATGGCTGTTTTCCGGTAAGACCATGGCCCCGAAATTCAGCCGGATGAACCCCGCTGCGGGCCTCAAGCGCATGTTCTCTACCACGGCTGTGATGGAGCTGCTGAAGGCGCTTGGGAAGTTTCTGCTGATCCTGTTCGTTGCGCTGACAGTGTTGCAGGCTGACATCGACGACCTGCTGCGTATCGCCCATGAGCCGCTGGAACAAGCCATTATCCATAGCGTGCAGCTGGTTGGCTGGAGCACCTTGTGGATGGCCTGCGGCCTGATTCTGATTGCCGCCATCGACGTGCCGATCCAGCTTTATCAAAGCAAGCAAAAGCTGATGATGACCAAGCAGGAAATTCGCGACGAGTACAAGGAGCAAGAAGGTAAGCCCGAAGTCAAACAGCGGATCCGTCAGTTGCAGCGCGAAGTGTCCCAGCGGCGCATGATGGCGGCCATCCCCGACGCCGATGTGGTCATCACCAACCCGACCCATTTCGCCGTGGCGCTCAAGTACGACCCCGAAAAAGGCAACGCACCGGTGTTGCTGGCCAAGGGTAGCGATTTCCTGGCCCTGAAGATTCGTGAAATCGCCGTGGCCAACGAAGTGATGCTGCTCGAATCTCCGGCGTTGGCGCGGTCGATCTACTACTCCACCGAGCTCGACCAGGAAATCCCGGGTGGCCTGTATCTGGCCGTGGCCCAGGTGCTGGCCTACGTCTACCAGATCCGTCAGCACCGCGCTGGCAAGGGCAAGCGCCCCGAACCGCTCAAGGATCTGCCGATTCCGCCGGATCTGCGGCGCGATTCCTGAGTCGGTCGGCACCCCTCCAAACCTATCTAATCCAACCTCCGGCAAAAGTTGGAAGGCTTCTTGCAATACCCCGTCTGCGCCCCTTCCGGGCGTCAAAAGTTTGCTTCACAGGAACGGGGAATTTTGGTGGATCGCTCTCAGTTACTCAGCAATGCGCGCAGCAATGTAGCAGACCTCAGCCGGGGTAATCTGGGCGTGCCGCTGTTGCTGCTGATCATGCTCGCCATGATGATGCTGCCGGTACCGCCGTTCTTGCTGGACGTGTTCTTCACGTTCAACATCGCCTTGTCGATCGTCGTTTTGCTTGTCTGTGTGTACGCTCTGCGACCATTGGATTTTGCGGTATTCCCGACCATTCTGCTGGTGGCGACGCTGATGCGATTGGCGCTGAACGTGGCGTCGACGCGAGTCGTCATGATCCATGGTCACGAGGGGCACGCCGCCGCTGGTAAGGTGATCCAGGCCTTCGGCGAGGTGGTGATCGGTGGTAACTACGTGGTCGGTATCGTGGTCTTCGCCATTTTAATGATCATCAACTTCGTCGTGGTGACCAAGGGTGCCGGGCGGATTTCCGAGGTGAGCGCGCGTTTTACCCTCGACGCGATGCCCGGCAAGCAGATGGCAATCGACGCCGACCTCAACGCCGGCCTGATCGACCAGGGCCAGGCCAAGGCCCGTCGTCTTGAAGTCGCCCAGGAAGCCGAGTTCTATGGTTCCATGGACGGTGCCAGCAAATTCGTGCGCGGCGACGCCATCGCCGGCCTGTTGATTCTGTTCATCAACCTGATCGGCGGCATGGCCGTCGGTATCTTCCAGCATGGAATGACCTTCGGTGACGCCGGCAAGGTCTACGCCTTGCTGACCATCGGTGACGGTTTGGTGGCGCAATTGCCATCACTGTTGTTATCCACAGCCGCCGCCATCATGGTGACCCGTGCTTCGGGCTCCGAAGACATGGGCAAGCAGATCAACCGCCAGATGTTCGCATCGCCCAAGGCCCTGGCCGTGGCCGCTGGCCTGATGGCGGTAATGGGCCTGGTGCCGGGCATGCCGCACTTTTCCTTCCTGACCATGGCTGCCCTGGCGGCTGGCGGCGCCTACCTGTTCTGGAAGAAGCAGAACGTGCAAAAGGTCCAGGCGTTGGAAGAGGTCAAGCGCCAGCAGGAACTGCTGCCGTCGCCGGCGCGCGCCATGGAAACCAAGGAACTGGGTTGGGACGACGTGACGCCGATCGACATGATCGGCCTGGAAGTCGGCTACCGCCTGATTCCTTTGGTCGACCGCAACCAGGGTGGTCAATTGCTGGCGCGGATCAAGGGCGTACGCAAGAAGCTCTCCCAGGACCTGGGCTTCCTGATGCCCACCGTGCACATCCGCGACAACCTCGACCTGGCACCGAGCGCCTATCGCCTGACGCTCATGGGCGTGATCCTGGCCGAAGCCGAGATCTACCCGGACCGCGAGCTGGCGATCAACCCGGGGCAGGTCTACGGTTCGCTCAACGGCATTACCGCCAAGGATCCGGCTTTCGGCCTGGAAGCGGTGTGGATCGAAATCAGCCAGCGAGCCCAGGCCCAGTCCCTCGGTTACACCGTGGTGGACGCCAGCACTGTGGTCGCGACTCACTTGAACCAGATTCTGTACAAGCACTCCAGCGAGCTGATCGGCCACGAGGAAGTCCAGCAACTGCTGCAAGTACTGGCCAAAGGCTCGCCGAAGCTGGCGGAAGAATTGGTGCCGGGCGTGGTTTCGCTGTCGCAATTGCTCAAGGTATTGCAAGCGCTGCTGGCCGAACAAGTCCCGGTTCGCGACATTCGCAGCATCGCCGAAGCGATCGCCAACAACGCTTCGAAGAGTCAAGATACCGCCGCCTTGGTGGCTGCGGTGCGAGTCGGCGTATCCCGCGCAATCGTCCAAAGCATTGTAGGCACTGAGTCCGAGCTGCCTGTGATCACTCTGGAACCAAGGTTGGAACAGATATTGCTCAATAGTTTGCAGAAGGCAGGACAAGGCTCGGAAGAGGGTGTCCTGCTGGAGCCAAGCATGGCCGAGAAGCTGCAACGTTCGTTGATCGATGCGGCCCAACGGCAAGAGATGCAAGGCCAACCGGTGATCCTGCTGGTGGCCGGTCCGATTCGCGCGATGCTCTCGCGATTCGGGCGCCTCGCGGTCCCGGGGCTGCATGTGCTGGCGTACCAGGAAATACCGGACAACAAGCAAGTGACCATCGTTGCGACAGTAGGGCCCAACGGCTGAGGTAGTGGTTTATGCAAGTGAAGCGTTTTTTCGCCGCCGATATGCGTCAGGCCATGAAACTGGTTCGTGACGAGCTGGGCGCTGAAGCAGCCATCATCGGCAACCGTCGTATCGCCGGCGGTGTCGAGCTGACGGCAGCTCTGGATTACAAATTGTCGGCGCTGGCCCCACGGGTTCCCAACATGGAACTCGAGGATGAGCTGCGCAAGACCCAGTCGCGCATCGCCAGCGCCCAGGCCGAACTGAGCCTGCGCAGCAGCGAAGGCGAGGGCAGCGCTGGCACCAATCGCCAATTGTTCGCCGGTCAGCCATTGACTGCCGGCCTGCCGCTGACCGCTGCCGAACCGCTGATCGAGCCAGCCCTGGCCGAGCCGCGTCGTCCGGCACCGGTGCAGGCAGCGCCAGCGGCGGGTGTTGACCCACGTGCCCTGGACTCGATGCGTTTCGAACTCAACAGTTTGCGCGAGCTGATGGAAGTCCAGCTTGGCTCGCTGGCCTGGAACCAACTGCAAGGTAGCCGTCCGGCCCAGGCCAACCTGTGGCGTCGCCTGCAACGCATTGGCCTGTCCGGTCCGTTGTCGCGGGACCTGCTGGCGCTGATCAACGGCATCGAAGAGCCTCGCCAGGCCTGGCGCATGTTGCTCGCGCACCTGGCGCGGATGATCGCCACGCCGGAAGTCGAGCCATTGGAAGAGGGCGGTGTCATCGCCATGGTCGGCCCGGCCGGCATGGGCAAGACCACCACCCTGGCCAAGCTCGCGGCTCGTTATGTACTCAAGTACGGCGCTCAGAGCATCGCCCTGGTGAGCATGGACAGTTTCCGCATCGGCGCCCAGGAACAACTCAAGACCCTGGGTCGGATCCTCAATGTGTCGGTGACCCATGTGGATCCGGGCCAATCCCTGGCCCAGGCGCTGGAGCCTTTGATGCGCAAGCGCGTCGTGCTGATCGACACCGCCGGCCTGCAAGCCAGCGATCCGGCCCTGCGCATGCAGCTCGAAAGCCTGGCCGGGCGTGGCATCAAGTCAAAAAATTATCTCGTGTTGGCAACCACCAGCCAGAAACAGGTTCTAACCGCCGCATACCACAGCTACAAACGCTGCGGGCTGGCCGGCTGCATCCTGACTAAACTGGACGAAACGGCAAGCCTGGGCGAGGTGTTGAGCCTGGCAATCGGTCATGAACTACCGGTGGCCTACCTGACCGACGGACCGCGGATCCCGGATGATTTGCATCTGCCGCGCCGTCATCAACTGGTCAGTCGTGCCGTGAGTGTGCAAATGCAGGAAGAACCCAGCGAAGAAGCCATGGCTGACATGTTCGCTGATATCTACCACAGCCCGACCAAGCAGGTTGGCTGAGGTAATCATGAATATTTTTTGTACCTACATCGATGGTCTGCCATGCATTGTTCCGAGTGAACGCGCAGCCAGTAATGTGGCCTCCGTCTAAGTAAGACAAGGTAAAGAACGAACATGGGCAGCATGCATCCCGTACAGGTGATCGCGGTGACCGGCGGCAAAGGTGGCGTCGGGAAGACTAACGTGTCAGTGAACTTGTCCCTGGCTCTGGCAGAGCTTGGCCGACGGGTCATGCTGCTGGACGCCGACCTGGGCCTGGCGAACGTCGACGTGTTGTTGGGGCTTACCCCCAAGCGCACGCTGGCGGACGTGATCGAAGGTCGCTGTGAACTGCGCGACGTGCTCCTGCAGGGGCCGGGCGGGATTCGCATCGTGCCGGCTGCCTCCGGCACCCAGAGCATGGTTCACCTGACGCCGGCGCAGCACGCGGGCCTGATCCAGGCTTTCAGCGACATCGGTGACAACCTCGATGTGCTGGTGATCGACACGGCTGCCGGCATCGGCGACTCGGTCGTCAGTTTCGTGCGCGCCGCCCAGGAAGTGCTGCTGGTGGTGTGCGACGAACCGACGTCCATCACCGACGCGTATGCCCTGATCAAATTGCTTAACCGCGACTATGGCATGAACCGCTTTCGCGTCCTGGCCAACATGGCCCAGAGCCCGCAGGAAGGTCGCAACCTGTTCGCCAAGTTGACAAAGGTCACGGATCGCTTCCTGGACGTCGCCCTACAATACGTTGGCGCAGTGCCTTACGACGAAAGCGTACGCAAGGCAGTCCAGAAGCAACGTGCCGTTTATGAAGCCTTTCCACGTTCCAAATGCGCGCTGGCGTTCAAGGCGATCGCCCAGAAGGTCGATACCTGGCCACTGCCGGCCAACCCACGCGGGCATCTGGAATTTTTCGTCGAGCGTCTTGTGCAACAAACAGCAGGGCCCGTGTTATGACAGCCAGCGGTTACAACCATCTCTACAAAAAATCGGCACGGGACGCCCAGTACGAATTGATCGAGCGCTACGCGCCCTTGGTCAAGCGCATCGCCTATCACTTGCTGGCGCGCCTGCCGGCCAGTGTCCAGGTCGAAGACTTGATCCAGGCGGGCATGATCGGCTTGCTCGAAGTGTCGAACAAATACGACGCGAGCAAGGGCGCCAGTTTCGAGACGTACGCCGGTATCCGCATTCGCGGGGCGATGCTCGATGAGGTCCGCAAGGGCGACTGGGCGCCGCGTTCGGTGCATCGAAATACGCGTATGGTCAGTGACGCGATTCGCGCTATCGAAGCTAAAACCGGACGTGACGCTAAAGATCACGAGGTTGCGGCCGAACTCCAGTTGAGTCTCGATGATTATTACGGGATTTTGAACGATACCTTGGGCAGTCGCCTGTTCAGTTTCGACGACCTCTTGCAGGACGGCGAACACGAAGGGCTGCACGAGGATAACGCGAGTGCTCACATGGAGCCGTCGCGTGACCTGGAAGATGAACGTTTCCAGAGCGCGCTGGCGGATGCGATTGCCAATCTGCCGGAACGTGAGCGACTGGTCTTGGCGCTGTACTACGACGAAGAGCTGAACCTCAAGGAAATCGGTGAGGTCCTGGGGGTCAGCGAATCGCGGGTCAGCCAGTTACACAGCCAGTGCGCGGCCCGCTTGCGGGGGCGTTTGGGGGAGTGGCGAGCGCGCTGACGGGCAGTGTGGGGACGCTGCGAGCGGGGTGGCATGGCATGTGTGTGCCGGGCCAGTCTCATCCGTTGTGCTCCAGACCGTTGTCGAGTGTTATGCCGGAATTGATTGAAATGGCGCGTCCAGGTGCTGGGCGCGTTTAAGACTGCTTGGAGGTCGAATTGGACAAGAACATGAAAATCCTCATCGTTGATGACTTCTCAACGATGCGGCGGATCATAAAAAACCTGTTGCGTGACCTCGGGTTCACCAACACGGTCGAGGCCGACGATGGCATCACTGCCATTCCCGTCCTCAATAGCGGGAGCATCGACTTTCTGGTGACTGACTGGAACATGCCTGGCATGACCGGTATCGACTTGCTGCGCCACGTGCGCGCCGACGAAAAACTCAAGCACCTGCCGGTGCTGATGGTCACCGCCGAAGCCAAGCGCGAGCAGATCATCGAAGCGGCCCAGGCCGGTGTAAACGGCTATGTGGTCAAACCCTTCACGGCCCAGGCGTTGAAAGAGAAGATCGAAAAAATCTTCGAACGCATCGGTTAACGGCGCCACGGGGGAGCTATGGACAACGAATCTTCAATGGGCGATTTCGAATCGACCCTGAAAAAACATGCCCGCGAACTGGTCGACAGCCTTGAAAAGGGCCGCTTCGGCGATGCGGTTCAAATGATTCATGAGCTCAACCAGACCCGCGATCGGGGCCTGTACCAGGAAGTCGGCAAGCTCACCCGTGAACTGCACAGCGCGATCGTCAATTTCCAGATCGATCCGCATATGCCGCAGGCCGAGGAAGTCTCGCAGATCACCGACGCTACAGAGCGTCTGGGTTATGTGGTCAAGCTGACCGAAGCCGCGGCCAACCGCACCATGGACCTGGTGGAAAGCGCAACACCCCTGGTCAACGGCCTGAGTGATGAAGCCCAGGCGTTGAGCACCGATTGGGGACGGTTCATGCGTCGCGAAGTCGGCGCCGAAGAGTTCCGGGAACTGGCCCGTCGGGTCGACGGTTTCCTGACGCGCAGCAGCACCGAGAACCGTGCCGTGGCGAGCAACCTCAACGACATTCTGCTGGCCCAGGATTACCAGGACCTGACCGGTCAGGTAATCAAGCGCGTGACCCAACTGGTCACCGAAGTGGAAAGCAATTTGCTCAAGCTGGTGTTGATGGCCAGCCAAGTCGACCGCTTTGCCGGCATCGAACACGACCGTGAAGCGATGCTTGCTGAAAAAGATCCACAAAAACATCTCTCTCAGGGTGAAGGTCCGCAGATTCATGCCGATAAAAGAGAAGACGTTGTGTCCGGTCAGGACGATGTGGACGATTTGCTGTCCAGCCTTGGATTTTGAGTTTTAGCCCTATTTTAGGAGCAGCCATTAATGAGCTTCGGCGCCGATGAAGAGATCCTTCAGGATTTCCTGGTTGAGGCCGGCGAGATTCTAGAGCAACTTTCCGAACAACTGGTCGAGCTGGAAAGCCGACCTGATGATGCGGATCTGCTCAATGCAATTTTTCGCGGTTTCCACACTGTAAAAGGAGGCGCCGGCTTCCTCCAGCTCAACGAGCTGGTGGAGTGCTGCCACATTGCCGAGAACGTGTTCGACATCCTGCGCAAGGGTGAGCGTCGCGTTGATTCGGAGCTGATGGACGTGGTGCTCGAAGCGCTGGATGCGGTCAATAGCATGTTCAGCGAAGTGCGCGAGCGTTCGCCGATCACCGCTGCCACGCCTGAGCTGCTCGCCGCGCTGTCGCGCTTGGCGGAGCCGCAATCGGCTGACGAAGCCGCGCCAGCCGAACCTGTGGCTGAAGAGCCGGTTGCCGAGGAATCCGGTGACATTACCGATCATGAATTCGAATCGCTGCTGGACTCGCTGAACGCCGTCAAGGCCCAGGCCGAGGCTCCGGCCGCGCCTGCTGCGCCAGCCACCGGCGCAGCTGCCAGCGACGAAATTACCGACGCCGAGTTCGAGTCGCTGCTCGACCAGCTTCACGGCAAGGGTCAGTTTGCTGCCGATGCCGTCGCAGCCCCGGCGGCCCCGGCCCCGGCCGCGCCAAAGGCGGCTGGCGATAATTCCGACATTACCGATGATGAATTCGAGGCGTTGCTCGATCAGCTGCATGGCAAGGGAACCTTTGCCGTCGATGCGCTGGATTCGGCCATCGCTTCCGCGCCGACCCCGGCCAAGCCAGCCGCCGCGGCAGCTGGCAGCGACCTGATCAGCGACCACGAATTCGAATCACTGCTCGACGAGTTGCACGGCAAGGGCAAGTTCAGCGAAGTCGGTACGGCCTCTGCTGCGCCGGCGGCTACCGCTGCGGCTGTCGCCAAGGCCGCGCCAAAACCGGCCGCCAAGGCGCCCGAGCCCAAGGCCGAGACACCCAAGCCCGCCGCTGCTGCACCGGCGCCTGCCCGTGCGCCGGCTGCTCCGCCCGCGGAAAAACCGGCCAGTGAAGCCGAGACTACCGTTCGGGTCGACACCGCGCGCCTGGACGAGATCATGAACATGGTCGGCGAACTGGTGCTGGTGCGTAACCGTCTTGTGCGCCTGGGCCTCAACAGCCAGGACGAAGCCATGTCCAAGGCCGTGTCGAACCTCGACGTGGTCACGGCCGACTTGCAGACCGCGGTCATGAAGACCCGGATGCAGCCGATCAAGAAAGTCTTCGGGCGCTTCCCGCGCCTGGTTCGCGACCTGGCTCGCCAGCTCAAGAAAGAAATCAACCTGGAACTGGTGGGTGAAGAGACCGACCTCGACAAGAACCTTGTCGAGGCCCTGGCCGACCCGCTGGTCCACTTGGTGCGCAACGCGGTCGACCACGGCATCGAGTCGCCGGAAGAACGCGAGGCCTCCGGCAAGGTTCGCGGCGGCAAGGTGATCCTGGCTGCCGAGCAGGAGGGTGACCACATCCTGTTGTCGATCTCCGACGACGGCAAGGGTATGGACCCGAATGTGCTGCGCGCCATCGCGGTGAAACGCGGCGTGATGGACAAGGATGCGGCCGATCGCCTGAGCGAATCCGAGTGCTACAACCTGATCTTCGCCCCGGGCTTTTCGACCAAGACCGAGATTTCCGACGTGTCGGGTCGTGGCGTGGGCATGGACGTGGTGAAAACCAAGATTTCCCAGCTCAACGGCTCGATCAACATCTATTCGACCAAGGGCCAGGGCTCGAAGATTGTCATCAAGGTCCCGTTGACCCTGGCGATCATGCCGACCCTGATGGTGATGCTGGGCAACCAGGCCTTCGCCTTCCCGCTGGTCAACGTCAACGAGATTTTCCACCTCGACCTGTCGCGCACCAACGTGGTGGACGGCCAGGAAGTGGTCATCGTCCGGGACAAGGCGCTGCCACTGTTCTACCTCAAGCGCTGGCTGGTCAGCTCCGCCGCTCATGTCGAGCAGGGCGAAGGCCATGTGGTGATCCTGTCGGTGGGCACCCAGCGGATCGGCTTCGTTGTCGATCAGTTGGTGGGCCAGGAAGAAGTGGTCATCAAGCCATTGGGCAAAATGCTCCAGGGCACCCCAGGCATGTCCGGCGCCACCATCACCGGCGACGGCCGCATCGCGTTGATTCTCGATGTGCCTAGCATGCTCAAGCGCTACGCCGCTCGGCGTATTTGATTCTGGAGGGGTGTGGCCCAGCGCCGCGCCTCGTCTAACGGAGTGTTTATGGTAGTTAAAGTCCTGGTGGTGGACGATTCGGGGTTCTTCCGCCGCCGCGTCTCGGAAATTCTTTCAGCGGACACGAGCATTCAGGTCGTCGGCACGGCGACCAATGGTAAAGAGGCGATCGATCAAGCCCTGGCACTCAAGCCAGACGTGATCACCATGGACTACGAGATGCCGATGATGGATGGCATCACGGCGGTGCGGCATATCATGCAGCGCTGCCCGACTCCGGTATTGATGTTTTCATCCCTGACTCACGAAGGCGCTCGCGTCACCCTCGATGCGCTGGACGCCGGGGCCGTGGATTTCCTGCCAAAGAATTTCGAAGACATTTCGCGCAACCCGGACAAGGTCCGGCAGATGCTGTGCGAGAAAGTCCACAGCATCTCCCGCAGTAACCGGCGCATCAGCGCCTACAGCGCACCTGCGCCTGTGCCTACTGCCGCGCCGACGCCGACGCCTGCGCCAACACCAACGCCAGCCTCGCCCAGCGGTTTCAACCCGGCACCGGTTCGCAGTGCTCCGGCACCTGCTCCCGCTCGTTCGGCGCCTGCCAGCGCTTCGTCGCCGGCGCCCAAGCGCAAGGCCTACAAGCTCGTCGCCATCGGCACGTCCACGGGCGGCCCGGTCGCGCTGCAGCGGGTCCTGACCCAGTTGCCGGCCAATTTTCCGGCCCCCATTGTGCTGATCCAGCATATGCCTGCCGCGTTCACCAAGGCTTTCGCCGAGCGCCTGGACAAGCTGTGCAACATCAGCGTCAAGGAAGCCGAAGATGGCGACATCCTGCGTCCAGGCCTGGCACTGCTGGCACCGGGTGGCAAGCAAATGATGATCGACGGCCGTGGCGCGGTGAAAATCCTGCCGGGCGATGAACGTTTGAACTACAAGCCATGCGTCGACATTACCTTCGGTTCCGCCGCGAAATCCTACGGCGACAAAGTTCTGGCGGTGGTGCTCACCGGCATGGGCGCCGACGGTCGTGAAGGCGCGCGCCTGCTCAAGCAGGGTGGCAGTGCGATCTGGGCCCAGGACGAAGCCAGTTGCGTGATCTATGGCATGCCGATGGCGATCGTCAAGGCGGACCTGGCCGACGCGGTCTACAGCCTGGACGACATCGGTAGACACCTGGTCGAGGCGTGCCTGTAATGGATGTGCTCAGCCTGATCGGCATCATCATGGCGTTTGTCGCCATCATTGGTGGCAATTATTTGGAAGGCGGTCACCTGGGCGCGCTGGCCAACGGCCCGGCCGCATTGATCGTGATCGGTGGCACCGTCGGCGCCGCGTTGTTGCAATCGCCGATGAGCGCGTTCAAGCGCGCCATGCAGGTACTGGTCTGGATTTTGTTCCCGCCTCGGGTCGATCTGGCCGGCGGCATCGACCGCGTCGTCAACTGGAGCCTCACCGCGCGCAAGGAAGGCTTGCTGGGTCTGGAAGGGGTGGCCGATGCCGAACCCGACAACTACTCGCGCAAAGGCCTGCAATTGCTGGTGGACGGCGCCGAACCGGAAGCGATCCGCAGCATCCTGGAAGTGGATTTCTACACCCAGGAAAGCCGCGACATCGAAGCGGCCAAAGTCTTCGAAAGCATGGGCGGCTACGCGCCGACCATCGGTATCATCGGCGCGGTCATGGGCCTGATCCACGTGATGGGCAACCTGGCCGATCCGTCGCAACTGGGCAGCGGTATCGCCGTGGCCTTCGTTGCCACGATCTACGGCGTGGCGAGTGCCAACCTGGTGTTGTTGCCGATTGCCGCCAAGCTCAAGTCGATTGCGTTGCGCCAGTCGCGCTACCGCGAAATGCTGCTGGAAGGGATCCTGTCGATCGCCGAAGGTGAAAATCCGCGCTCCATTGAGTTGAAGCTCCAAGGCTTCATGGACTAAGGCCATGGCACGTCGCAGACACCGTGAAGAACACGTCAACCATGAACGCTGGCTGGTTTCCTATGCCGACTTCATCACGCTGCTGTTCGCCTTTTTCGTGGTCATGTATTCGATCTCGTCGGTCAACGAAGGCAAGTACAAAGTGATCTCCGAGGCGTTGATCGGGGTCTTTACCGACTCCGACCGCGCCCTCAAGCCCATTCCCATCGGTGACGAGCGTCCAAAGACGACGACCCCGGCCAAGCCACTGGTCAGGGACGCCGAGCAGGTCGACGCCGGCATTGCCGGTGGCAGCGATCCGCTGAAGAGCATCGCCGATGACATCAGCGCGGCGTTCGGCGACCTGATCAGCTCCAACCAGATGACCGTGCGCGGCAATGAGTTGTGGGTCGAGATCGAACTCAATTCCAGCCTGTTGTTCGGCAGCGGCGACGCGATGCCCAGCGACATGGCGTTCACCATCATTGATAAGGTCGCGACAATCCTGAAACCGTTCGACAACCCGATCCACGTCGAAGGTTTCACCGATGACCAGCCGATCCGCACCGCGCAGTACCCGACCAATTGGGAATTGTCCTCGGCCCGTTCGGCGAGCATCGTGCGCATGCTGGCAATGCAGGGCGTCAATCCCGGTCGGCTGGCATCGGTGGGCTATGGCGAGTTCCAGCCGGTGGCGAACAACGCCACCGCCGAAGGGCGTGCGCGCAACCGGCGGGTGGTGCTGGTGGTCTCGCGCAACCTCGATGTCCGTCGCAGCCTGACCGGTACGGGCACCGCGAACGCAAAACCGGATGCGGCATTGAAGCGGGCTGGCACACAAACTGCACCGCCCCCGGTCAAGTCGCCGGTAAGACAGAACGCCGTCAATTCTCCGTCACCGGCATTATAACCGAGCTATTTCTCGGTCGGGCGCGTCTCGATCGGGAGGAACGATCCGAATGAGAGTCTGGGCAGTCGCCAATCAAAAAGGTGGTGTGGGCAAAACCACATCCTCCATCGCTTTAGCCGGTTTGCTGGCCGAGGCGGGCAAGCGCGTGGTCATCGTCGATCTGGACCCCCACGGCTCGATGACCAGTTATTTCGGCTACGACCCCGACAGCCTGGAGCACAGCAACTACGACCTGTTCCTGCATAAGGGCGTTGTGCCCGAAGGCTTGCCAGGACAATTGCTGCTCTCCACCAGCGACGAGCGGATTTCCCTGTTGCCGTCGAGCACGGCCCTGGCGACCCTGGAGCGCCAATCGCCCGGCCAGAGCGGCCTGGGCCTGGTCATCGCCAAGAGTCTGGCGCAGCTGTGGCAGGATTTCGATTATGCAATCATCGACAGCCCACCGTTACTCGGGCTGCTGATGGTCAATGCGTTGGCGGCCAGCCAGCAATTGGTGATTCCAGTACAGACTGAACACCTGGCGGTCAAAGGGCTGGAACGCATGGTCAACACCCTGGCGATGGTCAACCGCTCGCGCAAGCAATCGTTGGCTTTCAGCATCGTGCCGACGTTGTTCGACCGCCGCACCCAAGCGTCCCTCGGCACTCTGCGTGTGTTGCGCGATATGTACCCGGACGACATCTGGCAAGGCTACATCCCCGTCGATACCCGTCTGCGCGACGCCAGCCGCGCAGGTGTCACTCCGTCGCAATTCGACGGCAAGAGCCGTGGCGTACTGGCCTATCGCGCGCTTCTCAAGCACCTGCTGGCCCAGCAGCTCGTTCCGCAGCAGGTGGCTTGAGGTGATGAGGTTTTCCATTGACGTTGTGTTCGCTTGTGGGCGCTCAAGTCCTGCCGTATCCATGCCGATAACCTTTTCAAGTGGCGCACAGTTCCTATGAACCGCCCGATCAAGACAACCTCGCGTCCGCAAATGGCCTTGCAGTCCTATCTGGACGGGCTACTGCAGGAAGCGACTGAAGAAATACCGGCGCAGCCGAGTGCGGTCGAGGCTTTGCCCGAGCCGGTCGAAGCCGAGCCTGAAGTGGTGCTGGATGAGTTCCAGGCGGCGGTGCTCGAAGAGCAGGCCCGTGATGCGCGGCCGCCAGTGGCTGCCGCAGCAGTCGAGGCCCCGGTCAGCAAGCCGCAGGTGGCAGTGATGGAAGCGCCCGCGCCGATCCTGGCGCCGGTTTCGACCGTCGCACCGTTGTTGCAAGGCTTGGCGACGCCAGTGGTGGAAATCCACCTGCCGCCGAGCAATCCGCCGCCGCCGGTGCCGGGCGATGATCGTCCGGCGTGGGCTGCCGAGCCGTTCGAGTGCCTGTTGTTCGACGTCGCCGGTTTGACGCTGGCGGTGCCGCTGGTTTGCCTGGGATCGATTTACTCCCTGGCCGGGCAGGAATTGACGCCGTTGTTCGGCCAGCCGGAGTGGTTCCTCGGGATCCTGCCGAGCCAGGCCGGCAATTTGAAAGTGCTGGATACCGCGCGTTGGGTCATGCCGGACCGTTATCGCGATGATTTTCGCCAAGGCCTGCAGTACGTGATTTCGGTGCAGGGTTACGAGTGGGGTTTGGCGGTGCACCAGGTCAGCCGTTCGCTGCGCCTGGACCCGAACGAAATCAAATGGCGCAGCCATCGAGGGCAACGGCCATGGCTGGCCGGTACGGTGATCGAACACATGTGCGCCTTGCTGGACGTTTCCGAACTCGCGGAGCTGATCGCCAGCGGCGGGGCAAAACACCTGGACGGCGCCAAGCCGGTCCGGAAACCGAAATAAGACAACCGGTGGCGCAGGGCGCCGCCGGACAGAACACACACCGCCACAGGCGGTTTTTCGAGGGGTCAGGGTATGAATGATAAGGCGTCGTCTCTCAAGGGTTCCGAAGATCCGATCTTGCAATGGGTAACCTTCAAGCTCGACAACGAAACCTACGGCATCAACGTGATGCGCGTGCAGGAAGTGCTGCGCTATACCGAGATTGCCCCGGTGCCGGGTGCGCCAAGCTACGTGCTGGGCATCATCAACCTGCGCGGTAACGTGGTCACCGTCATCGACACTCGCCAGCGTTTCGGCTTGAATTCCACCGAGGTCAACGACAACACTCGTATCGTGATCATCGAGGCGGACAAGCAAGTGGTCGGCATCCTGGTCGACAGCGTTGCCGAAGTGGTTTACTTGCGTCAGTCGGAAATCGAAACCGCGCCTAACGTCGGTAACGAGGAATCGGCGAAGTTCATCCAGGGCGTTTGCAACAAGAACAATGAGTTGCTGATCCTGGTCGAACTGGAAAAAATGATGAGCGAAGAAGAGTGGTCGGAACTGGAGAGTATCTGATTTGATTCTTGAGGTAGCAGTCATTGTCCTGTTCCTTTTCTGGGCAGGCACGCTGGCGATGTTCGTGGCGTACATCCGCGCCCAGCGGCAGATCGCCGCTGAGCAGGCCCAGGGCGATGCGCTGCGCGACCAGCGCATCCGCGACCTGGCCAAGCGCGTCGACGATTACCAGAACGGCACCGTGCGCATGGGCGAAGCGCTCCATGAGCTGCGTGCCGTCGTCGCGCCGTTGCCGGACAAGTTGGCGCAACTGGAACAGCGCGACCCCTCCAGCCTGTCTTTCGCCCAAGCCGCCCGACTGGTCGGCATGGGCGCCAGCGTCGACGAACTGACCCAAGCCTGCGGCCTGACCCAGGCCGAGGCGGAGTTGATGAGCAAGTTGCACAAGGGCGGTTGAGGCCTTTCGCCTGATCCAACTGTGGGAGCGAGCTTGCTCCCACAGTTTTTTCTGGTACCCCAACCTTTCCAGCCCCGCCCCTGTGGCGAGGGGATTCATCCCCGCTCGGGTGCGCAGCAGCCGCCAAAAAATGGGGTCGCTGCGCAACCCAGCGGGGATGAATCCCCTCGCCACGGCTCAGTAATCATCCCCCCGATCCGTCACATCCTTTTCGACAGGCTGCGCATGCGGGTCAAAGCCCTGGGGAAACTTGCCCTTCAGGTTCCAGGCAAACGCAATGATCTCGGCAATCGTGCGGTACAGCTCTTCCGGGATGCTGTCGCCCAACTCCATCCGTGCTAGCAGTTTCACCAACTCGGCATTCTCATAAATCGGCACTTCGCTTTCCCGGGCGATGCGCAGGATTTCCTCGGCCAGGGCTTCGTCGCCCTTGGCGGTGAGGGTCGGGGCGTGGTGGCCGTCATACTTGAGGGCAATAGCCTGGCGGGGTTCGGTGTGGGTTGTCATGCGGTCTCATCCACCCAGCGTTGTTCCAGGCGAGTCTTCGGGCCTTGAGGCGGGGTGCCGACGTGGCAGTCCAGCTCGCCGACGTTCAGCCCGCACGTCACCAGGCGTTCACGCAGCGCGGCCAGGTTGCTTTCGATCAGGCTCGCGGTGTACGGCCTTTGCGCCCATAGCTGGCTCGACAAGCTGCCGCTGAGCAACTGCGCCTGGATCTGCAGTGGCCCCAGCGGCTCCATATCGAACGCCAGCTCTACTCGCCAGAGCTGCTGTTTCGGTTCGTGTTGTTCCCGGCGTTCATCGGACTGTTCCCGGGGCGGGGATTCCTCGCGTTGGAACTTGACCTGCAACGGCACGATGTCCTGCAGGTTGCGCATCGGTATCTCCAACTGCCAAGTGCTCATCAGCCGACCGTCGTCGGTCAGCCCGGTTTGCTCCAGGCTCGACAATTGATGGCTTTGCAGGCGCGACACGGCGGCAGCCGCCAGGCGCAACAGATGTTCCAGATCGCCTTCGTCGTCTTGGCCTTTGAGCAATCGCGACGGCAGGGGGAAGACTGTTGGTTGTGGCTTGGTGCTGACTTGACCGAGCATGCCCAGGGCGCTGCGTACGAAGCTGGGCAGTGCCTGGGCCAAAGTATTGGCGACGATGACCGCGGTAAGGTTGGTGGAGGCGGGCAGGGCCGGTGTCAGTTGGGCGATCAGCTTCAATAGGTCGCCTTTCATGTCCGGTGCCAGGCTCGGCGGTTGACCGGCCAGCAGTTTGCTTTCCAGGAACACGCCGCTGGCGACCATGGCCTGGGCCAGTCCCTTGGGGGTGCTCAGTTGCTGCATGTCCGGCAGGCTGGCCAACAGGCGTGTGACTGCGGCGCGCAGCTCGGGCCCGGCATCGTCGCTAGCGGGAAGGTTTTGCAGGGCGCTGAGCAAACCGTCCAGGGAACCCTGGCGGCTCACCTGCGTCACCAGTTGCTGGCTCACTGCCAATTGTTCCTGGCGATTGCTCAGGGGAACGAACTTCAACGTCTGGGCATCTTGCACCTGGGCACTCAACAGCGTGCCGATGCGCAATGGCTGGGGGCTGTCGATGTCCAGAGTACTGCCGGCCTGGGCGGTGTTGAGCAGGCTCACCAGCGAGCGATACACCGCCGGTTGCCCGGGCAATTGCGGCAACGCCTGGCTGGTCAGCACTTTGCCCTGCAGCAGCGTACCCACGGGCAGCTGCGCCGTGTCGATTCGGGTCAAGGTGGCAACGCTGGAGGCCAAGGCCTGCTGCACGGTAATCGCCAGGTTGCTGGCGGAGGGTTGGGTCACGGCCAGGCTGGTGCCTTGCGGCAATGGTTGGGTGCTGGTGGCCTGCACCGTGGCCTGGCGACCGCTTTCCAACGTGACCTTGAGCAGCAGTTGAAACGCCTGGTCCGCCTGTTTGAGCGACAGCACCTCGGCCTTGGCGGTCTGGCCGGGCCCGATCAGGCCTTCAGCCGGCGCCAGCAGCTTGAGCAGCTCGCCAGTCACCGCTGGCATACGCGTGGTTGCCGTGGGCTGAGGCAGCGGCGGGATGTTCATGTCGCCTGTCATCTGCGGTCTTACCTTGGGGAAATAAGCCCTCTTGGGAGTAGGGCTTCACATGTATAATGCCGCCCGCCTTCCAGGGAGTGGCAAAAAACCTCGCGTTTGTTGACGCAGCTCTGTGGAACAGGCCATCAATGCATCTATGCTGCACCACTTTAACGGCCGCTGCATTGCCGACTTGAACCGTATAAGGCCCGCGATCCCTTGACCAGTCCTCTCTTGCAAACCGTTGGCCTCGCCTGTGAGCGAGACCTGCGACTGCTTTTCGAAAATCTCGAATTGAGACTCTCCCGTGGCGATATGGTGCAGATCAGTGGGCCCAACGGCAGTGGCAAGACCAGCCTGTTGCGCCTGCTGGCCGGGTTGATGCAGCCCACCGCCGGCCAGGTGTTGCTCAATGGCCATCCTTTGCACAGCCAGCGCAGCGAGCTGGCCCGCAACCTGCTATGGATCGGCCATGCCGCCGGTATCAAGGATCTGCTGACCCCTGAAGAAAACCTCAGCTGGCTCTGCGCGCTGCATCGGCCGGCCGGGCGCGAGGCGATCTGGCAGGCCTTGGCGGCGGTAGGCTTGCGCGGCTTCGAAGATGTGCCGAGCCACACCTTGTCCGCCGGGCAACAACGCCGCGTGGCCCTGGCCCGGTTGTACCTCGACAGTCCGCCGCTGTGGATTCTCGACGAACCTTACACCGCCCTGGACAAGCAGGGCGTCGCGCAACTTGAAGAACATCTGGCCCGGCATTGCGAGAGCGGTGGGATGGTGCTCTTGACTACTCACCACACATTGGCCCGGATGCCGTCCGGTTATCGCAACATCGATCTGGGGAACTGGGCGGTATGAGTGTGTTTGGCCTGCTGCTTGCCCGTGAGGCGCGCCTGCTGTTCCGCCGTCCGGCCGAATTGGCCAACCCGTTGGTGTTCTTTGCGATTGTCATCGCGCTGTTCCCGTTGGCGGTCGGTCCAGAGACTCAATTGTTGCAAACCTTGTCGCCGGGCCTGGTCTGGGTGGCGGCGCTTTTGTCGGTCCTGCTCTCGCTGGACGGGCTTTTTCGCAGCGATTTCGAAGACGGTTCCCTGGAACAGTGGGTCCTTTCGTCGCACCCCCTGGCCCTTCTGGTTTTGGCCAAGGTACTGGCACACTGGGTTTTTTCCGGCCTGGCGCTGGTGTTGCTTTCACCGCTGCTGGCGATGATGCTGGGGTTGCCCGCCGAATGCATGCCGGTGTTGCTGTTGTCGCTGCTGCTGGGTACCCCGGTGCTGAGCCTGCTCGGCGCGGTGGGCGCGGCGTTGACGGTGGGGCTCAAGCGCGGCGGCCTGTTGCTGGCCTTGCTGATCCTGCCGCTGTACATCCCGGTCTTGATCCTGGGCAGCGGTGCCTTGCAGGCGGCGTTGCAAGGCATGCCGGCGACTGGTTATCTGCTGTGGCTTGGGAGCCTGACCGCCCTGGCGATAACCCTGACACCCTTTGCAATAGCCGCTGGCCTGAAGATCAGCGTCGGCGAATAATAATGAGGCCTGGTCAAGAACCGACCACTTCTTCTTGAAGTAAAGGCCGACCTGGCGACTCGTAATGGCGAGTCGCGACCGTGATGGAAACTGCAATGAACTGGACCTGGTTTCATAAGCTCGGCTCACCCAAATGGTTCTACGGCATCAGCGGCAAAATGCTGCCTTGGCTGAGCGTCGCCACCCTGTTGCTGATCGGCATCGGCCTGGTCTGGGGCCTGGCCTTCGCGCCGCCGGACTACCAGCAAGGCAACAGCTTTCGGATCATTTATATCCATGTTCCGACGGCGATGCTGGCCCAGTCGATCTACGTGATGCTGGCGGTCTGCGGTGTGGTCGGGCTGGTGTGGAAGATGAAACTGGCCGACGTCGCCTTGCAATGCGCCGCGCCCATCGGCGCCTGGATGACAGCCGTGGCGCTGGTCACCGGGGCGATCTGGGGCAAGCCGACCTGGGGCTCGTGGTGGGTCTGGGATGCACGACTGACGTCGATGCTGATCTTGTTGTTCCTGTACTTCGGTCTTATTGCGCTGGGCAACGCCATCAGCAATCGTGACAGCGCCGCCAAGGCCTGCGCGGTGCTGGCGATTGTCGGCGTGATCAATATCCCGATCATCAAGTATTCAGTGGAGTGGTGGAACACTCTGCACCAGGGCGCGACGTTCACCCTCACCGAAAAACCGGCGATGCCAATGGAAATGTGGTTGCCGCTGTTGCTGACGGCGTTGGGTTTCTACTGTTTCTTCGGCGCGGTGCTATTGCTGCGCATGCGCCTGGAAGTGCTCAAGCGCGAGTCGCGGGCCAGCTGGGTCAAGGCCGAAGTACAGAACAGCCTGGAGGTCGCTCGATGAGTTTCGCGTCATTCGGCGAGTTCCTCGCCATGGGCCATCATGGCCTGTATGTCTGGTCAGCCTATGGCATTTGCCTGGCGGTGCTGGCCCTCAACGTGGCGGCGCCGATCCTGGCCCGCAAGCGGTATCTGCAACAAGAGGCGCGTCGTCTGCGCCGGGAGAACGGCCAGTGAATCCGCTGCGCAAAAAACGTCTTGTCATCATCCTTGCGATCCTCGTCGGGGTCGGCGCCGCGGTCGGCCTGGCCCTGAGCGCTTTGCAGCAAAACATCAACCTGTTCTACACGCCGACCCAGATTGCCAACGGCGAAGCGCCCGAGGACACCCGTATCCGCGCCGGCGGCATGGTGGAACAGGGCTCGTTGGTGCGCTCCGGCGATTCACTGGACGTGAAGTTCAACGTCACCGACTTCAACAAGACCGTGACCATCATCTATCGCGGGATCCTGCCGGACCTGTTCCGCGAAGGGCAAGGCATTGTCGCCCTGGGCAAGATCAACGCCGACGGCGTGGTAGTGGCCGATGAAGTGCTGGCCAAGCACGACGAGAAATACATGCCGCCGGAAGTGACCAAGGCCTTGAAAGACAGCGGCCAGTCGGCGCCCGCGCCCGTGAAGGAGGGTTGATCGATGACCGGTCTCTTTATTCCTGAGTTGGGCCATCTGGCGATGATCCTGGCCTTGTGTTTTTCCGTGGTGCAGGCGGTGGTGCCGTTGCTCGGTGCCTGGCGTGGCGACCGTTTGTGGATGAGCCTTGCCCAGCCGGCGGCATGGGGGCAGTTCGCGTTCATGCTGTTTTCCTTCGGTTGCCTGACCTATGCGTTCATGGCCGATGATTTTTCCGTGGCCTATGTCGCCAGCAACTCCAACAGTGCCTTGCCCTGGTACTACAAGTTCAGTGCGGTGTGGGGCGCCCATGAAGGGTCGCTGTTGCTCTGGGCTTTGATTCTCGCCGGCTGGACCTTTGCAGTCTCGGTGTTCTCCCGGCAATTGCCGCAAGTGATGCTCGCCCGCGTGCTGGCGATCATGGGCATGATCAGCATCGGTTTCCTGCTGTTCCTGATCGTCACCTCCAACCCGTTCGAGCGCATCCTGCCGCAAGTGCCAATGGACGGTCGCGACCTCAATCCGTTGCTCCAGGACATCGGCCTGATTGTCCATCCACCGATGCTCTACATGGGCTACGTCGGATTCTCCGTGGCCTTCGCCTTCGCCATCGCCGCGTTGCTCGGTGGTCGCCTCGATGCGGCCTGGGCTCGCTGGTCGCGCCCGTGGACCATCGTTGCCTGGGCCTTCCTCGGCATCGGCATCACCCTCGGTTCGTGGTGGGCCTACTACGAGCTCGGTTGGGGCGGCTGGTGGTTCTGGGACCCGGTGGAAAACGCCTCGTTCATGCCATGGCTGGTCGGTACGGCGTTGATCCACTCCTTGGCCGTCACGGAAAAGCGCGGCGTATTCAAGAGCTGGACCGTGCTGCTGGCCATCGCGGCCTTCTCCTTGAGCCTGTTGGGCACGTTCCTGGTGCGTTCCGGCGTGCTGACGTCGGTGCATGCCTTTGCCTCGGACCCTGAGCGCGGAGTGTTCATCCTGATGTTCCTGCTGTTCGTGGTCGGTGGTTCGCTGACCCTGTTCGCCCTGCGTGCGCCGGTGGTGAAGAGTCAGGTTGGCTTTAACCTCTGGTCACGGGAAACCCTGCTGCTGGGCAACAACCTGGTGTTGGTGGTGGCGGCGTCGATGATCCTGCTGGGGACGTTGTACCCGCTGGTGCTCGATGCGTTGTCCGGCGCCAAGCTGTCGGTCGGCCCGCCGTACTTCAACGCGTTGTTCATTCCGCTGATGGCGATCCTCATGGTGGTGATGGCGGTCGGTATGCTGGTGCGCTGGAAAGACACGCCAGTGAAATGGCTGGTAGGCATGTTGACACCGGTGCTGCTGGGCACGACTGCCCTGGCCGTGGTGGCTGGCGTTGCCTATGGCGACTTCAACTGGGCGGTGCTGGCGACGTTTGCGCTGGCGGCCTGGGTGTTGCTGGCCGGTGTGCGGGACATCTTCGACAAGACCCGCCACAAGGGCCTGATCAAGGGCCTGCCGACGCTGACCCGCAGCTATTGGGGCATGCAGATCGCTCATTTGGGCATCGCCGTCTGTGCCTTGGGCGTGGTGTTGTCCAGCCAGAACAGCGCCGAGCGCGACCTGCGCCTGGCGCCGGGCGAGTCCATGGACCTGGGCGGTTATCAGTTCGTCTTCGAGGGTGCCAAACACTTCGAAGGCCCGAACTTCACCTCAGACAAAGCCACCGTGCGGGTCATTCGCAACGGCCAGGAAGTCACCGTGCTGCATCCGGAAAAACGTCTCTACACCGTGCAGAACTCGGTCATGACCGAAGCCGGGATCGATGCCGGTTTCACCCGCGACCTTTACGTGGCACTGGGTGAGTCCCTGGGTGATGGCGCGTGGGCGGTGCGCGTCCACGTCAAGCCGTTCGTGCGCTGGATCTGGTTCGGGGGCTTGCTCACCGGCCTGGGTGGGGTGCTGGCGGCGCTGGATCGGCGTTATCGAGTCAAGGTGAAAGCCCGGGTGCGTGAAGCCCTGGGTGTGAATGGAGCCACTGCATGAAACGTTGGTTGATGGTGTTGCCGCTGGCGCTGTTCCTGTTGATGGCGGTGTTTTTGTACCGTGGGCTGTACCTGAATCCGAGCGAGTTGCCCTCGGCGATGATCGGCAAGCCGTTCCCGGAGTTTTCCTTGCCCTCCGTGCAAGGTGACAAGACCCTGACCCGCGCCGACCTGCTGGGCAAGCCGGCGCTGGTCAATGTCTGGGGCACCTGGTGCATTTCCTGCCGGGTCGAGCACCCCGTGCTGAACAAACTGGCCCAGAACGGCGTGGTGATCTACGGCGTCAACTACAAGGACGTCAACGCCGATGCCCTTAAGTGGCTGGCCGAGTTCCACAACCCTTATCAATTGGACATCCGCGACGAAGAAGGCACCCTCGGCCTGAACCTGGGCGTCTACGGCGCGCCGGAAACGTTCTTCATCGATGCCAAGGGCATCATTCGCGACAAGTTTATCGGCGTGATCGACGAACAGGTCTGGCGCGAGAAACTGGCGGCCAAGTATCAGGCGCTGGTGGATGAGGCCAAGCCATGAAGCGCTGGTTAGCTGCCGTCGTTCTTGGCTGGAGCCTGGCCGGCGTGGCTCACGCCGCCATCGACACCTATGAATTCGCTAACGAGGGTGAACGCGAGCGGTTTCGCGAACTGACCAAGGAACTGCGCTGCCCCAAATGCCAGAACCAGGACATCGCCGACTCCAATGCTCCAATTGCCACCGACCTGCGCAGGGAAATCTTCCGCATGCTCGGCGAGGGCAAGGACAACCAGCAGATCATCGATTTCATGGTTGATCGCTACGGTGAGTTCGTGCGCTACAACCCGGCCCTATCCTCCAAGACCGCGCTGCTCTGGTTCGGCCCGGCCGGGCTGCTGCTGGGTGGTTTGGTCGTCATTGCGGTGATCGTGCGTCGCCGCCGGGTCCAGCGCAGCGCCGCCCCGGACACGCTTTCTGTCGAAGAGCGCCAGCGCCTCGACCAACTGTTGGAAAAAACCAAGCATGATTGATTTCTGGCTCGCCGCAGGACTGCTTCTCCTGGTTGCCCTGAGTTTTCTGTTGATCCCCGTCTTGCGCGGTCGCCGCGCCCAGTTGGAAGAAGACCGCACCGCGCTGAACGTGGCGTTGTATCAGGAGCGCGTTGCCGAACTGCAGGCCGAGCGGGAGGAGGGCGTGCTCAACGCCGCGCAACTGGACACCGGTCGCGCCGAGGCCGCGCGGGAACTGCTCGCCGACACCGAAGGCGCCGATGCGCCGCGTGAATCCCGCTTGGGCAAACCGTTGCCACTGCTCGCTGCTGTGCTGGTGCCGATATTGGGCCTGGCGCTGTACCTGCATTTCGGCGCCAGCGACAAGGTCGAGCTGACCCGTGAATTCGCCCAGGCGCCGCAGTCGATGGAAGAAATGACCTTGCGCCTGGAGCGCGCCGTGGCGGCACAACCGGACTCCGCCGAGGGCCTGTATTTCCTCGGTCGGACTTACATGGCGCAGGACCGGCCGGCGGACGCGGCGAAGATCTTCGAGCGCACTGTGGCGGTCGCGGGCCGCCAGCCGGAGCTGCTGGGCCAGTGGGCCCAGGCGCAGTATTTCGCCGACGGCAAGAAATGGTCGGACAAGGTCCAGGCCCTGACCGACGAGGCGCTGAAGCTCGATCCGAAGGAAGTCACCAGCCTCGGCCTGTTGGGGATTGCCGCGTTCGAAGGCGAGCGCTATCAGGAAGCGATCGATTATTGGGGACGCCTGCTGGCGCAATTGCCTGAAGGCGACAAGTCCCGTGATGCATTGCAGGGTGGCATTACCCGCGCCAGCGAGAAGCTCAAGGCCAGTGGCGGCAAGGTCGCTCAGGCGCCGGCGACCAAGGTTGCGGCGCTGCTCAAGGTGCGTGTCGACCTGGATCCGGCCCTCAAGGCCAAGGTGCAACCGGGCGACAGCGTATTCATCTTCGCCCGCGCCGTTTCCGGTCCGCCGGCGCCGCTGGCGGCCAAGCGCCTGACCGTCGCCGACCTGCCGGCCAGCGTCGAGCTGGGCGACGCCGATGCAATGATGCCGCAACTGAAACTGTCCAACTTCTCCGAAGTCCAACTGGTGGCGCGTATCTCCCGGGCCGGTCAACCGACCGCCGGCGAGTGGATCGGTCGCAGCCAACCCTTGGCGAGCAGTACCACCGCGCTGCAACAATTGACCATCGACAGTCCGGACCAATGACAGGAACTCGCACCATGACCGCCATCGCTCGTATGACCCTGCTTACGCTCGTCCTGGGCCTGAGTGCTTGTGCGGTTCAACGCCCACCGGAGCCTTCGACGCCGTTGCCGCCCATTCCGCCTTCGACACCGACCACCAAGCCGGTGCCGTCGACCGCGCCTGGCAAACCTGTAACCCCGAACAAACCGGCCAAACCAGTGCCGCGCACCTCCGCCAGCTTCGCCCCGCCACCGGGTGGCAACAGCCACTGGGATGCCAAGCTCGGAGTCTATGTCCTGGATAACCAGACCAACACCTTCTACCGCCAGCGCACCTATTACCGCTGGAACAACGGCTGGAGCCGCTCCGTCAGCCCGAACGGGCCATGGGAAGAGACCACCATCGAGGGCGTGCCGGCGGGGCTCGGACGAAAATTCAACTGACGACTGTGATCGTTCCCACGCTCCGCGTGGGAATGCCGCTCGGTAACGCTGCGTTGCGTCGTCAGAAGTGTTGAAGGTTCGACCTGTCATCCCCAGCGTCGTAGAATGCGCGCCTTTGCGAGCCTCATTGGCCAACCGCGTATTTATCGGAGCACCTGACCATGACGACCACCCCGACCGGCGATTATCTGGAAACCCTCTACGAAGGCTACGGCCAGCGTTTTCGCATGGACAAGCTGCTGCATGAGGTGCGCACCGAGCACCAGCACCTGGTGATCTTTGAAAACCCGCGCATGGGCCGGGTCATGGCCCTGGACGGTGTGATCCAGACCACCGAAGCCGATGAATTCATCTACCACGAAATGCTCACCCACGTGCCTATCCTGGCCCATGGCGCGGTCAAGCGTGTGCTGATCATCGGTGGTGGCGACGGCGGCATGCTGCGCGAAGTGACCAAGCACATCGGCATCGAGCACATCACCATGGTCGAGATCGACGGCACGGTGGTGGACATGTGCAAGGAATTCCTGCCCAACCACTCCAAGGGGGCCTACGACGACCCGCGCCTGAACCTGGTGATCGACGACGGCATGCGTTTTGTCGCCACCACCCAGGAGAAATTCGACGTCATCATTTCCGACTCCACCGATCCGATCGGTCCGGGCGAGGTGCTGTTTTCGGAAAACTTTTACCAGGCATGCCATCGCTGCCTGAACGAAGGCGGCATCCTGGTGACCCAGAACGGCACGCCATTCATGCAGCTGGGCGAAGTGCAGACCACCGCCGGGCGCTTGCACGGTTTGTTCGCCGACTGGCATTTCTACCAGGCGGCCGTGCCGACCTACATTGGCGGCGCCATGACCTTTGCTTGGGGGGCGACTGATCCTGCCTATCGCAAGTTGTCGCGTGAAACCCTGCGCGAGCGTTTCATCGGCAGCGGCATCGTCACCCGTTACTACAACCCCGAGATCCACATCGGCGCCTTTGCCATGCCGCAATATGTGCTGCAGTCGATCAATAAGCCGAGCAACGACTGAGGCCCCGGCAATTGAGACGAGATGCTTCTGTGGCGAGGGAGCTTGCTCCCGCTGGGGCGCGAAGCGGCCCTCTTGGATCTACTTGACACACCCAGTTGCCTCTGCTTGTGTTGGGGGCCGCTTCGCAGCCCAGCGGGAGCAAGCTCCCTCGCCACAAGAGCGCTCGGGCGCTTTTGTGTTTCCAGATATTCATTGAACGAAATTTTCACGAAACCTTGCGGACAATCCCACGCGCTTTTATTGCCGCGGTTATTTAATGGCAAAGCCATGGCCGTTGGTGCAAGATTTGCGCTTTCGCGAAAGCCCCGGGCCTGTCATTGGCCAACAGAGGGCGCGCCGTTGTTCTTTTTTGTTCCTCCAATTCCAATAGGTCCCTAAACGACATGGCAATCCCGGACGCCCTGAGTCAGCAGCGCACCACGCATCGCCTGCTGCAACCGACCGTCAAATCGCACCTGGCCTATACGTTGCTCTGTGCCTTGGTAATGATGGTCATGCTGAGCCTGCTGCGCGTTGCGCTGCTGGTCTATAACCGCGAAATGATCCTCGACACCCCAGCCTCCACCTTCGTTGAAGCTTTTGCCAACGGCCTGCGTTTCGACTTGCGCCTGGTCGTCTATCTCTGCATTCCGCTGCTGCTGGCTTTGTTCAGCGCGCGGGCAATGGCGGCACGTGGATTCTTTCGTTTCTGGCTGACCGTCACTTCCAGCATCGCGCTGTTCCTCGGCCTGATGGAGATGGACTTCTACCGTGAGTTCCACCAGCGCCTCAACGGCCTGGTCTTCCAGTATGTGAAGGAAGACCCGAAAACCGTGGCGAGCATGCTTTGGTACGGTTTCCCGGTAGTGCGTTACCTGCTGGCCTGGGTCGGCGGCACCCTGCTCATGAGCCTGGCGTTCAAGGGCGCCGATCGCGCCACCCGGCCGCGTGGGCCTTTCAGCGGAGGCAGCATCGGCACACGCCAGGTCGCCCCGTGGTACGGACGTGTCGCGGTGTTCATGATCTGCCTGGTGGTGGCGGTGGCCGCTGCGCGTGGCACCCTGCGCCAAGGCCCGCCGCTGCGTTGGGGCGACGTCTACACCACGGATTCGAACTTCGCCAACCAATTGGGCCTCAACGGCACGTTGTCGCTGGTGGCGGCGGCCAAGAGCCGGATGTCCGAAGACCGCGACAACATCTGGAAAGCCACCCTCGAGCAACCGCTGGCACAACAGACCGTCCGCGACATGCTGGTGATGCCCGACGACAAACTGGTGGATACCGAGACGGCCGCCGTGCGCCGCGACTACACGCCGCCGGCCGACAAGACGCTGCCGATCAAGAACGTGGTAGTGATCCTCATGGAAAGCATGGCCGGTCACTCGGTGGGCGCCTTGGGCGCGCCGGGCAACATCACGCCTTACCTGGACAAACTGTCCAAGGAAGGCCTGCTGTTCGACCGTTTCTTCTCCAACGGTACCCACACCCACCAGGGCATGTTCGCCACCATGGCGTGTTTCCCGAACCTGCCGGGCTTCGAATACCTGATGCAGACGCCGGAAGGCAGCCACAAGCTGTCGGGCCTGCCACAGTTGCTCAGCGCGCGTGAATACGACGACGTGTATGTCTACAACGGCGATTTTGCCTGGGACAACCAGTCAGGCTTCTTCAGCAGCCAGGGCATGACCAACTTCATCGGACGCAATGACTATGTGAACCCGGTGTTCTCCGACCCGACCTGGGGTGTTTCCGACCAGGACATGTTCGACCGTGGCCTGATCGAACTCAAGGCGCGGGAAAACGGCAAGCCTTTCTATGCCTTGCTGCAAACCCTGTCCAACCACACGCCGTACGCGCTGCCGACACCGTTGCCAGTCGAACCGGTCACTGACCGTGGCAGCTTGAACGAACACCTGACCGCCATGCGTTACGCCGATTGGGCGCTGGGCCAGTTCTTCGAGAAGGCGCGCAAGGAGCCTTACTTCAAGGAAACCCTGTTCGTCGTGGTCGGTGACCATGGCTTTGGCAACGAGCGCCAGATCACCGAAATGGACCTGGGTCGTTTCAACGTGCCGATGCTGCTGATCGGGCCGGGCATCCAGGAGAAGTTCGGCCAGCGCAACCACACCGTGGGCACCCAGGTCGATATCGTTCCGACCATCATGGGGCGGCTCGGTGGCCAGGTACGCAACCAGTGCTGGGGCCGCGACCTGTTGAACCTGCCGGCCGGCGATACCGGGTTTGGCGTGATCAAGCCGTCGGGCAGCGAGCAGACCACGGCGATCATCCGCGACGACAAGATCCTCGTGCTGCCAAGGGAGAAGGAAATGGCGCCGAAGATGTATCGCTACGAACTGGGCGCCAATCCGCGTGCAGAAGTCATTCCGGATGCACCGGAGACGGCCGAGATGAAACTCAAGCTCGAAGCGTTCCTGCAAACCGCGACCAAGAGCCTGATGGATAACACCGCAGGCGTTATTGACGGCAAGCCGGACTGATATCGGCGACCCATAAAAAAAGAGGCCCGAAGGGCCTCTTTTTTTTGCGCCTGGTATTTATATCTTGCCGAGTAACAGCAGGACCAACAGCACCACCAGTACTACGCCGATGATACCGGACGGGCCATAACCCCAACTTCTGGAGTGCGGGAAGACCGGCAGGCCACCGATCAGCAAGAGGATCAGGATGATGATTAGAATAGTGCCCATTGTTGATTTCCTTATTGGTCAGTTCTGGAGTGATGTAACTTTTAACTGCCAGCGCGCATGCATTAAATCCGGGCGGCTTAATAAGTCCGACCGTAACGTCCTGTAAAAAATTCAATGTTTTTTGCTGTTGCCATAAGGCATGACTTTGGCGTCCGCAGGTTTCAGGTCAAGCTTCTAGACCGCCTGCGGTTTGCCCCCGCCATTCAGCAATCTGATGGAGCGTGGGTCCGACCGGCGCCTTCGCTACACTCGGCCCATCTCTCCCGGAACAACAAGGCTGTTTCCCTATGCAAAATCGCATGATGATCACTGGTGCCGGCTCTGGCCTGGGTCGCGAAATCGCGCTGCGCTGGGCCCGCGAAGGCTGGCGCCTGGCCTTGTCCGATGTCAGCGAGCCTGGCCTGCTGGAAACCCTCAAGCTGGTGCGCGCCGCAGGCGGCGACGGCTTTGTCCAGCGCTGCGATGTGCGCGACTATAGCCAGCTCACAGCGTTTGCCCAGGCCTGCGAGGAAAAGCTCGGCGGCATCGACATCATCGTCAACAACGCCGGCGTAGCTTCAGGCGGGTTCTTCAGCGAACTGTCCCTGGAGGATTGGGACTGGCAAATCGCGATCAACCTGATGGGCGTGGTCAAGGGCTGCAAGGCGTTCCTGCCGCTGCTGGAAAAAAGCCGTGGGAAAATCATCAACATCGCTTCCATGGCTGCGCTGATGCAGGGTCCCGCCATGAGCAACTACAACGTGGCCAAGGCCGGTGTGGTGGCGCTATCGGAGAGCCTGCTGATCGAGCTGGCGCAGCAGGAGATTGGCGTGCATGTGGTTTGCCCGTCGTTCTTCCAGACCAACCTGCTGGACTCGTTCCGCGGTCCGACCCCGGCCATGAAAGCTCAAGTCGGCAAGTTGCTGGAAAGCTCGCCGATCAGCGCCGCCGACATCGCCGATTACATCTACCAGCACGTCGCCCAAGGCGAGTTCATGATCCTGCCCCATGAGCAGGGGCGCATGGCCTGGGCCATCAAGCAAAAGAATCCCAAAGTGCTGTATGACGAAATGACGGCCATGGCCGACAAGATGCGCGCCAAAGCCCGTCAGAACCAGGGTTGACCCCATGCTCCAATGTCCTCAGGATGGCGCGCTCGTGCCTTCCTGATGGACAGCTCCATGCTCAACTATTTGTGGTTTTTTCTCGCCGCACTCTTTGAAATCGCTGGCTGCTACGCCTTCTGGATGTGGTTGCGCCAAGGCAAGAGTGCCTGGTGGATCGCGCCGGCGCTGCTCAGCCTGACGCTGTTCGCCCTCTTGCTGACCCGCATCGAAGCGACGTACGCCGGTCGTGCCTATGCCGCCTACGGGGGAATTTATATCATCGCTTCCATTGGCTGGCTGGCCGTCGTGGAGCGTGCGCGGCCGCTGGGTTCCGACTGGATTGGCGTGGCGCTCTGCGTGTTGGGCGCGAGTGTGATTCTGTTCGGGCCGCGGTTCTCCGGTCCTTGAATTGACCTGGTGCCTGACCGGGTTTTGCAGGACGTTTCCTTCAGCCACCGGAGTTTTGTTTGTAGGGGGTTACTGAATTCCCGCCGGTACCTTGTGCACAGAAAACAGGCCGGGCATGGTCAAGGTCCAGACATTCTTAAGGACAATAGCCATGCTCGTACTAAGCCGCGCTGTAGGTGAATTGATTTCCATCGGTGACGACATTTCCGTCCGCGTCCTGTCGATCAGCGGCAGCACCGTGCGTTTCGGCGTGGAGGCGCCTCGGCACGTCGACGTCCATCGCTCGGAAATCTACGACAAGATCCAGAGAAAAAAGGCCCAGGCCGCACGCAAGGCCTGTTCAGTCGAATAGGTGCTTGGGCACGTCATGCTTGAGCATCAGTTGGCACTGCTCGCTTTCGGGGTCGAAGACAATCATGGCCTGGCCTTTGGTCAGGGCCTGCCTGACCCGCAGGACTCGCGTCTCCAAAGGCGTATCGTCGCCATTGTCAGTCCCATCGCGGGTGACGAAATCCTCGATCAAGCGGGTGAGCGTGTCGACTTCGAGTTGGTCGTAAGGGATCAGCATTGTAGGGCTCCGCTAAACAATGAGGCGGATGCTACGGTGGATAGGCCGTCGCGGCTAGCCTGGGCTTCGCGACGGCTGTTCCAGCGTTATCCCCCAATGCTTGAATCCGGGCTTGAATCCGGATCACTGATCCGAACGCTGCCCGATCAGGCTGTCGACTGACGGCACGCGGGTATCGCTTTCCATCTGCGCATCGTGTTCGATCTGGTGGCTGAAGCGGTCCAGCGATCCCTGGGCGGGTTGCGCGTCGCTGGCAAACACCGGCGGGCTGAGGATATACGCGCCCAGCAAGCGGCTCAGTGCGGCCAGGCTGTCGATGTGGGTGCGCTCATAGCCATGGGTGGCGTCGCAGCCGAAAGCGAGCAGGGCGGTGCGGATGTCATGGCCGGCGGTGATGGCCGAGTGGGCGTCGCTGAAGTAGTAGCGGAACAGGTCGCGGCGCGCCGGCAACTCGTTCTCGCGGGCCAACTTCAACAGGTGGCGCGACAGATGATAGTCGTAGGGGCCTCCGGAATCCTGCATCGCCACGCTCACCGCATGTTCGCTGGAATGCTGGCCGGGTGCGACCGGAGCGATGTCGATCCCGACGAACTCACTGACGTCCCAGGGCAGCGCCGCCGCCGCGCCGCTGCCGGTTTCCTCGGTGATGGTGAAGAGTGGGTGGCAGTCGATCAGCAACTCTTCGCCGCTGTCGACAATCGCCTTGAGCGCTGCCAGCAACGCGGCAACGCCAGCCTTGTCATCCAGGTGCCGGGCGCTGATGTGACCACTTTCGGTGAATTCCGGCAACGGGTCGAAGGCGACATAATCGCCGATGCCGACCCCCAGTGTTTCGCAATCGGCGCGGGTGGTGCAGTAGGCGTCCAGGCGCAGTTCGATGTGGTCCCAACTGATGGGCATTTCATCCACCGCAGTGTTGAACGCGTGCCCGGACGCCATCAATGGCAACACACTGCCGCGGATGACTCCAGTGTCGGTAAACAGGCTGACCCGGCTGCCCTCGGCAAACCGACTGGACCAGCAACCTACCGGGGCCAGCGTCAGGCGGCCGTTGTCCTTGATAGCTCGAACCGAGGCACCAATGGTGTCCAAGTGCGCCGACACGGCCCGGTCAGGGCTGTTCTGGCGACCCTTGAGGGTGGCGCGAATCGTCCCGCGCCGGGTCATTTCGAACGGAATGCCCAGCTCTTCGAGTCGCTCGGCGACATACCGCACGATGGTGTCGGTGAAACCGGTCGGGCTGGGAATGGCGAGCATTTCCAGCAGGACTTTTTGCAGGTATTCGAGATCCGGTTCGGGAATTTTACTGATCATGGAAACTCCTCACGGAACGTTAAGTGGGTATAGCAAACCTTGGCATGATCGTTCCCATGCTCCGCGTGGGAATGCAGCCCGTGACGCTCTGCGTCACCTGGACGCGGAGCGTCCCTTGAGGCATTCCCACGCAGAGCGTGGGAACGATCTTTAGAGGGCTAGACCGCCGCCTGGCTATGGGGAAACAACATATCCACAAAGCGTTCTGCGGTAGGTTGCGGTTCATGGTTGGCCAGGCCGGCGCGCTCGTTGGCTTCGATAAACACGTACTCCGGCTGATCGGCCGCAGGCACGAGCAGGTCCAGGCCGACCATGGGAATGTCCAGCGCCCGCGCGGCACGTACGGCGGCATCGTTCAGGGTCGGATGAAGAATGCCGGTCACGTCTTCCAGCACGCCGCCGGTGTGAAGGTTCGCAGTGCGGCGCACGAACAAGTGCTCGCCCGCGGGCAACACGCTGTCATAGTCGTAGCCGGCCGCACGCAACGTGCGCTCGGTCTCGGCGTCCATCGGAATCTTGCTTTCGCCTCCCGTGGCAGCCTGGCGTCGACGGCTCTGGGCTTCGATCAGTGCGCCGATACTGTGTTGGCCGTCACCGATCACTTCCGCCGGTCGCCGGATGGCCGCTGCCACCACTTCAAAGCCGATCACCACGATTCGCAGGTCCAGCCCCTCATGGAAGCTTTCCAGCAGCACGCGGCTGTCAAATTTGCGCGCCGCTTCGATGGCGTCCTGTACTTCCTCGATAGTCTGGAGGTCCACCGCCACGCCCTGGCCTTGTTCACCGTCCAACGGCTTGACCACCACGCGCTCGTGCTCATCGAGAAACGCCAGGTTGTCGTCGGCATTGCCCGCCAGTTGTTGGGCCGGCAGATTCAGGCCAGCGTTCTTCAACACTTTATGGGTCAGGCTCTTGTTCTGGCACAAGGTCATGCTGATGGCGCTGGTCAGGTCGCTCAGTGATTCCCGGCAGCGGATCCGTCGGCTGCCATGCACCAGGGTGAACAGCCCGGCCTCGGCATCATCTACCTGAACTTCGATGCCGCGCCGGTGCGCCTCATCGACAATGATTCGCGCGTACGGGTTGAATTCCGCCTCGGGACCAGGCCCGAGGAACAGCGGCTGGTTGATGCCGTTCTTGCGCTTGATGGCGAAGGTCGAGAGGTTGCGGAAGCCAAGTTTGGCGTAGAGGTTCTTCGCCAAACGATTGTTGTGTAGCACTGACAGGTCGAGGTAGCTCAAGCCTCGGCTCATGAAGTGCTCGATAAGATGACGCACCAGCACTTCGCCAACACCGGGGCGCGAGCACTGCGGGTCCACCGCCAGGCACCAGAGGCTGCTGCCGTTTTCCGGGTCATTGAAGGCTTTCTGGTGATTGAGGCCCATGACGCTGCCGATCACCGCGCCGCTGTCGTCGTCTTCGGCCAGCCAGTACACCGGGCCGCCCTGGTGGCGCGGGGTCAATCGCTGGGGATCGATGGGCAGCATGCCGCGGGCCTGGTAAAGCTGGTTGATGGCTTGCCAGTCGGAATCGCCTTGGGCCCGGCGAATCCGAAAACCGCGAAACACCCGCGTGGCTTGTCGGTAGTCACTGAACCACAGGCGCAGGGTGTCCGACGGATCGAGGAACAGATGCGCCGGTTCCAGTCCGAGCACTTGCTGGGGCGCGGCGACGTACAAGGCAATGTCGCGTTCGCCGGGCTGTTCGTTGAGCAGTTCCTGGGCCAGGCTCGCCGGGTCCGGGAAGGTATGGCCGATCAGCAATCGGCCCCAGCCACAGTGCACCGCGATCGGGTCGGCGCCCAGCTCGCTGCCGTCTTCGGCCAGGCGTGCTTGCAGGCGTTCATAGGACGGTGGCTGGCCGCGCAACAGTCGTTGGTTGTGAAGGGTCGGGTGGGGTTTCATGATTTCAGATTCCTTGCTCGCTGAGCCACAGGTTCAGCGCCGCCAATTGCCACAGCCTCGAACCGCGCAGGGGCGTCAGCTGGCCGTTGGGATCGGTCAATAAACGGTCGAGCATGGTCGGGTTGAACAAGCCACGATCCTGGCTCGGATCCAGCAGCAACTCACGAACCCAGGCCAGCGTGTTGCCTTCCAGATGCTTGAGGCCCGGCACCGGGAAATAGCCTTTCTTGCGGTCGATGACCTCGCTCGGAATCACCCGGCGAGCGGCTTCCTTGAGCACGTGCTTGCCACCATCGGGCAGCTTGAATTCAGCCGGCACTCGGGCTGAAAGCTCCACCAGCCGGTAGTCCAGGAAAGGCGTGCGTGCTTCCAGGCCCCAGGCCATGGTCATGTTGTCCACGCGTTTGACCGGGTCGTCCACCAGCATCACGGTGCTGTCCAGGCGCAGGGCCTTGTCGACTGCGGCATCGGCGCCCGGTTGGGCGAAATGTTCCTTGACGAAGTCACCGGCCGCGTCGTTGGCCGTCAGCCATTTGGGCTGCACGGTAGCGGCGTACTCTTCGTAGCTGCGGTCGAAGAAGGCCGCACGATAGGCGGCATACGGGTCGCTGGCGCCGTCCACTTGGGGATACCAGTGATAACCGGCGAACAGTTCGTCGGCGCCCTGGCCGCTTTGCACCACTTTGCAATGCTTGGCCACTTCCCGCGACAGCAGGTAGAAGGCGATGCAATCGTGGCTGACCATCGGCTCGCTCATGGCGCGGAATGCCGCGGGCAGTTGTTCGATGATTTCTTTTTCATCGATGCGCAACTGATGGTGCCGGGTGCCGTAGTGCTCGGCGATCAAGTTCGAATACTGGAACTCGTCACCGCGCTCGCCGCCAGCGTCCTGGAAGCCGATGGAGAAGGTCGACAGGTCTTCGACGCCCACTTCGCGCAGCAAGCCCACAAGCATGCTCGAATCCACGCCGCCCGAGAGCAATACGCCGACATCGACGGCGGCGCGCTGGCGAATGGCAACGGCTTCGCGGGTGCTGTCGAGCACGCGGTCGATCCAGTCTTCCAGCTTCAGATTCTGCTCGTCGGCGCGTGGGCCGTAGGGCAGCGTCCACCAGGTTTTCTGCTCCGTGGTGCCATCCGCTTCGATGCGCATCCACGTCGCGGGCGGTAGTTTCTCGATGCCCGCCAACAGCGTGCGCGGCGCCGGGACGACGGCATGGAAATTCAGATAATGATTGAGGGCTACCGGGTCGAGCACCGGATTGATGTCACCGCCCTTGAGCAGCGCTGGCAACGCCGAGGCAAAGCGCAGGCGTTGGCCGTTACGCGACAGGTACAGCGGCTTCACGCCGAGACGGTCGCGGGCGATGAACAGCCGCTTGGCGTCGCGTTCCCAGATAGCGAAGGCAAACATGCCGTTGAGCTTGGGTAGCAGGGCTTCGCCCCAGGCGTGATAACCCTTGAGCAGCACTTCGGTGTCGCCGCCGGAATGGAAGGTGTAGCCCAGGCCTTCGAGTTCGGCGCGCAGTTGCGGGTAGTTGTAGATCGCACCGTTGAATGCCAGTGACAGGCCCGATTGATTGTCGACCATCGGCTGCGCCGAGCCGTCGGAGAGGTCCATGATCTTCAGGCGACGATGGCCGAGGGCAATCGGTCCCTGGCTATGGAACCCCCACGCGTCGGGGCCGCGAGGGGCCAAGTGATGGGTGATTCGCTCTACGGCCGCAAGGTCCGCAGGTTGTTGATCGAAACGTAACTCTCCAGCTAATCCGCACATGTGGTGTGAACCCTTTGTATTTCGGCATGTGTGTCGCTACTGGTGATTCTCTCGTACCGTTTTCGTACCACTTTCAACTCGATCCAGTTTGTCCAGCTCTGCCCCGTCGCTCGGGGAACTGATCCACTTGGCGTAGGTGGAAAGCAGTACTTGCACGCTGTGTCCGAGTTGCGCGGCGATGAATGCTGGATTCATGCCGGACATCAAACACATCGTGGCGTACGTATGGCGCGTGTCATACATTCTGCGATGCCGAATTCCTAACTTCCGCAGCGCGCTCAGCCAGTAGCGTTTGGGACCTGTTTCGGATCGGACGAACAGCTCTGCCTTATCGCCTGATCCTTCCGGCGCGAACACGTAATCGGATCGTGCCGCCGTTAAAGGTCTGGCTTTTTCGAGTGCCCGTATTGCTCGATCGTTCAATAAAACTTCCCGGGGACCTTCGTCTTGGTCCGCTCCTAGATCTTTCTATAGATACGAATCCGACAGACTTTTGGCGGTTCGCTTGCGCGTGTCGACTTCGCTTCAGCGCAGCGCTATAGCGTCTCTTGGCCGCATTCCTGTTTAGAACGAGAACCCGAAAAAGCAAGGCGTAGATCTGCTGCAAACCGCTCGTCAATTCGTAGAGCTTCGCAATAACCAGATCTGCCTCGGTACGGGTGAACGGGCCGAGGCTCCGTTTGGGAACTATGGCGGCTGCTATTGAGTTGGCTGGGTTCCGGGTGATCAATTTATCCCGCACCGCCTGGGTCTGGATCGTGGTGAGCAGGCGAACGGCATCGCGCCGGCGGATGGAGCCCACTTGGCCCACCGTATGCTCTACGAATTGTCGCCATTCCCGACGAAGGAGGCAGGGGCTGTGTACCTTGCGGGCCTGCCAAACCTATTTCAAAGCATTGACCCAGCGATAGAGTGGATCACTTTGGGCGGAGATTACATATAGTAAAAAGCCCAGCGTTGGGCCGGGCTTTAGATTTTCAACTGTTCAAACTTTCCGGGAGCAGTAAATCGCCAAGTAACCTTAAAGGCTGCTCCCCCGCTTATCAGTTCTGATTGCTGAATTATTGAAGGCCACCACCTGACGAGATTCTGTGCCTTGCTCCAATAGGGCTCTTGTCCCCACTGTTTTGCCAGGCAAAAAATCGGTAACCCGCATTCGCGAAAGGCCTTCCGTTCCGCATCGCCTTTGGTGAATTTGTCTTGCGATACGACGGTCCATCGTCCATCAGCTTTCAGTTCAGAGATCCAATCGACATCGGTGGCGTTTTGCTTGAATTTATCCCGAAGCGCTACCACATGATGCCCCTCAAGCTTGCATAGTTCGTGAAGGGCTCGTGCTATTGCGGGAGGGAGATTGTTATCAATCAGGAAATTCAAGCAGCAATCCTATGCTCAAAAGTAACCGCAGCATCCACTGCGGCAGCCGGAACTTCAAAAATCATTGAGACGCGCTTTACGTCTTGGCCTTCGGCCAAATATGCATGGTAAATAGCAGCTGTATCGACGCCAGTAGAAGATAAGACAGGCTTGCCAAAATTACGATTTGGGTCGAGCACGATTGTCTTGCTTCGCTTTACTGGATACCAGCGCTGTGCACGTCCTTCTCCCGTGTAGTCGATACCTTCATAGAGGGAGGGGCCTATTACTTGCCTGAACGCATACTGCCGCTTAGCAAGGTCGAGGATGGCTTCGTCGCCGGTCTCGTCGAAAACGGTCGCAAAGATACTCCGGCCATCAGTTTGGAACCGTTTGCATGTGAACGGGTAGCGCTGAGCAAAGATCTCTCGGGCCTGCCTGGACGCCGAACGAATAGCTTGAAGGCTTACGCCGTGCTTTCTAAACGCATGTACAAACCTGATCTCTAGCAGATCGTGAAAGCCGAGAAGTTTTTCCACGGTTGAGTCTATTTCCGGCGTCCAAAGTCCAGCGTGGTCGACGCCTTCGGCTTTGTAGCCGAACATCCACCTACGTATATCTTTTGCAGGAATGCCTGTGTACAAGGCCGCCTCTGCGGGCGTGTATATCCCCACCCCAATGAGGTTGCTTGACGTGTCGAGTCTTTTCATATGCCCCCTTGTCCGTGGGTTAACAAAAAATCCATTTTGAGGATGAACGAGATTTCGTTCAACCCATCTTAGACGGACTGCTGCGTCGACGGTCACTTTCCGGCCAAAATTTTTGTGTATCAATACCTATCCGCCCCGCCCCTCCTCTCTCAGATAGCCCGGCAGTCGAATCTCGACATGAAGGATGGCGAGCCGGCCAGCAATTGATGCTGTTTGCGTTCGGACGACGCTGGAGGCGTCGAGCAGCGCTATGTATCGGGTTCAGGCCTTGCCCCGAATCAACGCCCGTAGCGCAAATCGGTTCGGATGGCAGGCTTCGGCCACGCTTCGCGGCAGTGGCAGCGGTTCGTTGTCCAGCCAGGCGGCGATCAGTTCGCCCGACAGCGGTGCGCTGATCAAGCCCCGTGAGCCGTGGCCGCTGTTGACGTACAGGCCATCGAGCCAAGGGCATGGATGGTCCGGCACTTGGCGGGCATCCTTGGCCAGGGCGCAATACGTTTCGGTGAACGCCCCGAGATCGGCCAGCGGCCCGACAATCGGCAGGTAATCCGGACTGGTGCAGCGAAACGCCGCGCGGCCTTCGAGGTCTTCAGGATCCAGGGCGCTGGTGTCCAGGCGATCCACCAGGTCGAGGGAAATCTCTTCGAGCATTTGCAGATTGCCGGCGTGCTCGGCGGCGGTGGGGGTCAGGTCGTCATTCTTGAAGTCGAAGCTGGCGCCCAAGGTGTGCTCGCCCATGCGCGGCGGGGCCACGTAGCCTGCGGCGCAGACCACCGTCGCCAGGCTTTGACTGCGGGGGGTTTGGGGCAGGCGGGTGATTTGTCCGCGAATGCGTTTGAGGGGCAGTTCGGCGGCCGGTGCGAAGCGTTTGATTTCGGCTGCGCTGGCGAGAATTACCACCGGGGCGCTGGCGACGCAACGTTGCCCATCCCAGGCCTGCCATTGGTCGCCGACACGCCGCAGTTCCAGTACTTCATGGTGTGGTAGCAGTGCTATCGCCGAGGCCGACGCTTGCCAGCGACACAAGGCTGGCGGATGAACCCAGCCGCCCTCGGGATAAAACAGGCCGCCACAGGCCAGGCCGATCCCCGCCTGCGCCTGCGCCTCGGTGCGATCGAGGATCTTCAGCAGGTCGGTTGGGAACGCGTCGGCCAGTTGCGCCTGGCGCTCGGCTTCCTTGTCGTTGAAGGCCAATTGCAAGACGCCGCAACTGTCCCAGTCAACGCCTCGCTGCAGGTTTTCCAGCAAGCGACGGGTGTAGCCGAAACCGCTGAGGATCATCTGCGACAACGCCGTGCCGTGGGCCGACAGCTTGAGGTACAGCACGCCCTGGGGATTGCCGGACGCTTCCTCGGCCAACCCGGCGTGGCGTTCCAGCAAGGTCACCTGCCAGCCGCGGGCGGCGAGACTCGCCGCGCTGGCGCATCCGGCCAGGCCGCCGCCAATCACCAAGGCCCGGCGTTCGCTGGCGTGGGGAGCGGGGCGGGCGTACCAGGGTTTGGCCAGCGCTGGCGCCGGTACTTGCTCGGGCCAGCCGAGGAACACGCCGCGAAGAATCTCCCATTTATGACCGATGCCCGGCGTGCGCTTCATCTTGAAGCCCGCCGCGTTCAGCCGGCGCCGTACCCAACCGGTGCTTGTAAAGGTGCTGAGGGTCGCCCCGGGTGCCGCCAGCCGCGCCAGTTCGGCGAACAGCTCGGCGGTCCACATCTCGGGGTTTTTCGCTGGCGCGAAGCCGTCGAGGAACCAGGCGTCGATGGGCCCGTCCAGTTGCGGCAGTTGTTCCAAGGCATCGCCAATCAACAAGGTCAGCGTCACCCGACCGTTCGCCAGGGTCATGCGTTGGAAACCCTGGTGAATCGCGACGTACTGCCCAAGCAACTGGTCAGCCTGGCGCTTGAGCTCTGGCCATAAAGCCAGGGCCCGACGCAGGTCCTCGGGCCTCAAGGGGAATTTCTCGACGCTGACAAAATGCAGTCGCGCCCCGGCCGGTGCGCATTGTTCGAACAGCTGCCAGGCGCAAAGAAAATTCAGCCCAGTGCCGAATCCTGTCTCGCCAATCACCAGTCGCCCGTCTTCTGGCAGCGCGGTAAAGCGCTCGGCCAGGTTGTTCTGCGCAAGGAACACGTAGCGGGTTTCTTCCAGGCCCGACTGGTCGGAGAAATACACATCGTCGAAAACCCGGGAACGGGGGAGACCCTGGTTGTCCCAGTCGAGTTGTGCGTGGTGCTGGATAGGTGTCATGACAGGCTCGGTGAAAACGAAGGCGCCATTCTAGCCGATCGGGCTGTCGATCGTTCCCTACGCTCCGCGTGGGAATGAAGCCCGGGACGCTCTGCGTCCCGAAAAGCCGAACGCGGAGCGTCCGTAGAGGCATTCCCACGCGAAGCGTTGGAACGATCACTGCACAGGGGGGTGTCCAATCCGCTAGTCTTGCCCCCATTCCTGGAAGGAGCTGCCCATGTTCGAGTCCGCTGAGATCGGTCACGTCGTTGATAAAGAAACCTTTGAGGCCGAAGAGCCGGCGCTGCGCGAGGCGCTGCTCGAAGCGCAGTTCGAACTGCATCAGCAGGGCCGCTTTCCGGTCATCGTCCTGATCAACGGCATCGAAGGCGCGGGCAAGGGCGAGACGGTGAAGTTGCTCAACGAGTGGATGGACCCCCGCCTGATCGAAGTGCGCACCTTCGACCAGCAGACCGACGAAGAACTGGCGCGGCCACCGGCCTGGCGCTACTGGCGGATGCTGCCGGCCAAGGGGCGCATGGGGATTTTCTTCGGTAACTGGTACAGCCAGATGCTACAGGGACGGGTCCATGGCGAGTTCAAGGACCCGCGACTCGACCAGGCGATCAACGGTGCCGAGCGCCTGGAGAAAATGCTTTGCGATGAAGGCGCGCTGATCTTCAAGTTCTGGTTCCACCTGTCCAAGAAACAGATGAAGGCCCGGCTGAAAAGTCTCAAGGACGACCCGCTGCACAGTTGGCGCATCAGCCCGTTGGACTGGCAGCAATCCCAGACCTACGACAAGTTCGTCAAATACGGCGAGCGCGTGCTACGCCGCACCAGTCGCGACTATGCGCCATGGCATGTGATCGAAGGCGTGGATGCTTGTTATCGCAGCCTCACGGTCGGTCGCATCCTGCTCGAAGGGCTGCGCCAGGCGCTGGACCGGCAGAAGATCAAGCCGGAAAAAGTCAACGTGGCGCCACTGCCGGCGCTGGACGGCCAGGTGACGTTGATTGACAGCCTGGACATGACGCTGCGCCTGGATAAAACCGATTACGAAGAACAATTGATCACCGAGCAGGCGCGGTTCGCCGGTTTGCTGCGCGACAAACGCATGCGTCGGCATGCGCTGGTGGCAGTATTCGAGGGCAACGACGCGGCGGGCAAGGGCGGGGCGATTCGCCGGGTCGCGGCGGCGCTCGATCCGCGCCAGTACAGCATCGTGCCGATTGCCGCGCCCACCGAGGAAGAAAGGGCCCACCCATACATGTGGCGCTTCTGGCGGCACATTCCGGCACGGGGCAAGTTCACCATGTTCGACCGCTCGTGGTACGGGCGGGTGCTGGTGGAGCGCGTCGAGGGCTTCTGCAGCCGCGCCGATTGGTTGCGAGCCTACGGGGAGATCAACGATTTCGAGGAACAACTGGCCGACGCCGGCGTGGTGGTGGTCAAGTTCTGGTTGGCCATCGACAAGCAAACCCAGTTGGAGCGTTTCCAGGAGCGCGAGGAAATCCCTTTCAAGCGCTTCAAGATCACCGAGGACGACTGGCGCAACCGCGACAAGTGGGATGCCTATCGCTCGGCGGTCTGCGACATGGTCGATCGCACCAGCACTGAAATTTCGCCATGGACCCTGGTGGAAGCCAACGACAAGCGTTGGGCTCGGGTCAAAGTGCTGCGCACCCTCAACGAGGCGCTGGAGGGCGCGTTCGAGCGCTCGGCCAAACAGGCGCGCAAAAAGAAATAGCCCGATGGGCACGCATACGCGGGGTGAATGATTGTCGCGTTCGGTTATGCCGTGGATTTATCCTCGAATCCACTTTTAACCGATAACAACAATGAGGTGCCGCCATGCGTGAAGTGGTGATCGTCGACAGCGTACGGACCGGTCTGGCCAAGTCCTTTCGCGGCAAGTTCAACATGACCCGTCCGGATGACATGGCGGCGCATTGTGTCAACGCGCTGCTGGCGCGTAACGACATCGACCCGGCCAGCGTCGAGGACTGCATCGTCGGCGCCGGTTCCAACGAAGGCGCCCAGGGCTTCAACATCGGCCGTAACGTGGCGGTGCTCTCACAACTGGGCACCGGCACGGCCGGAATGACCCTCAACCGTTTTTGCTCCTCAGGCCTGCAGGCCATTGCGATTGCGGCCAACCAGATCGCCTCCGGTTGCAGCGATATCATCGTCGCCGGTGGGGTCGAATCCATCAGCCTGACGATGAAGAGCGTCAATACCGAAAACCTGGTCAATCCATTGCTCAAGGAGCAGGTGCCGGGCATTTATTTTCCCATGGGCCAGACCGCCGAAATCGTTGCGCGTCGCTATCAGGTCAGCCGCGAGCAGCAGGACCGCTACGCCTTGCAGAGCCAGCAACGCACGGCCAGGGCACAGGCGCAGGGGTTGTTCGGTGACGAAATCGTGCCAATGACGGTGAAGTACCGAGTCGAGGACAAGAACACCGGCGCAGTGCAGATGCTTGACGGCGTAGTCGACCGCGATGACTGCAACCGCCCCGATACCACCTATGAAAGCCTGGCGGGTTTGAAACCGGTGTTCGCCGAGGACGGCTCGGTCACTGCGGGCAACTCTTCGCAATTGTCCGACGGCGCCTCGATGACGTTGGTGATGAGCCTGGAAAAAGCCCTGGCGCTGGGGCTCAAGCCGAAGGCGTTTTTCCGTGGCTTTACCGTGGCCGGTTGCGAACCGGATGAGATGGGCATCGGCCCGGTATTTTCGGTGCCCAAGTTGCTCAAGGCCAAGGGTTTGCAGATCGGCGACATCGACCTGTGGGAACTCAACGAGGCGTTTGCGTCCCAGTGCCTCTACAGTCGCAACCGGCTGGAAATCGACAACGAGAAATACAACGTCAACGGCGGCTCGATTTCCATCGGCCACCCGTTCGGCATGACCGGCTCGCGGCAAGTGGGGCATCTGGTGCGTGAGCTGCAACGGCGCAACCTGCGCTACGGCATCGTGACCATGTGCGTGGGCGGCGGGATGGGAGCGACGGGGTTGTTCGAGGCGGTTCGGTAGCCGCTGCTTCCAACGGCTCTTGTGGAGAGGGAGCTTGCTCCCGCTCGGCTGCGAAGCAGTCGTCAATGGGTCGATAGTTACGGATGGACAGTAGGGGGGCCGCTTTGCGGCCCAGCGGGAGCAAGCTCCCTCGCCACGGGATTTTCAGTGATCTTGGAGAATTGAATCATCCGCTGGATATACGCCGCTATTTCCTGTTCCGCCTCCTCGCGGCTGTTGAACGGACCCTCCAGCGTGGCTTCGCGGGTACTGAAGTAAAACTCGCCATTGATCCGGCAGATCCGGTCACTGCGGAAAATCGTCTTCGAGGCGTCGGTATCCTGCGCGCGCGTTCCTGGCATTTCGGGTCTCCAAAGGGGCTGCTGGGTCGTCTCTACTGAGCATATGTGTTGGCATTGATTTGCGCCTGTCCAGCCGATCGACGGCTGCGACCCATACAATCTCATCGATGGTGAAGACCCAATTGTCCCTGTGTCGCCGAGCGATCCGAGCCTAGAATGGGCGCTCATGTCTTGGTTCCGAGGGTTGCATGCACATATCGTCCGGTCGCTGGGTCTACGGGCTTTTTCTCGCCTTGCTGACCGCCCTGCTGTGGGGAATCCTGCCGATCAAGCTCAAGCAAGTGCTGCAAGTGATGGATCCGGTCACGGTCACCTGGTTTCGGCTGTCGGTGTCTGGTGGCCTGCTGTTCATTTACCTGGCGGCGACCCGCCGCTTGCCCAGCCGCAAAGTGCTCGGGCCGCGTGGCGGTTGGCTGGTGGCGATGGCGGTGTTGGGGCTGGTAGGTAACTACGTCCTGTACCTGATGGGCTTGAACCGCTTGAGTCCCGGCACCGCGCAACTGGTGGTGCAAATGGGCCCGATCATGCTGCTGGTCGCCAGCCTGTTTGTGTTCAAGGAGCGTTTCAGCGTGGGGCAGGGCATCGGCTTGCTGGTGCTGCTGATCGGCTTCGCGCTGTTCTTCAATCAGCGCCTTGTTGAGCTGTTGACGTCGTTGAGCGACTACACCGCTGGCGTCTTGCTGGTGTTGCTGGCTTCGACCGTCTGGACGTTCTACGCCCTCGGCCAGAAGCAGCTGTTGACGGTATGGAATTCGTTGCAGGTGATGATGGTGATCTACCTGTTCTGCGCGCTGTTGCTCACGCCCTGGGTGCACCCGTTGGAGGCGTTGCAACTGAGCCCCTTGCAAGGCTGGCTGTTGCTCGCTTGTTGCCTCAACACCCTGATCGCTTATGGCGCGTTTGCCGAGGCGTTGGCCCATTGGGAGGCCTCGCGAGTCAGCGCGACCCTGGCGATTACGCCGCTGGTGACGTTCGCCGCCGTGGCAATGGCTGCCTGGTGGTGGCCGGACTATGTGCATGCCGAGCAGATCAATCTGCTGGGGTATGGCGGGGCGGTATTGGTGGTGCTGGGCTCGGCGTTGGTTGCGCTGGGTCCATCGCTGGTCGCCGGGCTCAGGGCCCGGCGCGAGCGGATGGTTGCAGGACGATAGAGCGCCTGATGTTCGTTCCCACGCAGGGCGCGGGAACGCACTCACTGGTCAGCAATGCTCAGCCCTGGCTACCGGCCTCCAGCATGTTCTCCGGCCTGACCCAGGCATCGAATTCTTCATCGGTCAGATACCCCAGCTGCAACGCAGCTTCGCGTAGGGTCAGCCCTTCGCCGTAGGCTTTCTTGGCGATTTCGGCGGATTTGTCGTAGCCGATGTGCGGGTTCAGTGCCGTCACCAGCATCAATCCACGCTCCAGGTGCGCCGCCATCTGCTCGGCATCCGGTTCGAGGCCGGCGATGCAGTGCTGCTGGAAGTTGCTGCAGCCGTCGGCCAGCAGGCGGATCGATTGCAGCAGGTTGTGGATGATCACCGGTTTGAACACGTTCAACTGCAAGTGACCCTGGCTGGCGGCGAAACCGATTGTCACGTCGTTGCCCAATACCTGGCAAGCCAGCATTGACAAGGCTTCGCACTGAGTCGGGTTGACTTTGCCGGGCATGATCGAACTGCCTGGTTCGTTGGCGGGCAGTTTCACCTCGGCAAACCCGGCCCGCGGCCCGGAGCCCAGCAGGCGCAGGTCGTTGGCGATTTTCATCAAGGTCACGGCCAGGGTTTTCAGCGCGCCGGACAGCGTGGTCAGCGGCTCATGGCCGGCCAGCGCGGCGAACTTGTTCGGCGCGGTGATGAACGGCAAGCCGGACAACGCCGCCAATTCAGCGGCAATCGCTTCGCCGAAGCCATGGGGCGAATTGAGCCCGGTGCCCACCGCGGTGCCGCCCTGGGCCAGCTCGCAGACCGCCGGCAAGGCCGCGCGGATTGCCCGTTCGGCGTAGTCGAGTTGGGCAATGAACGCGGACAGCTCCTGGCCGAAGGTGATTGGCGTGGCATCCATCATGTGCGTGCGACCGGTCTTGACCAGCTTCATATGGCGCGCCGCCAGTTCCGCGAGGCCGCCAGACAATTCGCTGATGGCCGGCAACAATTGCTGGTGCACGGCCTGGGCAGCGGCGATGTGCATGGCGGTGGGGAAACAATCGTTGGAGCTCTGCGAGCGGTTGACGTGATCGTTGGGGTGTACCGGGCTCTTGCCGCCGCGCGGGTTGCCCGCCAGCTCGTTGGCGCGTCCGGCGATCACCTCGTTGACGTTCATGTTGCTCTGGGTCCCGCTGCCGGTCTGCCAGACCACCAGCGGGAACTGGTCGTCATGCTGGCCGGCCAACACCTCGTCGGCTGCCTGTTCGATCAAACGGGCGATGTCGGCGGGCAGGTCGCCATTGCGGTCGTTGACCCTGGCGGCGGCTTTCTTGACCAGCGCCAAGGCATGCAGCACCGACAGCGGCATGCGTTCATCGCCGATGGCAAAATTGATCATGGAGCGCTGTGTCTGGGCGCCCCAATAGGCTTCATCCGGGACTTCAACCTGGCCAAGGCTGTCGGTTTCGATACGGCTCATCGGGTCAAACTCCTGTTGGTCTGAATGCGCAGTTTAGGCCCAGACGGGCGACATGGGTTCCCTCAATCTAGGGAGGAGCGGTTCGGTCCGTCAATCGGACCCTCCGAGGAACGGGGTTGAGCCCCGGCGTTTTTTAGGCGCAGAATGGTCGCCCTTGGGGTTTTGCCTCGCCTGTTAGATAAGGAAACTCGATGACCCGTCTTCGTGCCATCTGTACCGCAGTTGCTCTGGTGTGTGCCAGCGGCCCTGTTCTTGCCGATACCGCCAGCCACAACGCCAGTGCCGAAGCGTTCCTGACCCTGGCGCACGCCGACAAGCTGGGTACTCCGGTCTACATGCAAGTCCAGCAGATGTTCGCCCAGCGCTTTGAACAGACCAAGGCCCCTGAGTCGAAAAAGGCCACCCTCGAGACTTACCAGGCCAAGGCCAACGCCGCGCTGGACCAGGCCATCGGCTGGAACAAGCTCAAGCCGGACATGGTCAAGCTCTACACCAGCAACTTCAGCGAGTCCGAGCTCAAGGACCTGGTGTCCTTCTACCAGTCGCCCCTGGGCAAGAAAGTCTTGGAAAAAATGCCCCAGCTGACTCAGCAATCGGCCCAACTGACCCAGGCCAAGCTGGAAAGCGCGGTACCGGTGGTCAACAAGCTGCTGTCGGACATGACCGCCGAGCTCGAGCCAAAAGCCGCCGCCCCGGCCAAGAAAAAGCCATAAGCGGAGCCCTGGCATGAGCATGCAACAACGCATCGAATCGACCCTCGGGCTGCTGCAGCCCGAGCACCTGCAAGTGTTGGACGAAAGCCACATGCACAGCCGTGGCCAAGAAACCCACTTCAAGGCCGTGGTGGTCAGCCAGCAGTTCGAAGGGCTCAACCGAGTCAAGCGTCACCAGAAGGTCTACGGCACGCTCGGCGAGCTGATGGGTGAATTCCATGCCTTGGCGCTGCACACCTACACGCCCGAAGAATGGGCCCGGATCGACGCGGCCCCGGCTTCGCCGACCTGTGCCGGCAATCGGCAGTAGCCAGCGACAAGCTTCAAGCTTCAATCGACAAGCTATGCGTAGGGCTTGAGCTTATCGCTTGAAGCTTGTAGCTTGCCGCTGCTTTTTTATATCCGGTTCACCCCTTACGAGGGTAGCCACCTGGAGAAATACCCATGACACCACCGATTGTCGTGGCGGCACTGTATAAGTTCGTCACCCTGGAAGATTACGTCGAGCTGCGCGAGCCCCTGCTCAAGGCGATGCTCGACAACGGCATCAAAGGCACCCTGCTGATTGCCGAGGAAGGCATCAACGGCACGGTTTCCGGTACCCGCGAGGGGATCGACGGGTTGATGGCCTGGCTCAAGAACGATCCGCGCATGGACGATATCGACCACAAAGAGTCGTATTGCGAAGAGCAGCCGTTCTACCGCACCAAGGTCAAGCTCAAGAAAGAAATCGTCACCCTCGGCGTCGAAGGCGTGGACCCGAACAAGCGGGTCGGCACCTATGTCGAGCCACAGGACTGGAACGCGCTGATCAATGATCCGGAAGTCTTGCTGATCGACACCCGCAACGATTACGAAGTGGCGATCGGCACCTTTGAAGGTGCCGTCGATCCGAAGACCACCAGCTTCCGCGAGTTCCCCGAGTACATCAAAGCCAACTTCGACCCGGCCAGGCACAAGAAAGTCGCCATGTTCTGCACCGGCGGCATTCGTTGCGAGAAGGCTTCGAGCTACATGCTTGGCCAAGGATTCGACGAGGTCTATCACCTCAAGGGCGGCATCCTGAAGTACCTCGAAGAGGTGCCTCAGGAAGAAACCAAATGGCGCGGTGACTGCTTTGTGTTCGACAACCGCGTGACCGTGCGTCATGACCTCAGCGAAGGCGACTACGATCAATGCCATGCCTGCCGTACCCCGGTGAGCGTGGAGGATCGCGAGTCGCAACACTATGTGCCTGGCATCAGTTGCCCGCATTGCTGGGATAAGTTGAGCGAGAAGACCCGTCGCAGCGCCATCGACCGGCAAAAGCAGATCGAATTGGCCAAGGCACGCAACATGCCCCATCCGATCGGCTACAACTACAAGCAATCATCTTCCGAGGCTTGAGCCATGGCGTCGCGCCTGCTGTATGTAATGGACCCGATGTGTTCCTGGTGCTGGGGCTTCGCGCCAGTGGCCGAGGCGTTGGCCGAGCAGGCCCAGGCCGCAGGTGTGGAATTGCACTTGGTGGTGGGCGGCTTGCGCACCGGCAGCGGTTCGGCCCTGGAGCCGACGACCCGGCGCTATATTCTTGAACATTGGCAGGCGGTCACCGAGGCCACCGGCCAGCCGTTCAAGCTTGAAGGCGCGCTGCCGGACGGTTTCGTCTACGACACCGAACCCGCGTGTCGGGCGCTGGTGACAGCGCGCAGCCTGGCGCCGGACCTGGCCTGGAAGCTGCTGAAGCTGATCCAGCGGGCTTTTTATGTGCACGGTCGCGACGTGACCCACGCCAGCGTCCTGGTGGAGCTAGCCGAGCAGGCCGGGTTGCCCCGCATTGAGTTCGCCGCAGCATTCGACCGCGCCGAACAACATGCAGCCACGGCCGCCGATTTCACCTGGGTACAAGATTTGGGCATTGCCGGGTTTCCCACGCTGCTGGCCGAGCGCGACGGCCAGTTGGCCTTGCTGACCAACGGCTACCAACCCTTGGACCAATTGTCGCCGTTGCTCGGGCGTTGGCTGGAGCGCGCGGCCTGTGCCTGACCTGCCCGATGATGGCGCACCCGCCACGCGCCGCATCGATCGCTTGAGCTGGGCGGAAATTCGTCGCCTGGCCCTCACGCACAAGAAAGCCCTGTGGATCGCCAACGGCGTCGCCGTGCTGGCGACGTTGTGCAGCGTACCGATCCCGCTGCTGTTACCGCTACTGGTGGACGAAGTGCTGCTAGGCCACGGCGATGCGGCATTGAAAATCATGAACAATGCGCTGCCGACAGCCTGGCAAAGCGCGGCCGGTTACATCGGGCTGATGCTGCTGGTGACGTTGATGCTGCGGTGCGGCGCGTTGCTCTTCAACGTCTTGCAGGCGCGACTGTTCGCCAGCTTGGCCAAGGATATTGTCTATCGCATCCGTATCCGGCTGATCGAGCGTCTCAAGCGAATTTCCCTCGGTGAATATGAAAGCCTCGGCAGCGGTACGGTGACCACGCACTTGGTCACCGACCTCGACACCCTCGACAAGTTCGTCGGCGAAACCCTCAGTCGGTTCCTGGTCGCCATGCTGACCTTGGTGGGCACCGCCGGCATCCTGATGTGGATGCATTGGAAGCTGGCGCTGCTGATCCTGTTGTTTAATCCCTTGGTGATCTACGCCACCGTGCAGCTGGGCAAACGGGTCAAGCACCTGAAGAAACTGGAAAATGACAGCACCTCGCGCTTTACCCAGGCCCTGACCGAAACCCTGGACGCTATCCAGGAAGTGCGGGCCGGCAACCGCCAGGGGTTCTTCATCGGCCGACTGGGGATGCGCGCCCGGGAAGTGCGGGACTTCGCGGTGAATTCGCAGTGGAAAACCGATGCCTCGAACCGTGCCAGCGGTTTGCTGTTTCAGTTTGGTATCGATATTTTCCGCGCCGCGGCCATGCTCACCGTGCTGTTTTCCGACCTGTCCGTCGGCCAGATGCTCGCGGTGTTCAGTTACCTGTGGTTCATGATCGGCCCGGTGGAACAACTGCTGAACCTGCAATACGCCTACTACGCGGCATCAGGCGCCTTGAACCGCATCAATGAACTGCTGGCACGGGCCGACGAGCCGCAGTACCGCGGCGGCGTCAACCCGTTCAAGGGGCGCGACACCGTCGGCATCGACATCCAAGGGCTCAGGTTCGGCTATGGCGAGGAAATGGTGCTCGATCAACTGAACCTGTCCATTTCGCCGGGGGAGAAGGTCGCGATCGTTGGCGCCAGCGGCGGCGGCAAGAGCACCTTGGTGCAACTGTTACTGGGTCTCTACACGCCGCAGGCCGGCAGCATCCGGTTCGGCGGCGCGACCCAGCAGGAAATCGGCCTGGAAACCATCCGGGAAAATGTCGCGGTGGTGCTGCAACATCCTGCGCTGTTCAACGACACGGTGCGCGCCAACCTCACCATGGGCCGCGAGTGCAGCGACGAGGACTGCTGGCGGGCACTGGAAATCGCCCAACTGCACAGCACGATCCGAGAGCTGCCTAGTGGCCTGGACAGCATCGTCGGGCGTTCCGGTGTGCGTTTATCGGGCGGGCAGCGCCAACGACTGGCCATCGCCCGCATGGTCTTGGCCGATCCGCGCGTGGTGATCCTCGACGAAGCCACCTCGGCGCTGGACGCCGCCACGGAATACAACCTTCATCAGGCACTGGCGCGGTTCCTGAGTGGACGCACGACGTTGATCATTGCGCACCGGTTGTCCGCGGTAAAACAGGCTGACCGTGTGCTAGTGTTCGACGGCGGACAAATTGCCGAGGATGGCGACCATCAGCAATTGATTGCCGATGGTGGTTTGTACGCCAGGCTTTATGGGCATTTGCAGCGGCACTGATTGCCTGGGATGTGAGTCGATTGTAGCGCGGGCTCAGCTCTCAAGGTTGGGGCGTTTGCCCCACGTAACGTTCAACGAATCTGCTCCACGCGAATGACCGAATTCCTTCATGACGATCGCACAGGAATCGCACGGAGGCAGCGTCGTGGCAATGGTCATTGAACGGATATCTGCGTTATTGGAATATTTTTCACGGATGAAACCGACCAGCTTGCTTTCGCTGTCAGCGGAGGTCACTTGATGTTGTATGTCCGAACGACTCGAGTGTGGTATCGATAGCACCCTGTTATCTGGGCCAATTGAAAGGGAGGTGGGCACAACAGGGCCCGCAATATCATCCACGTTAAAGTAGTTGATTCCATTGACTGCTACTTGTCCAGGATTGGAATTGAACAAGGGTAAATGCCGAGTAAAATCGTTGACGCCGGAGACGCTGACATAGACTTCGGTTTTTCCTGAAGCAAGGACAAGGTGGGCGAATGCTATATTTTTTTTATGCCTTGGAAGTATATTCTGCAGCGCTGTCATGGCCTCGTTTATAGAGAGGGATTCTTTTTTGAAGAGTGCGCCGAAAACGGAAGTGGTCAGGTTCGTCACCTGCCATGGGGCGGATGTGGCGGGCTTCCATAAGGCGGTGCCGTTGGGCAATTCGACGGCAATCATTCTCGTGCGATTATCAAATAGAAGTGCTTCGGCAGGGGAGGTGTCGACTGTTATCCATTTCATGTTTTTGGGCGGGTCTGGGGCGACGCCGATAGGGATCGAGACCTCGCTCATATTTTTCAGCGCTTGTTCAACTTTTTCTATACCGTGTACCCGTGCTGCATTGTTTGCATTGAGTGAGCCATCATAAATTCGTTTCAACTCCTCTCCGTATCCTTCTTTCCACGCACTGGGCTCCTGTTTTAGCAGTTTCAATGTTTTGGTGTCATTCGTGGCGGAGAGTCTAAATGCGTAGTAATTGTCATTTAGTCGGGTGAAGATGTAATTGAATTTCTCATCGAGAGAGGGCGCGATGATTGCCCCGATTCGATGGACGTCGTTGATACCCTCTGCGGTGCCGGTGACCCTGACGCCGGCATATATACCCGTCTGAAATTCTATCGTTACGTCTATTGTTAGCTTAGGTTTGGGGGTTCTGGTAGGCAGGTAGATCCATTCTGGTTTACCTGTATATCTGATGTGGGTGCCATTTTTGAATTCATATATCTTTCCTTGATAATTGAATATGGCTCTATCTCTAATGCTCGCTGGTTCGACGAGAACGTCGCCAAACCAGGGTGCCCAGCTCTTTTCTGAACTGACTGTTCCCAGGGCAGGGCGCTCGAAAATATCGCCGGTCAGCGAGTAAGAACTGCAAATTTTATTTAGCGGCATGGTAATTTCCTAAAGTTTTTAGTGATGTCCAGGGTGTCGACCCTGCGCAGGGCGCTGTCTTCCAATCGATAAGGAACGTCATCCAAATAGAAGGTCCGGCTACCGTCGACTTCCAGCACTTCTTTCACGCGAGTGTTGCCAGGAATCTTGAAGAGGCTATCGGATTCGGTTTTGCCCAACAGGTCGTATCGGGAAGGGCCAAACGACAATCCGGAACGTTCAGCCGCCAGGGCAGGTCCGTAGGGTTTGGTGGACAAAGGGTCGACCAAGCGAAAGTCGGATTTGCCTCGGGAGGTAATTTCACGCACTGGGACATCTTCCATCCCATAGACGGAGGCCAGCTGGTCCTTCGCTGACAAAGGGCGCCATCGGCCAGGATCAGTCGCTTGAGGCATGCCTTGCAAAAAGTCATATCGACCTGCTCGGCCGCTTAATGTCTTGAGACTGAGATAACCTTTTTTACTGAGCCTGAACAGGCTCAGGCCACCCGCCTTAAGCAGCGAGGGAATGCCATCAAATGGATTCAAAGTGGAATTGAGAAAAACGCCTACTTTAGGTGCAAGTAAAGGCAGTTTTTTAGTAAGAGTAAGTTTGCCCCCCGCTCTGATTACTTTCATGGAGCCGGACGCAAATTTCCCAAGGGGACAGACGAAGGCTGCGAGGTCAAGAGTTAAACCCAACAAACCTTCTAGTATTTTCTCTCTTGTTCCTGCGCTCAGGTTCTCTATGCTATCCCAGAATGGAATGAATGATTTTATTACGCTTATTACCTGGTCAAAATTTTCCTGTTGGCGGTCAAATTCGGTTTGGCCGTAACAGGTGCGGCGCAACTCCGTTTCGTCAGTAAAAAGGAGGCGGTCGGCAATGTGATTGGCGATCGACTGGATGGACGTCGATTCCAAAGTGGTAGGAGTAATGTGGGGGAGATCACTGTTCATTAATCTACCCAGCGTGCCGCCAATTTGCTCCATGAAGACTGGGCATTGCATGTTTTTTTTGGGAGCTGTTCCGTTGAGGTGAGCATTCCAATCGAAAGGCAGGCGTGGATTTCTATTTTGGATCGAAGAAGGCACGGCGGGCGGCGGTATATTGGCGCCGATATAGTGCGGCGCGATATCCAGTCGAGGACGAATTATGCCCGCTCGCGGCACAAGTTCGTAGTACGTTACCTTGTCGGCATAAGTGGCGCCTAAAATAAAACCGCAGCGGGCGCGGAGCGAACCAGCAGTTGATTGTCTGAGACGGTATAGCCTGATTGTGCCGTATTCCAATGCCCGTCGATCAATCAAAGGAAGCGAGGCGATTAGGTGAATGATCAATTGCTGGTAGGCACTGCTAATGAGCTTGATATAACTCTTGAAATCGCTGTCGAATAGACCTTCTATGTTTGGCAGTGTTTTTCCTTTGAGCTTGTGGCCGAAAAGACTGGTATCCAATATGCCCTCTTTGGACAGTGTTAACCACGCCCCAGAGGGCGGGTTGATGTACCATTTTGCTTTGCTCAGCTCTCCAGATGCATACACATCAACAAGCGAGTAACTGGAGTGGACCGGCGGGCCGCTTCTCCATGTACCCGTTCCGGTGGAGAAAGCGGAGGCCTCTCTCTCCAGTTTCCAGTCCTCCGTCAAGAAGCGCGTATGTCCAAGTAGCTTTGTCAGTTCATATGTCGCCATCTTCAGTCTGTCGGGCGGCGTTTTATCGAGATCGGTGACAGCACTGCTCAACTGGGTGATGGCCTCATCGAGTTTTTGCATCGCCTTTTCGATGGTCTGCGCCGGGTAGTCTGCATCGGTACGTTCAGGAACGAAGCCATTGGTAATCGCCCAGTCCAGAGCGGGTTGGAGCCTTGTCAGGGAGGCAAGTTTCAGATCTTCGGCGTTGCCTTCATCCATGTATTCGTTGGGTAGGTCCATCAGTTGCTGAGGGCTCAATCGTTGCAGCAGCGTTGGATCAATGGCATTGGCAAGCTGAACGCCATGGGCAAAGTTGACCCAGACAGTCGAGCTCCGGTAGGGCAGTTCCGAGGGAATGTCGGGGATCTGGAAGTCCGGGGGAAACGATGGGCGATACAAGCAGGCCAGCAGGATGGATTCATTCACCGATGAAGCGCGGTTCGAGGTACATAGATGTGACTCGAACGCCAGCCATATCGCTTCGTAGCTCTTGCCCCAGTTGGAGGGTGCCTGCCATTGATAACCAGCGATAGCGCCATCTTGCTCGTGTTTCCCTGCCAGTAACCAAAGATCAATGGCTTTGACCAGCAATTTGATTCGTACGCTTGGAGCACTGTCTTCGCCGTGATTACCGCCGTACCACTCCAAGGCTTGCAACAGCGCTTTTGTCAACGCCTCAGCCTCTTCTGACAACAGGATTTTTTCGAGATAAAACGATGGTTTTGCTCGTAGGTCCTGGATCGTCAGGTTGGCTATGTCTATCGGACTGAGGTGGGCCAGTAATGATGTGCGAAGGTTGGGAAGGTGTTCACGCATCGTTTCCATAATCAGATCGTCGACGGACCTGTCCTCAACGGCGGAGCCGTGACCCAATCCGTCGAGACGCAATGCGTCGCCCAGTCCTAGTGAATGACGGGCGCGCTTCTCTTCCAATGCCTGGATCGCGGCTTCGCGTTGTTTATCATCCAGCGGATCGAGGAGCGGAATCCCGTAGAACCAGGCCATTCTTGCGAACGTAACCTCGCCATTCTGACGAATCTGGCCTCCCAGTTTTCGAACGGCTTTTTCAATACTGGTAAGCCACCCGTCCCATACGGGATTCTTGCCAAGTGGAATTGCAGTGGTTACTTCGCTGTCGCTCGACCGTGTTTCGTAGACGGCTTTTCCGTCTTTCAACGTGACGGTTAAACGGTGCGGTGAGGCTCCTGTTGTTTTGCAGGATGCCAGGTAGTGTTCATTTTGCGCCAACGCTTGTAGCGAGCGCTGTCCGGTCTCGTCCTCCAAGTACATCGGAGAACAACGCTTTGGCTTTATCAAGGTATTGGCAAGCTGCTCGGGGGATGTGTTTCGGATCAGCGAGAGCAAAGAATCGTAGTCGCCCAATGAGCCTTCATATTTTTCGGCAGGAGATGGGACTGGGCTCAGTGATGAGGCCATTGGCAGTTCGGGCGTGAGCAGTGATGACATATCCATGGTTCTCGGTAGTTAATACAGGTCCCCGCTAGCGCGATCATTCGCAATGTCAGGGGGAAGTATCAAAGCACTCCGAAAAAGAGGGTTGTGGTACATATGTATATCGCGGCAAAACTATCGGGGCGCGAGTGTCCGAAGGCGCTGCTCACCCTTCTCTTGCGCCAGGTCCGTGGGGTTGCAGGGGATCAAATAAATGTACCGCCTCTTGCGGGGAACCGCTGCGCCTCCTAGTCTTGCGGGGATGACCGGCGTCAACGCCGATCGCTGCTACTTGTGCAAGGGACCTCATGAAGCAAAAGCGGACTCTCGGAACGCCACGGTTGTTGGGCATCGTCTGGCCTTTTATTGCTGTTGTGCTATTTCAAGCATTGCTTGGGGGGGGCAGCCTTTACGTATTGTCTGCAGTTCGCGGTTACGTGGCGGGGGAGAGCCTTTGGTCCAAGGGCCAGAAAGACGCCATCTATTATCTTAATCTCTACGCCGACAGCCGTGACGAGGCGATTTTTCGCAAGTATCAACAAGCCATCGCCGTACCTGAGGGCGGGCATGATTTACGCGTTGCCCTGGACCGCGATCCGCCGGATCTCGAAGCGGCCCGGACCGGGATTCTTCAAGGTGGCAACCATCCGGACGACGTGTCCAGCGTGATCTGGCTGTACCTCAATTTTCGCCATTTCAGTTATCTGGAAGAGGCCATCGATTTATGGACGGTTGGCGATGGCTACCTGATCGAACTGGATAATGTCGCCCAGCAGATGCATCGCAGCATCACGGCGCAAGATGTCTCGGACGCCGATGTCCGCGGCTGGAAAGCGCGGATTTTCGCGATCAACGATTCCGTCACCCCGGCTGCCAAGGCGTTCAGCGATGCGTTGGGGGAAGGGTCGCGTTTCATCCTGCGCCTGTTGCTGGTGACCAATTTCGCCACGGCTTTGGGGCTGATCGTCCTGGCACTGCTGCGTACGCATAAGTTGTTGGCCCAGCGACAGGTCTTCGCCAATGCGCTGCAATTGGAGAAGGAGCGGGCGCAAATCACCCTGCAATCGATCGGCGACGGCGTGATCACCACGGACGTCGACGGCGCCATCGCCTACATGAACCCCGCCGCCGAAGCCATGACCCATTGGAAAGCCGAGCATGCGGCGGGGCTGCCCCTGGCGGCGCTGTTCAATTTGCTCGACGACAACGCCCAGACCGAGGGGCTGACGCTGATCGAACACATCCTCAGCGGGCGACTTGGCGGCGGTAGCGAACATTCCAAGCTGATCCAGAGGCTCGACGGCAGCACCGTCTCGGTCACGCTGGTGGGGGCGCCGATCCGCCATGCCGGAAAGGTCAGCGGCGCGGTGCTAGTGCTGCACGACATGACCCAGGAGCGCCAGTACATCGCCAACCTGTCGTGGCAGGCCACTCACGATGCCCTGACCGGCCTGGCAAACCGCCGCGAATTCGAATACCGCCTCGAACAGGCCCTGCATAACCTGACGCGCCAAGTCGGACGCCACGCCTTGATGTTCCTCGACCTGGACCAGTTCAAGTTGGTCAACGACACCTGTGGGCACGCGGCGGGCGATGAACTGTTGCGGCATATTTGTGCCTTGCTGCAATCGGGCCTGAGGGAAAACGACACGTTGGCCCGATTGGGTGGCGATGAGTTCGGCATTTTGTTGGAAAACTGCGCGCCGGAGGCTGCGGAAAAAATCGCCGAAGGCCTGCGCCAGACCGTGCAAAACCTGCATTTTGTCTGGAAAGGCCGGCCATTTGTAACCACCGTCAGCATCGGCCTGGTGCACATATCCCAGAGCCCGACGACGCTGGAGGCATCCCTGCGCGCTGCGGACATGGCGTGCTACATGGCCAAGGAGAAGGGCCGGAACCGGGTCCAGGTCTACCATGCCGACGATTCGGAACTGTCCCTGCGGTTCGGCGAAATGGCTTGGGTCCAACGCCTGCACATGGCGTTGGAGGAAAATCGTTTCTGTCTCTACGCCCAGGAAATTGCCGCGTTGGGCCCGGGTGACCATGGCGGCGGTCACATCGAGATCCTGCTGCGCCTGCATGACGAGGCAGGCAGGATGATCCTGCCGGACAGTTTCATTCCAGCCGCGGAGCGGTATGGCCTGATGACTTCGCTTGACCGCTGGGTGGTGGAGAATGTCTTCAAGATCATTCGCCAATGCCTGAATGAATCGCGACAGGGGCCGTTGGCCATGTGTGCGATTAATCTGTCAGGCACAACTATAGGAGATCAGGCGTTCCTGGACTTCCTGCGTAAACAGTTTGCGGCATACTCGATCCCACCAGAAATGATTTGTTTTGAAATTACCGAGACCAGCGCAATTTCAAATCTGGGCAGCGCAATTCGATTTATCAATGAACTCAAAGGTTTGGGTTGTTATTTTTCGCTGGATGACTTTTGCGCCGGAATGTCTTCGTTCGCTTACTTGAAACATTTACCTGTAGACTTCTTGAAGATCGATGGGAGTTTCGTAAAGGATATGCTGGACGACCCGATTAACCGGGCAATGGTCGAAGTGATCAATCACATCGGCCATGTCATGGGTAAGCGTACGATTGCCGAGTTTGTAGAAACGGCACAGATCGAACAGGCGCTGTTGGAGATCGGGGTGGATTTCGCTCAGGGGTATGTCATCGAGCGGCCACAGATGTTTACCTGTGACACCTTGCAATGCCGGCCGGCCAGGCCTCAACCGTTGTTATTCAAGGCCCCCGGCACGTTCCGCTGAAACTCTCGTTGGTCCGCAGAAAATCACAATCAAAAGGAGCCCGACAGTGATCGAGACATTCAACCGAACAGGCCCGCTCATGGACGCTGAAAGCTATCCAAAATGGGCACAACAGCTCATTGCCGATTGCAGCGAGAGCAAGCGCCGGGTTGTCGAACACGAGCTGTATCAACGCATGCGCGATAACAAGCTCAGCGCCAAGACCATGCGCCACTACCTTATCGGTGGTTGGCCGGTCGTTGAACAGTTCGCCTTATACATGGCACAGAATCTCACCAAGACACGCTTCGCCCGCCATCCCGGCGAGGACATGGCGCGTCGCTGGCTGATGCGCAACATTCGTGTCGAACTCAATCACGCCGACTACTGGGTGAACTGGAGCGCCGCCCATGGCGTGACGCTCGAGGACCTGCAAGCACAGCAGGTGCCGCCCGAACTGCACGCACTGAGTCATTGGTGCTGGCACACCAGCTCGGCGGACTCGCTGATCGTGGCCATTGCCGCGACCAACTATGCCATCGAGGGCGCGACCGGGGAGTGGTCGGCGCTGGTGTGTTCCAACGGAGTCTATGCGTCGGCATTCGCCGAGGAAGACCGCAAGCGAGCCATGAAGTGGCTGAAGATGCACGCCCAATATGACGATGCTCATCCGTGGGAAGCGCTGGAAATCATCTGCACGCTGGCGGGCATGAACCCGAGCAAGGCGCTGCAAATGGAACTGCGCCAGGCCGTGTGCAAAAGCTACGACTACATGTATCTGTTCCTGGAGCGATGCATGCAGCTGGAGCAATCGGTCGCCACCGGGAAAGCCTCGCCAAGCCGCGAACGCCTGGCGCTGGCCGGAAGCTGATCCCCCAATAGCGTCACCCCTGTGGAAGCGGGCAACCGCTTGCGCAGGGGAAACGCGCTCCCATCGAACCAGGTCGGCTGTCAGCCCGCCATCGCCAGCCGATTTCGTCCCTCGCGCTTTGCCACATACAACGCACTGTCAGCCCGACGCAACAGGCTTTCGGCTGACTCGGCCGGCAGCAACGTCGCGCATCCCAGGCTGACCGTCAATTCGATCCTTGTGCCAGCAGCAAAGTAATCCTGCGCCTGAGCCGCGTAACGCAGCCGTTCACCGACCAAGGCCGCGGCATCCCGACTGGTGTTTGCCAGCAGGATCAAGAACTCTTCGCCACCAAACCTGAACACCATGTCCACGTTGCGCAACTGATGCTTGATCGAGTCGGCAACGGCCTTGAGCACTTCGTCGCCGACGCCATGCCCATGGCTGTCATTGATGCGCTTGAAGTGGTCGATGTCCAGCATCAACAGCGACAGCGGTTGCATGTGACGCCTGGCCATGTCGATTTCGCGTTCCAGCGTCTGGTCCATGGCGATGCGGTTGCCGGTGCCGGTCAGCGGATCACGCAGGGCACTTTGCGTGGCGGCACGGTAAAGCAGGGCGTTGCGCAGCGGAAAGAACAGCGAGGACAGTATCGACTCCAGCTCGGTCTGTTCCGAGTCGGCGAAGCGTTGATTACGGCGGAACACCAGCTCACCCAGGTGCTCACCTTCGTGGCTGAGGTTGTAAGTGAGCTGGTGATGGCCGCGCTGGCCAAACTCCAGGCGCAGGTCACTGGGCTTATGCTGATAGGTCAACGCATCCAGAGGGACCAGTCGTTGAACTTCGCGAAAGAACAGGCCGAGGATTCTTTGCGGCTCCAGGCTGGTCTGCAACTGCTGGCTCAATTGTTGGCGCAATTGGGCAAGGCTGACGGGCCGCGCCACGAGCGGCGACGGCAGGGCCAAACCCAGGCGTTGCAACTTGGCGCTGTCGAAGTCGATCGCGTTGGTCTGTGTGGGCGTTTTCATATTGGCGTGAGCCCCTGAACTGAATCGATCCTGGCCGGCGGGGTGAAGCGGCTCTAGGCTGCGCGTCGTACTGATCCATCAGTCCCGTTGGACATCACTCTGAGTTTAGTCCGCTTACTCGGCGGGCGTTTCCCATAGATGTCCACAACTCGCCGGACATGGCGTGTATGGAAGAGTTAGAGCGAAAGTCGTGCCATTCGGTTCATATTGAAAAAATCGACCAAAAAATCAATAAGTTACGAGTCGGAAGGCGGGTTCAGGCGGGCGGCGGGCGGCGGGGGCTTGGCGTTTCGCCTGGGTGCCGTAGCGGAGAAGGGCGCGTCGCGACGGTAAATCGCCGCGACGCGGGGCAGGCGGTTATTGCGCGTTGAAAGCCTGGCCGTTGACGCCGAGGCTGTCCGGGCCCATCAGGTACAAGTACACCGGCATGATGTCTTCGGGCGTCGGGTTGTTGAGTGGGTTCTCCCCCGGATAGGCCTGGGCGCGCATGCTGGTGCGGGTGGCGCCGGGGTTGATGCTGTTGGAGCGCACCGGCGCGACCGTGTCGACTTCGTCGGCCAGCGTCTGCATCAGCCCCTCGGTGGCAAATTTGGACACGCCATAGGCGCCCCAATAGGCCCGGCCCTTGCGCCCGACGCTGCTGGAGGTGAACACTACGGATGCATCCTTGGACAGCTTGAGCAATGGCAGCAAGGTGCTGGTGAGCATGAACATAGCGTTCACGTTGACTTGCATCACCCGCATGAAATTCTCACCGGACAACTGCTCCAGCGGCGTGCGTGGGCCAATGATCGAGGCGTTGTGCAGCAGGCCGTCCAGATGGCCGAATTCGGTCTCGATCATCGCGGCCAGTTCATCGTACTGATGGGGCAGGGCAGTTTCGAGATTGAATGGGATCACCGCCGGCTGCGGATGACCGGTCGCCTCGATTTCATCGTAGACCTGGGTCAGGTTGGCCTCGGTCTTGCCCAGCAACAGCACGGTAGCGCCGTGGGCTGCGTAAGCCTTGGCGGCAGCTGCCCCGATACCGCGACCGGCACCGGTGACCAGGATAATCCGGCCTTCGAGCAGGTCGGGACGGGCGGAGTAATCAAACATAAAGAACCTCAAGAGATGGCAGCACGTACTTGTCACTCAGAGTAGTCATGGCAGGTGAGCTTTCGTGGCGAGGGAGCTTGCTCCCGCTCGACGACGAAGTCGTCGCCAGATTCGGGACCGCTGCGCGCTCCAGCGGGAGCAAGCTCCCTCGCCACAAGAGCAAGCTTGCCGAATCCATTCAACAACTGCACAACGCGTTATCCAGCACTTCGCGCAGCGCCAAAGGATGGTCGATCACTACATCCGCGCCCCAGTGCTTGGGGTTGTCGTCCGGGTGGATGTAACCGTAGGTCACCGCACAGGTCTTGGTGCCGGCGCTGCGACCGGACTCGATGTCGCGCAGGTCGTCACCGACGAACAGCACGCTTGCCGGGTCCAGGTCGAGCAGTTTGCACGCCAGGATCAGCGGCTCGGGATCTGGCTTGCTGTTTTTCACATGGTCGGGACAGACCAGCACCTTCGAACGCTCGGCCAAGCCCAGTTGCTGCATGATCGGTTCAGCGAAACGCACCGGCTTGTTGGTGACCACGCCCCAGATCAGGTTGGCCGCTTCGATGTCGGCGAGCACATCGGCCATGCCATCGAACAGATGGCTATGGACCGCGCATCCCTTGAGGTAGCGGTCGAGGAATTCCTGGCGCAGCTCCTCGAAGCCCGGCGACTCCGGGTCCATGGAGAACGTCACCGCGACCATCGCCCGGGCGCCGCCGGAAATCTCGTCGCGGATGTGCTGCGTGTTCATGGGGGGAAGGCCACGGTCGGCGCGCATGGCCTGGCAGATGGCGATGAAGTCTGGCGCGGTGTCGAGCAGCGTGCCGTCCATGTCGAAGAGAACCGCTTTGAGACGCATCGAGTTATTCCTCGCGCAGGGTCTGGATCATGTAGTTGACATCAACGTCGGCGGCCAGCTTGTAGTGCTTGGTCAGCGGGTTGTAAGTCAGGCCGATGATGTCCTTGACGGTCAGCCCGGCCATGCGGCTCCAGGCGCCCAGTTCGGAAGGACGGATGAATTTCTTGAAGTCATGGGTGCCGCGTGGCAACAGCTTCATGATGTATTCGGCGCCGATGATGGCGAACAGATACGCCTTCGGGTTGCGGTTGATGGTGGAGAAAAATACCTGGCCGCCGGGCTTGACCATCTGGAAGCAGGCACGGATCACCGAGGAGGGGTCCGGCACGTGTTCGAGCATCTCCAGGCACGTGACCACGTCGAATTGCCCGGGCATTTCTTCGGCGAGCGCTTCGGCGGTGGTCTGCCGGTATTCCACGCTGACGCCGGATTCCAGTTGATGCAGTTGCGCCACCGCCAGCGGCGCCTCGCCCATGTCGATGCCCATCACGGTAGCGCCGCGCAAGGCCATCGCTTCGCTGAGGATGCCGCCACCACAGCCGACGTCGAGGACTTTCTTGCCGGCCAGGCTGACCCGTTCGTCAATCCAGTTGACCCGCAGCGGGTTGATGTCGTGCAGCGGTTTGAATTCGCTCTCGCGGTCCCACCAGCGATGGGCCAGGGCTTCGAATTTGGCAATTTCAGCGTGGTCGACGTTGCTCATGTGCAGATCCTCGAAAAACTTGAAAAATCGGGTACCCGAGCCTTGGCTCAAGGGTGTGTCATTCGTTCTGGCCGCTGACGCGGCGTCCCCAGGCCTGGGCCGTGGCGATCAGTTGCGATTCGTCCATGCGCGTCAGGCGGCCATCCTCCAGCAGTTGCCTGCCGGCCACCCACAGGTGTTTTACGCAATGGCGGCCCGTGGCATAGATCAACTGCGAAACCGGGTCATAGATCGGTTGCTGGGCCAGGCCGGACAGGTCGAAGGCCACCAGGTCGGCGGCCTTGCCGACTTCCAGCGAACCTACCGTCGCTTCGATGCCCAGCGCCCGGGCGCCGTTGAGCGTGGCCATGCGCAGCGCCCGGTGGGCGTCCAGGGCCGTGGCCGAACCGGCAACTGCTTTCGCCAACAGCGCGGCGGTGCGGGTTTCACCGAGCAGGTCCAGGTCATTGTTGCTCGCCGCGCCGTCGGTGCCGACCGCCACGTTGACGCCAGCCTGCCACAGGCGTTCCACCGGGCAGAAACCGCTGGCCAGCTTCAGATTCGATTCCGGACAATGGATCACGCTGCAGTTGTTTTCTACCAGCAGCGCCTGGTCCTCGTCGCTGACCTGGGTCATGTGCACCGCCTGGAAGCGCGGTCCCAGCAGGCCCAGTCGCGCCAACCGGGCCATCGGCCGCTCGCCGGTGTTATCCACAGCCTGCTGCACTTCGAAGGCGGTTTCGTGAACGTGCATGTGAATGGCCGCGTCCAGTTCCTCGGCGATCACGCGGATTTTCTCCAGGTTCTCGTCGCCCACGGTATAAGGGGCGTGAGGGCCGAATGCGACTTTGATCCGCGGATGATGCTTGAGGTCGCCAAACAACTCGATGCCCTGACGAATGGCTTCGTCGGCGCTGGCGGCGCCGGGGATCGGGAAGTCGAGGATCGGGATGGCGATCTGCGCGCGGATGCCACTGTTATGGACGCGTTCGCTGGCAACCTTGGGGTAGAAGTACATATCAGAGAAACAGGTGATGCCGCCCTGGATCTGCTCGGCGATCGCCAGGTCGGTGCCGTCGCGGACGAAGTCTTCGTCGACCCATTTGCCTTCGGCGGGCCAGATGTGTTTTTCGAGCCAGGTCATCAGCGGCAGGTCGTCGGCCAGGCCGCGGAACAGCGTCATCGCCGCATGGCCATGGGCGTTGACCAGGCCGGGGCTGAGCAGCATGCCCGGCAGCTCGCGGACCTCGGCGGCGGCGCACTCCAGGGCTTCGGCCCGTGGACCGATGAACACGATGCAACCGTCGCGAATGCCCAAGCCGTGATCCTTGAGCACGATACCGGCGGGTTCGACAGGCACCAACCAGGTCGGCAGCAATAATAAGTCGAGCGCAACGGCAGGCTTGGGCATCGTGGAACGGTTCCATGGGTTATAAAGGATGGCGAAGTATACCCGAGCGTCTTCGCGGAGGGATCGCTATAATCGGCGGCTTTTGTTCATGAGTGCGGGGTGAAGGATGCGCGATCGACTGTTGGCTGTGGAGAAGGTGAAGGCCATCGATTGGCGTGATGGCGCTCTTTATCTGCTGGATCAGCGTGTTTTGCCATTCGAGGAAAACTGGATCGCCTACACCAGTGCGGCCGGCGTGGCCGAGGCCATTCGTTCGATGGTGGTGCGCGGCGCGCCGGCCATCGGCATCAGCGCTGCCTATGGCGTAGTGCTGGCAGCACGGGCGCGAGTGGCCGAGGGTGGCGACTGGCAAGCGGCGCTGGAGATCGACTTTGCCTTGCTGGCCGACTCGCGGCCGACGGCGGTGAACCTGTTCTGGGCGCTGGACCGGATGCGCGATCGCCTGGCGCGTTTGAAAGAACACGCCGAACCGCTGGCCGCCCTTGAAGCCGAAGCCATCGCGATCCACGAAAGCGACCGCGAGGCCAATCTGACGATGGCGCAGTTGGGGGTCGACCTGATCCGCAAGCATCAGGGCAACGCCCAGGCCATCCTGACCCATTGCAATACCGGCGCCCTGGCGACCGGCGGCTTTGGTACCGCTCTCGGGGTGATTCGCGGTGCGTTCCTCGAAGGCATGGTCGAGCGTGTCTACGCCGACGAAACCCGCCCGTGGCTGCAAGGCTCGCGCCTCACGGCGTGGGAACTGGCCAACGAAGGCATTCCGGTGACGCTCAATGCCGACTCCGCCGCCGCCCACATCATGAAAACCAAGGGCGTGACCTGGGTCATCGTCGGTGCCGACCGCATCACCGCCAATGGCGACGTGGCAAACAAGATCGGCACTTACCAGCTGGCGGTCTGCGCCATGCACCACGGCGTGCGCTTCATGGTGGTGGCGCCGAGCTCGACCATCGATATGAACCTCGCCAGCGGTGACGATATCCCGATCGAAGAGCGTGACGGCCGCGAGCTGCTGGAAGTCGGCGGCAAGCGGGTCGGGGCGGATGCCGACGCGTTCAATCCGGTGTTTGACGTGACCCCGGCGGACTTGATCGATGCGATCGTGACGGAGAAGGGCATCGTCGAGCGGCCAGACGCCGCGAAAATGGCACAACTCATGTGTCGCAAGCGCTTGCATTGAGGCATTTGCGCTGCCCGTCGGAGCATCGTCGCGAGCTGGCTCGCGAGGGTGCTCGCAAAGGCAGCAAATGAGCTGCAATCTCGCCACGAAACTGCATTCGCAGCGCTTCTAAGCCTCTCTCGTCCAATATCAGCCTGTCATCGGTCAACTAACTACGCACCATGCGCATCTGGGGGATAGGTGCGTGGCGGCTCTTGTGATAACATCCGGCGGTTTCCAAGGCTGCCTCGCGAGGTAGCCTTTACTGCGCAGATCCATGGCATAACTCGTTGATTTGTCGTAAGTCGCTGCACGGCACTTGTCCTGCAGCGGCGAGCTTCGTTCGTCCCATCTGGACGTGACGAGGTTTCACCAGAAAAAGGAATCAGGCTTCTCATGGGCGAACTGGCCAAAGAAATCCTCCCGGTCAATATCGAAGACGAGCTGAAACAGTCCTACCTCGACTACGCAATGAGCGTAATCGTCGGGCGGGCGCTGCCGGATGCGCGCGATGGCTTGAAGCCCGTGCACCGGCGCGTGCTGTTCGCGATGAGCGAGCTGGGCAACGACTTCAACAAGCCGTACAAGAAATCCGCCCGTGTCGTCGGCGACGTGATCGGTAAGTATCACCCCCACGGCGACACTGCCGTGTACGACACCATCGTCCGGATGGCGCAGCCGTTCTCCCTGCGCTACCTGCTGGTCGACGGCCAGGGCAACTTCGGTTCGGTGGACGGCGACAACGCCGCGGCCATGCGATACACCGAAGTGCGCATGACCAAGCTGGCCCACGAGCTGCTGGCCGACCTGCACAAGGAAACCGTGGACTGGGTGCCGAACTACGACGGCACCGAGATGATCCCGGCGGTCATGCCGACGCGTATCCCGAACCTGCTCGTCAACGGCTCCAGCGGTATCGCCGTGGGCATGGCGACCAACATCCCGCCGCACAACCTCGGTGAAGTCATCGACGGTTGCCTGGCCCTCATCGACAATCCCGAGCTGTCCGTCGATGAGCTGATGCAATACATTCCCGGCCCCGATTTCCCGACTGCCGCGATCATCAACGGTCGCGCCGGCATCATCGAGGCTTATCGCACCGGCCGCGGTCGCATCTACATGCGCGCCCGTTCGACCATCGAGGACATCGACAAGGTCGGTGGCCGCCAGCAGATCGTCATCACCGAACTGCCGTACCAGCTGAACAAGGCCCGCCTGATCGAGAAGATCGCCGAGCTGGTTAAAGAGAAAAAGCTCGAAGGCATCACCGAGCTGCGTGACGAGTCCGACAAGGACGGCATGCGCGTCGTGATCGAGCTGCGTCGTGGCGAAGTGCCGGAGGTGATCCTCAACAACCTCTACGCCCAGACCCAGCTGCAAAGCGTGTTTGGCATCAACATCGTTGCGTTGATCGACGGGCGTCCGCGGATCCTGAACCTCAAGGATCTGCTGGAAGCCTTCGTGCGTCACCGTCGCGAAGTGGTGACCCGTCGTACCGTATTCGAGCTGCGCAAGGCCCGCGAGCGAGGCCACATTCTCGAAGGCCAGGCCGTTGCCCTGTCGAACATTGACCCGGTGATCGCGCTGATCAAGGCCTCGCCAACGCCGTCGGAAGCCAAGGAAGCGCTGATCAGCACGCCTTGGGAATCCTCGGCAGTGGTGGCGATGGTCGAACGTGCCGGTGCCGATTCGTGCCGTCCGGAAAACCTCGATCCGCAATACGGTCTGCGTGAAGGCAAGTACTTCCTGTCGCCGGAACAGGCGCAAGCCATTCTCGAACTGCGCCTGCACCGTTTGACCGGCCTGGAGCACGAGAAGCTGTTGGCTGAGTACCAGGAGATCCTCAACCAGATCGGCGAGCTGATCCGCATCCTCAACAGCGCCACGCGCCTGATGGAAGTGATCCGCGAAGAACTGGAGGTGATCCGCGCCGAATACGGCGACGTGCGCCGCACCGAAATCCTCGATGCGCGCCTGGACCTGACCCTGGGTGACATGATCCCGGAAGAAGAGCGCGTGGTGACCATTTCCCACGGCGGCTACGCCAAGACCCAACCGCTGGCGGCCTACCAGGCCCAGCGTCGCGGCGGCAAAGGCAAGTCGGCCACCGGCGTCAAGGACGAGGACTACATCGCTCACCTGCTGGTCGCCAACAGCCACACCACGCTGCTGCTGTTCTCCAGCAAGGGCAAGGTGTACTGGCTCAAGACCTACGAAATCCCCGAGGCGTCCCGTGCGGCTCGCGGTCGTCCGTTGGTCAACCTGTTGCCGCTGGACAGTGACGAATACATCACCACCATGCTGCCGGTGGAGGAATACACCGAAGGTCACTTCATCTTCATGGCTACCGCCAAGGGCACCGTGAAGAAGACCCCGCTGGAATCCTTCAGCCGCCAGCGCAGTGTCGGCCTGATCGCCCTGGAACTGGACGAAGGCGACGTGCTGATTTCCGCTGCCATCACCGATGGCGAACGCGAAGTCATGCTGTTCTCCGACGGCGGCAAGGTCACGCGCTTCAAGGAATCCGATGTCCGCGCCATGGGCCGTACCGCCCGTGGTGTGCGTGGCATGCGCCTGCCGGAAGGGCAGAAGCTGATTTCCATGCTGATCCCGGAAGAAGGCAGCCAGATCCTCACCGCTTCGGCCCGTGGTTATGGCAAACGCACGGCCATCAGCGAGTTCCCCGAGTACAAGCGTGGCGGCCAAGGCGTGATTGCAATGGTCAGCAACGACCGTAACGGCCGATTGGTCGGCGCGGTCCAGGTGCTCGATGGCGAGGAGATCATGTTGATTTCCGACCAGGGCACCCTGGTGCGTACGCGTGTGGCTGAAGTGTCGAGCCTGGGGCGTAACACCCAGGGCGTGACGCTGATCAAACTCGCCAGCGACGAAACGCTGGTCGGGCTCGAGCGGGTCCAGGAGCCGTCGGAAGTCGAAGGCGAAGCGCTTGAAGGCGAGGAAGGCGAGGAAGGCGTGGCGTTCGACGGCACCCTTGCTGCCGATGTCGACGACACGGTCGGCGACCAGCCGCTCGATGCCGCCGCAGACGAAGAAGAACCGCAGGACTAAGCGGACACACAGGGGGCGGATGAAGATTCGCCCCCTTGTTGTTTGTTCCGTTTGAAAATTTGCGACACTGCACAGTCCCAAGGATGCTGCCCCTCTCTTGAGGCTTGTTTGATTCATTGTGGCGAGGGAGCTTGCTCCCGCTTGAGTGCGAAGCGCTCACAAAAAAAGAGGGGCCGCTGCGCAGCCCAGCGGGAGCAAGCTCCCTCGCCACGGATTCATCCATGCCTTGAATGAGCGGTAACCCCTGTGGGGGCGGTGCGGATCAAAAGATTTAAGTGACCACCAGATCAGAGCGAGATTGGATGTGAGCAAGAGAGCCTATAACTTCTGTGCCGGCCCGGCGGCGCTTCCTGAAGCGGTCCTGAAGCGTGCCCAGGGTGAACTTCTCGACTGGCATGGCAAGGGCCTGTCCGTCATGGAGATGAGCCATCGCAGCGATGAGTTCGTGTCCATCGCCACCAAGGCCGAGCAGGACCTGCGTGATCTGCTGAACATCCCGTCCAACTACAAAGTGCTGTTCCTGCAAGGCGGCGCCAGCCAGCAGTTCGCCCAGATCCCGTTGAACCTTCTGCCGGAAAACGGCAAGGCCGACTACATCGACACCGGCATCTGGTCGCAGAAAGCCATCGAGGAAGCGTCGCGCTACGGTCACGTCAACGTCGCGGCTACCGCCAAGCCCTACGATTATTTCGCCATCCCCGGCCAGAATGAGTGGAGCCTGTCCAAGGACGCGGCCTACGTGCACTACGCACCGAACGAAACCATCGGTGGCCTGGAATTCAACTGGATCCCGGAAACCGGTGACGTGCCGCTGGTGGCTGACATGTCCTCGGACATCCTCTCGCGTCCTGTGGATATCTCCCGTTTCGGCATGATCTACGCCGGCGCCCAGAAAAACATCGGCCCGAGCGGCATCCTGGTCGCGATCATCCGCGAAGACTTGCTCGGTCGCGCCCGTTCCCTGTGCCCGACCATGCTCAACTACAAGGTCGCGGCCGACAACGGCTCGATGTACAACACCCCGCCGACCCTGGCCTGGTACCTCTCGGGCCTGGTGTTCGAGTGGCTGAAAGAGCAGGGCGGTGTCGAAGCCATCGGCAAGCTCAACGAAGTGAAGCAGCGCACGCTGTATGACTTCATCGACGCCAGTGGCCTCTACAGCAATCCGATCAACAAATCCGACCGTTCGTGGATGAACGTGCCGTTCCGCCTGGCCGACGATCGTCTCGACAAGCCGTTCCTGGCGGGCGCCGACGAGCGCGGCCTGCTGAATCTCAAGGGGCACCGCTCCGTCGGCGGCATGCGCGCCTCCATCTATAACGCCGTCGACATCAACGCCGTCAATGCGTTGATCGCCTACATGGCAGAGTTCGAGAAGGAACATGGCTGATGTCTGAGCAAGAACTCAAGGCGCTACGCCTGCGCATCGACGCCCTGGACGAGAAAGTCCTGGAGCTGATCAGCGAGCGCGCACGCTGCGCCCAGGAAGTCGCCCGGGTGAAAATGGCTTCGTTGGCTGAAGGCGAAGTGCCGGTGTTCTATCGCCCCGAGCGCGAGGCCCAGGTGCTCAAGCGCGTCATGGAACGCAACAAGGGACCGCTGGGCAACGAAGAGATGGCGCGGCTGTTCCGCGAAATCATGTCCTCGTGCCTGGCCCTTGAGCAGCCGCTGAAAGTCGCCTACCTGGGCCCGGAAGGCACCTTCACCCAGGCCGCCGCCATGAAGCACTTTGGCCACGCGGTGATCAGCAAGCCGATGGCGGCCATCGACGAAGTCTTCCGTGAAGTCGCCGCCGGCGCGGTGAATTTTGGCGTGGTGCCGGTGGAAAACTCCACCGAAGGCGCGGTCAACCACACGCTGGACAGCTTCCTCGAGCACGACATGGTGATCTGTGGCGAAGTCGAGCTGCGCATCCACCATCACCTGCTGGTGGGCGAGAACACCAAGACCGACAGCATCAGCCGTATTTATTCCCACGCCCAGTCCCTGGCCCAGTGCCGCAAGTGGCTGGACGCCCATTACCCGAACGTCGAGCGCGTGGCGGTTTCGAGCAACGCCGAAGCGGCCAAGCGGGTCAAGGGCGAGTGGAACTCAGCGGCGATTGCCGGCGACATGGCGGCCGGCCTCTACGGGCTGACGCGCCTGGCCGAGAAAATCGAGGACCGTCCGGACAACTCCACGCGGTTCCTGATGATCGGCAGCCAGGAAGTCCCGCCGACCGGCGACGACAAGACTTCGATCATCGTCTCCATGAGCAACAAGCCTGGCGCGCTTCATGAGCTGCTGGTGCCGTTCCACGACAATGGCATCGACCTGACGCGGATCGAGACCCGTCCGTCGCGCAGCGGTAAATGGACCTACGTGTTCTTCATCGATTTCGTCGGCCACCACCGCGATCCGCTGGTAAAAGGTGTGCTGGAGAAAATCAGTCAGGAAGCAGTGGCACTCAAGGTGCTGGGTTCCTACCCCAAGGCAGTTCTTTAAGGGCGGATAGCTAATGAGTGGCAACTTCCTCGCACTGGCTCAGCCAGGCGTGCAACAACTCTCGCCTTACGTTCCAGGCAAGCCTGTGGACGAACTGGCCCGCGAGCTGGACCTCGACCCGGCCAGCATCGTCAAGTTGGCGAGCAACGAAAACCCGCTGGGCGCGAGCCCCAAGGCGCTCGCGGCGATCCGCGACGAACTGGCCGAGCTGACTCGCTACCCCGATGGCAATGGCTTTGCGTTGAAAAGCCTGCTGGCCGAGCGTTGCGGTGTCGAGCTGAACCAGGTGACCCTGGGCAACGGTTCCAACGATATTCTTGAGTTGGTGGCGCGGGCGTACCTGGCGCCGGGCCTCAACGCCGTGTTCAGTGAACACGCATTTGCCGTCTATCCGATCGCCACCCAGGCTGTCGGTGCCGACGCCCATGTGGTTCCGGCCAAGGATTGGGGGCACGATCTGCCTGCCATGTTGGCGGCCATCGACGCCAACACCCGCGTGGTCTTCATCGCCAACCCGAACAACCCGACCGGCACCTGGTTCGACGCCCAGGCCCTGGACGATTTCCTGCAAGACGTGCCCGAGCACGTGCTGGTGGTGCTGGACGAAGCCTACATCGAATACGCCGAAGGCAGCGACTTGCCCGATGGTCTGGATTTCCTCGCGGCCTACCCGAACCTGCTGGTCTCGCGCACCTTTTCCAAGGCTTACGGCCTGGCCTCGCTGCGGGTCGGCTACGGCTTGTCCACGGCGGTGGTGGCCGACGTGCTGAACCGCGTGCGCCAACCGTTCAATGTCAACAGCTTCGCCCTGGTCGCCGCTTGTGCGGCAATGCAGGACGAGGCCTACCTGGCTGAAAGTCGCCGCTTGAACGAGGCCGGCATGCAACAACTGGAAGCCGGTTTTCGCGAATTGGGCCTGAGCTGGATCCCCTCCAAGGGCAACTTCATCTGCGTTGATCTGGGCTGTGTCGCGGCGCCGATCTTCCAGGGCTTGCTGCGCGAGGGCGTGATTGTGCGTCCGGTGGCCAATTACGGCATGCCGAACCACCTGCGTATCACCGTTGGCCTGCCAGCGGAAAACAGCCGTTTCCTCGAGGCGCTGAGCAAGGTCCTGGCTCGTGGTTGATGTCACCTCGCTGCAACCTGCGGGACCTATGATCGGTCGCCTGGTGGTGGTCGGCCTGGGATTGATCGGTGGTTCGTTCGCCAAGGGCCTGCGTGAAAGCGGGCTGTGCCGTGAAGTTGTCGGCGTCGACCTTGATCCTCACTCGCGCAAGCTGGCGGTAGAGTTGGGCGTGGTCGACCGTTGTGAAGACGATTTGCTGAGTGCGTGCCAAGGGGCGGACGTGATCCAGCTGGCGGTGCCGATCCTCGCCATGGAGAAATTGCTCGCCCGCTTGGCCGGCATGGACCTGGGGCAGGCGATTCTCACTGATGTCGGCAGCGCCAAGGGCAATGTCGTGCGCGCGGCCACCGAGGCATTTGGCGGCATGCCGGGGCGCTTCGTGCCCGGTCATCCGATTGCCGGTTCCGAGCAGAGCGGGGTGGAAGCGTCCAATGCCGAGCTGTTTCGTCGTCACAAAGTCATACTGACGCCGCTGGAACAGACCGATCCGGCGGCGCTGGCGGTGGTGGATCGCCTGTGGCGCGAATTGGGTGCCGATGTCGAGCACATGCAGGTCGAGCGACACGACGAAGTCTTGGCCGCCACCAGCCATTTGCCGCACCTGTTGGCGTTCGGCCTGGTGGATTCATTGGCCAAACGCAATGAAAATCTTGAGATCTTCCGTTACGCTGCCGGCGGTTTCCGCGATTTCACGAGAATCGCGGGGAGTGACCCGGTCATGTGGCACGACATCTTCCTCGCCAACCGCGAAGCTGTCCTGCGCACACTCGATACATTTCGCAGCGATCTCGACGCCTTGCGCGACGCGGTCGATGCAGGGGACGGGCACCAATTGCTGGGCGTTTTCACACGCGCCAGGGTGGCCCGCGAGCATTTCAGTAAAATCCTGGCCCGTCGGGCCTATGTGGACGCTATGAACTCCAACGATCTGATTTTCCTGGCACAACCTGGTGGCTCCTTGAGTGGGCGGATTCGTGTACCGGGCGATAAATCGATTTCCCACCGCTCGATCATGCTCGGCTCCCTGGCTGAAGGCGTGACCGAGGTGGAAGGTTTCCTCGAGGGCGAAGATGCCCTGGCGACGCTGCAAGCGTTCCGCGACATGGGCGTGGTCATCGAAGGCCCGCACCACGGTCGCGTCACCATCCATGGTGTCGGCCTGCACGGCCTCAAGCCCGCGCCGGGCCCGATCTACCTGGGCAACTCCGGCACCTCGATGCGCCTGTTGTCCGGCCTGCTGGCCGCCCAGGATTTCGACAGCACCCTGACTGGTGATGCCTCGCTGTCCAAGCGTCCGATGAACCGCGTTGCCAACCCGTTGCGGGAAATGGGCGCGGTGATCGAGACGGCCGCCGAAGGTCGCCCACCAATGACCATTCGCGGTGGCAACAAGCTCAAGGGCTTGACCTACACCATGCCGATGGCCAGCGCCCAGGTTAAATCCTGCCTGCTGCTGGCAGGTCTCTATGCCGAAGGCAAGACCACCGTCACCGAGCCGGCCCCGACGCGCGACCACACCGAGCGCATGCTGCGTGGCTTCGGCTACCCGGTCACGGTCGAAGGCGCCACGGCGTCCGTCGAGTCAGGTAATAAGCTGACCGCGACCCACATCGAAGTGCCGGGCGATATCTCATCCTCGGCGTTCTTCCTAGTGGCGGCGTCGATTGCCGAAGGCTCCGACCTGGTGCTTGAACACGTTGGCATCAACCCGACCCGTACCGGCGTGATCGACATCCTGCGCCTGATGGGCGCCGACATCACCCTGGAAAACCAGCGGGAAGTCGGCGGTGAGCCGGTGGCTGACTTGCGCGTAAGAGCGGCTAAACTCAAGGGTATCGAGATTCCCGAGGCGCTGGTTCCGCTGGCAATCGACGAATTCCCGGTGCTGTTCGTGGCGGCTGCGTGCGCGCAAGGCCGCACCGTACTGACTGGCGCCGAAGAGCTGCGGGTCAAGGAATCGGATCGCATCCAGGTGATGGCGGACGGCCTGCTGGCGCTTGGGGTCAAATGTGAACCGACGCCGGACGGCATCATCATCGACGGCGGCCAGATTGGCGGCGGCGAAGTGCATGGGCACGGCGACCATCGCATCGCCATGGCATTCAGTGTTGCGTCCCTGCGCGCCACCGCGCCGATCCGCATCCATGATTGCGCCAACGTCGCCACGTCGTTCCCGAACTTCCTGGCGCTTTGCGCGCAGGTTGGTATTCGAGTAGCACAAGAGGCACAGTCGTGAACATCAAGGCACCGGTCATCACCATCGATGGCCCAAGCGGCTCGGGCAAAGGCACCATCGCCGGCATGCTGGCCAAGCAATTGGGCTGGAATCTGCTCGATTCCGGTGCCCTGTACCGTTTGCTGGCCTTCGCCGCCGCCAACCATGGCGTCGATCTGACCAACGAGGAATTGCTCAAGGCACTGGCCGCGCACTTGGACGTCCAGTTCATTGCGGCCACTGATGGCCAGCTGCAGCGGATCATCCTGGAGGGTGACGAAGTCAGCGACGTCATCCGCACCGAAAGCGTCGGCGCCGGGGCTTCCCAGGTTGCCGCGCTGCCGGCGGTACGCGAAGCGTTGCTGCAGCGCCAGCGGGCATTCCAGGAGCCGCCGGGGCTGGTGGCTGACGGCCGGGACATGGGCACGGTGGTGTTCACCGATGCGCCGCTGAAGATTTTCCTCACGGCCAGTGCCGAGGAGCGGGCTCGCCGCCGTTATTTGCAGTTGAAGGGCAAAGGCGAGGATGTTAGTCTGTCGAGTCTGCTAGATGAGATCCGTGCACGCGACGAGCGTGATACCCAGCGCGCAGTAGCCCCGCTAAAGCCGGCGGCCGATGCGATACAGCTGGATTCCACGGAGTTGTCCATCGATCAGGTGCTGCAACGCATCATGAGCGAGATCGCACTTCGCGATATCGCCGGGTGACAGGAAGCTCCGCAGGGGACCAGTCATAGTCCTGCGGCGCTTCTTTTATATGAAACTAACCCACATCGTCTGGGGTGTGGAGATGGGCGTTTACTTCGCCCTAATCAACAGGAATTAAAATGAGCGAAAGCTTTGCGGAACTCTTTGAAGAAAGCTTGAAAACCCTGAACCTTCAGGCAGGCTCCATCATCACCGGCGTCATCGTTGATATCGATTACCAAGCTCGCTGGGTAACCGTCCACGCTGGTCTGAAGTCTGAAGCGCTGATCCCGCTTGAGCAGTTCTACAACGACGCTGGCGAACTGAACATCAACGTCGGTGACGAAGTTCACGTGGCGCTGGACTCGGTTGAAGACGGCTTTGGTGAAACCAAGCTGTCCCGTGAAAAAGCCAAGCGTGCTGAGTGCTGGATCGTTCTGGAAGCGGCCTTCGCAGCTGAGGAAGTGGTCAAGGGCGTTATCAACGGTAAGGTTAAAGGCGGCTTCACTGTCGACGTTAACGGCATCCGTGCGTTCCTGCCAGGTTCCCTGGTTGACGTCCGTCCAGTGCGCGACACCACGCACCTGGAAGGCAAAGAGCTGGAATTCAAGGTCATCAAGCTGGACCAGAAGCGCAACAACGTTGTCGTTTCCCGTCGCAGTGTCCTGGAAGCCGAGAACTCCGCCGAGCGTGAAGCTCTGCTGGAATCGCTGCAGGAAGGCCAGCAGGTCAAGGGTATCGTCAAGAACCTCACCGATTACGGCGCATTCGTCGATCTGGGTGGCGTCGATGGCCTGCTGCACATCACCGACATGGCCTGGAAGCGCATCAAGCATCCTTCGGAAATCGTCAACGTTGGCGACGAGATCGATGTCAAGGTTCTGAAGTACGATCGCGAACGCAATCGTGTTTCCCTGGGCCTCAAGCAACTGGGTGAAGATCCATGGGTCGCTATCAAAGCCCGTTACCCAGAAGGCACTCGCGTCACCGCTCGTGTTACCAACCTGACCGACTACGGCTGCTTCGCTGAGCTGGAAGAAGGCGTTGAAGGCCTGGTACACGTTTCCGAAATGGACTGGACCAACAAGAACATCCACCCTTCGAAAGTCGTACAAGTCGGCGACGAAGTGGAAGTCATGGTTCTGGACATCGACGAAGAGCGTCGTCGTATCTCCCTCGGCATCAAGCAGTGCAAGTCCAACCCATGGGAAGACTTCTCTGGCCAGTTCAACAAGGGCGATAAAATCTCCGGCACCATCAAGTCGATCACCGATTTCGGTATCTTCATTGGTCTGGACGGCGGCATCGACGGCCTGGTTCACCTGTCCGACATCTCCTGGAACGAAGTGGGCGAAGAAGCCGTACGCCGTTTCAAGAAGGGCGACGAACTGGACACCGTTATCCTGTCGGTTGACCCAGAGCGCGAGCGCATCTCCCTGGGCATCAAGCAACTGGAAAGCGATCCGTTCTCCGAGTACGTCTCGGTTAACGACAAGGGCGCTATCGTGACCGGTACCGTGAAAGAAGTTGACGCCAAAGGCGCCATCATCGTTCTGGCCGACGACATCGAAGCTACCCTGAAAGCCTCCGAAATCAGCCGTGACCGTGTTGAAGACGCGCGCAACGTTCTGAAAGAAGGCCAGGAAGTTGAAGCCAAGATCATCAGCGTTGATCGCAAGAGCCGCGTAATCCAGCTCTCGATCAAGTCGAAAGACGATGCTGAAGAGAAAGAAGCCATCCAGAGCCTGAAAGCAGCTCCGGAAGGCGAAGCAGCTGACACCACTATGGCGGCACTGCTGCGTCAAGCAATGGCCAAACAGAACTGAGTTCTGCTTGATCATTAAAAAGGGCGACTTCGGTCGCCCTTTTTTGTGGCTGTGATTTCTCAAGCCTTATGAGGTGAGTTACTGGCGCTGAGCTTTCCAGGCGATGCGAAACCAACCGATCAGCCGGGTTGTCTCTTTTATGAAGCAGATCAAAAACATTCGAGGCAGCGTCTGTCTCTCATTAACAGGATCTGAATGAACAAGCTCTTACTAGCAGCGATTGTCCTGATGCTGGCAGGCTGTGCAACCAGCGCCAAGACCCACGCGGTGCGTGGCGTCAGCGGCATCGAGACCGATTGCTCAGGGTTGGGCTCCGGTTGGGAGAAGTGCCACAAGCGTGCGGCTAAGGAGTGCAAGGGCGCAGGCTACAGGGTGATAACCCGATCCGATGACGCAAAGGACGAGGACCAATATCCCTTCGGCTTCAATCCGGCGGGTTATCTGACTCGCACGATGCTGGTCATGTGCCGCTAGTCGACTGAATCTCTGCTGCCTGCACAGAAAAGGGGCATCAGGGCGCGCGGTAGATATGTCAATAGTTGGGCTGTTCAAATTCCTCCGGGCATGCTAAAACCTTTGAAGCGATTTTCCTAGCTGCTTGAAAAAGAAGGGAAAAACATGACGAAGTCGGAGTTGATCGAACGAATTGTCACCCATCAAGGACTGCTCTCGTCCAAGGATGTGGAGCTGGCCATCAAGACCATGCTTGAACAAATGTCCCAATGCCTGGCAACCGGAGATCGTATCGAAATCCGTGGGTTCGGCAGCTTCTCCCTGCATTACCGCGCCCCGCGCGTTGGCCGAAACCCAAAAACCGGCCAATCCGTCAGCCTCGATGGCAAATTTGTTCCGCATTTCAAACCGGGCAAAGAGCTTCGCGATCGCGTGAATGAGGAGGAGGGCGATGAGTTCTGACGCAATCCCCAGGAAAGAGGTGTCCATGCGGAACTTTAGGCGCGTTGCGCTTGTCGTACTTGCGGTGCTCGTGGCTTCAGCTATCGTACTGTTCGTACTTGAAAACAATCAGCCGGTCGCGCTGTTGTTCCTGGGATGGTCGGCACCGCAACTTCCTGTTTCGGTTTTTCTGTTGCTGGCGCTCCTCTCTGGAATGATCATTGGCCCCCTGTTGGCGTGGTTCGCCGGGAGAGGTCGGCGACTGAAGTAAAGGACGTGTGAGCCCAGTAGTCTCGGAGTAAGGATCACTGCCGCAATTTTTTGACTATGGGTGTGTGTTTTTGTATCTAATAAATCCTATACAAACGACCGTCGTGTCCGCCGGGGACTTGCCCGTCTTACCTTTTAATGCTTCCAGCCTGTCTGCAAGCGCAAAGTTAAAAAAAGGAAGCGAGGCTATCCATGCAAGATAATCGTACTGCAGTGCGCGACGACGATGAAGTCGACCTCATTGCCCTTGCGCGCGGTCTTTGGGCGCAAAAGTGGTTGATCATCGCCATTACCCTTTTGGTCACTGCTGGCGCTGCCGCCTACGCGTTCCTCAGCAAACCTGTCTATGAAGCAAAGCTTTTTATCATGCCCCCTACTCAGAACGGTATCGCTGAGTTGAACTACGGCCGTGGCAAAAGCACCGAACTCGAAACTTATTCCATCAAACATGTTTACGAAGTGTTTGCTCGTAACCTACAAGGCGAATCCCTTCGCCAAACCTTCTTCAATGAAATCTACCTCCCCTCGCTCGATGAGTCCCAGCGAAAGGGCGCTCTCGATCGTCTGTACGACCGGTTCTCTCGACAACTTGTAATCAAGGGGCCCGGCAAGGATACCCCTGATCGTTTCTCGGTCACGGTTCAAAGCGGCGACCCGGTAAAAGCTACCGAATGGGCCAAGGCCTACGTAGCGCGGGCTAGTCAGGCGGCCGAGTCGGAGCTGATCAAGAACGTCACGACCGAGGCTTCCGTGAGAGCTCGTAATCTGGAGCAGCGTATCGTCAGCTTGCGTGAGACTGCGCAGCGAATACGCGAGGACCGGATTCAACAGCTGCGTGAAGCACTGAAAATCGCTGAGGCGATTGGTTTGACTACGCCAACTATCAACTCTTCCGCTGCGGTGGATATTACGGTTGATACCGGCAGCAAGATGGATTACCAGCGCGGCAGTAAGGCATTGGCTGCTGAAATTCAGACGTTGGAATCCAGGTCTTCGGATGATGCGTTTATATCTGATTTGCGGACGTTGCAAATGCGGTATAACTTTTATCGTAAGTTGAATATTGATGCTGATTTGATATCGGTTTATCGGCAGGATGGTAGTGTTGAGGTTCCGGAGAGTCCGATTAAGCCGAGGAAGGGTTTGATTTTGGTGTTGGGGTTCGTTGCGGGCTTGATAATAGGCGGTTTTTTTGCTCTGGTCAGATACGTTGTAATTCGTGATAAAGCTATACAGCGTTAATGCCGCTGCGATGTGTTTTATTTCTGGCTCTCAGTTTTATTCATATTATTAACCTGTCTGGTTATCTACCTCGACAGGTTTTTTAATGCTTGGAATTTGATTTTAGTTTCACTGACCGCAGCATATCGATATCGAAGGGGGGAGGGCATGAGAAGCCCTCGTAACTGAATGCATAGCGTGTTTGGTGCGTGTAGTGTCGCGATAGTGGCATTGTTGGGCTAAAATTGCGTTGTGATGCTGGTTTGTTTCAAAAGATGTGTAAGTATCGATGTTGCGCTTCAAGCTGCCATGGCCGACAATTATGCGCTGACCGTGAATAGTCTGATGAGCGTATGGGTTTTGACCGTGGCAGTCCAAGCAGCTCGCGTTCTGAAAGTCAAGCTGGGCCAGGTTTGCGGCGATTGTCGCGTATATTAACTGATAGAAACTAATGCCCAATAACCACTTCTTACAACTGTCCAACGTAGCAATTCGCGGCTTGACGTTAGCCAGCAAATTTTTACTTATTTTTTTTCTCGCCCGATTTCTTGAGCCGGCTGAGCTGGGTATCTATGGCTTGCTGGCAGCAACGGTGGGGTATTCCCTCTATCTGTTGGGTTTCGATTTTTACACCTACAGCACCCGTGAGCTGCTCAAGCGAGATCGCGAGGAATGGGGTGGGGTGCTCAAGGCCCAAGCCGCATTGACCGTGGTCCTCTATGCCATTTTTTTGCCGCTGTTGAGTTTGATTTTTGTTAAAGACCTTTTGCCGATGAGCGTTATCGGTTGGTTTTTTGCGCTGTTGGTACTCGAGCATCTTACTCAGGAGCTAGGTCGTTTATTGGTTGCGGTGTCGGACCAGCTCTATGCCAGTCTCATGCTGTTCTTTCGTTCCGGGATCTGGGCAGTCCTCGTTACTGGATTGATGTTTGTCATGCCTGATGCCCGAGACCTAGACGTCGTATTTGGGGCTTGGACAGCGGGAGGGGTCGTCGCACTGTTTTTAGGCGTCTTCAGGATCAAGCGTATGGGGCTCTCCGGGTGGCGACAGGAGGTAGATTGGGCTTGGATCGTCAGAGGGCTGAAGATCGCCTTTGCGCTCTTGGTTGCGACGCTAGCGATTCGGGGACTCTTCACGCTGGATCGATACTGGTTTCAGGAGCTAGCAGGTGTTGAGGTGTTGGGCGCTTATGTCCTGTTTACGGGCATCAGCATGGCGCTGGTTTCATTTCTTGATGCCGGCGTATTTGCATTTATTTATCCTGGCTTGATCAGGGCTTATCAACAGACTGATGGCGACGCGTTTCGCCGGGGCTTTCGCAAGCTACTCTTTCAGACTGCGGCTCTTTCAGGGGTTTTTGCGGTGGTCGGATTGCTAGCGATCAGTCACTTGTTGGACTGGCTTGGGAAGCCCCTCTACACCGAACAGCAAGGCTTATTCGTCTGGATCCTGCTGGCTACGGTATTATACGCGCTAGGCATGGTCCCGCATTACGGCCTGTATGCCCAAGGGCGTGACAGGCCCATCATCCATAGCCACATTGCCAGTTTGCTAATATTCGTTTTGGCTACCTGGATTTTCGCGCAATATCGGCCTCAACTGGCTGTGCCGCTGGGATTGTGCACCAGTTTCTTTTTCATCCTGTGTTGGAAGGCTTGGAGTTTCCATCGCCTGACTCCGGCGCCTTATCGTTTATTTCAATCCTGACCTCGGGCAGGAAGCAACCAAGGGACGCGTCAATGTTCACCAATAAAACCATTCTCATCACCGGTGGTACCGGCTCGTTTGGCAACACATTCGTGCCGATGACCTTGGCCAAGTACAACCCGAAGAAGATCATCATCTTCTCCCGGGATGAAATGAAGCAATGGGACATGGCGAAGAAGTTCGAAGGCGATTCACGCGTTCGCTTCTTCATCGGCGACGTTCGCGACAAAGAGCGCCTCTATCGCGCCCTGGATGGCGTTGACTACGTGGTCCATGCGGCCGCTACCAAGATCGTACCGACCGCGGAATACAACCCTTTCGAGTGCATCAAAACCAACATCAACGGGGCGATGAACCTGATCGATGCCTGTATCGATAAGGGCATCAAGCGCGTTGTAGCGTTGTCCACCGACAAGGCCAGCAGCCCGATCAACCTGTACGGTGCCACCAAATTGGCATCCGACAAATTATTCGTTGCCGGTAACTCCTACGCAGGCGGCCACGAAACTCGCATGGCCGTCGTGCGCTATGGCAACGTCATGGGTTCGCGCGGCTCGGTCATCCCGTTCTTCATGTCCATTAAGGACAAGGGCGAGCTACCGATCACCGATGAGCGCATGACCCGCTTCATGATTTCGTTGGAAGAAGGCGTCGAGTTGGTTTGGCACGCTTTCGAAGACATGGAAGGCGGCGAAATCTACGTGAAAAAAATCCCTTCGATGAAGGTAACTGATCTTGCCCGCGTGGTTGCGCCAGACGCCAAGCAAAAGATCGTCGGTATCCGTCCAGGCGAAAAGCTGCACGAACAGATGATCAGCGCTGAGGATTCCTATTACACCTACGAATACCCCGAGCATTTCAAGATCTTGCCGGTTATCAACGAATGGGCGACCTGTCCAAAGCGCATCAAGGACGGCAAGAAAGTTGCGGAAGGTTTCGTATACGCCAGCGATAACAACACCGAATGGATGAGCGACGAGGATCTGCGTAACTGGATCACTGTCAACGAAGCGAAGATCGGGAGTATCTGATTCATGATTCCATACGGTCGCCAGGATATAACCCAAGCTGACATCGACGCGGTAATCGGTGTGCTGCAATCTGACTTTCTCACCCAGGGCCCTATGGTGCCTCGATTTGAGCAGCAGGTTGCTGCCCATGTGGGAGCCAGCCACGCGCTTGCAGTGAATAGCGCTACGTCGGCGTTGCATATCGCATGTCTTGCCTTGGGTCTGGGTCCTGGTGATCGTTTATGGACGACTCCCGTTACGTTTGTCGCTTCCGCAAACTGTGGTTTGTATTGTGGTGCTCAAGTTGATTTCGTTGACATCGACCCTCGTACCTACAATCTTTGCCCCCAAGCGCTGGAGCGCAAGCTGATAAAGGCTGAGCGAGAGGGTACGCTGCCCAAGGTGGTCGTCCCGGTGCACCTCTGTGGCCAGCCCTGCGATATGCAGGCGATCCAAAAACTCGCCAAGCGTTATGGCTTCAAAGTGATTGAAGACGCTTCTCATGCCATTGGTGGTAAGTACCAAGGCGAGTTCATCGGGAACGGCAAATATAGCGACATTACCGTATTCAGCTTCCACCCGGTAAAGATCATCACTACCGCGGAAGGCGGGATGGCCTTGACCAATAATGCCGAACTCGCGAACAAAATGGCGCTCCTGCGCAGCCATGGCATTACTCGCGACCCGCAGCAAATGACCCACGAGTCAGACGGTCCTTGGTACTACCAGCAGATAGACTTAGGTTTCAATTATCGAATGACTGAACTGCAGGCGGCTCTGGGCATTAGCCAGATGGAGCGCCTGGATGAGTACATAGCTCGACGTCATCAGTTGGCGGCGCGATATAACGATCTGCTCGAAGCGTTACCCGTAACGATCCCATGGCAGCATCCTGACAGTTATTCAGGCTTGCACCTTTATGTGATTCGTCTGCAGCTGGATAAAACCAGCAAGAGCCACCGTCAGGTATTCGAATCCCTTAGGGAGCAAGGGGTTGGGGTGAATCTGCATTACATTCCTGTCCACACCCAGCCGTACTACGCCCAAATGGGTTTCAAGCCGGAAGATTTCCCGGTAGCCCAGGATTACTACCGCGAAGCTATCAGCATTCCGATGTTCCAGACCATGAGCGATGAGCAGCAGGATCAAGTCGTGGCTGCCATTAACCGGGCAGTGAAGGCATGAAACTAGCCGTCATTCCTGCCCGGGGTGGCAGCAAGCGAATTCCGCGTAAAAACATCAAGATGTTTTGCGGTAAGCCTATGATCGCATGGTCAATCGAGGCAGCACTCGAAAGTGGCTGTTTTGATAAGGTCATTGTGTCTACGGATGATGAAGAGATTGCCGATGTCGCGCGTAGATACGGCGCAAGCGTGCCCTTTATGCGTCCCTCTGAGCTGGCGGATGATTACACCGGTACGATACCGGTCATTCAACAAGCGATTGAACGACTCAAGACCGATGGGTTTGAGGCCCGGCAGGTGTGCTGTCTGTATGCCACAGCTCCTTTCGTCAGGCCTGAAGACCTTCGGCGCGGCCTAGCAACCCTTGAAAAGGCGGGCAGCCAATATGCGTTCTCGGTCACCAGTTATGCATTCCCAATTCAGCGAGCGATTCGCCTGACTGAAAACGGAGGCGTGGAGATGTTCCATGCCGAGCACTTCAACACTCGTTCCCAGGATCTGGAGGAGAGCTACCACGACGCCGGGCAATTCTACTGGGGGCTGGCAAGTGCTTGGCTGGCTGGGCATATGATCTTCAGCCCAGAGTCCAGCGCCGTGGTACTGCCGCGCCACCGTGTGCAAGACATCGATACCCCAGAAGACTGGGTTCGAGCTGAATGGATGTATAAAGCCTTTCAAGCGGAAAGCGCCCAAGCATGAAAGGCATGAAGGTCGTATTCAGAGCCGATGCCTCGCTGCAGATTGGCAGCGGGCATGTAATGCGTTGCTTGACCCTGGCTGATGCCCTACGCGCAGAAGGCGCTACATGCTATTTCATTTGTAGGGAGCACCCAGGAAACCTGCTTGATTTCATCCGGAGTAAGCATTTCGAAGCGTTTGGTCTGGACGCGACGGAGGCCGCTGACCCTGCTGTCTCCCTAGCTTCGCAGGAAAGCCAGTTGGCTCACTCCGCTTGGCTCGGGGCGCCCCAATCGCAAGATGCTGGCGAATGTGCCGCCTTGTTAGGCGACTTAATGCCCGACTGGCTGGTGGTGGATCACTACGCTTTGGATGCCCGGTGGGAAACCTCTCTGAAAAAGTACTACAACGATCTTTTGGTAATAGACGACCTTGCGGATCGTCCGCATGTTTGCAAAATACTCCTCGATCAAAACCACGGGCGTACGGAACGAGACTACGTAGGGCTGGTGCCCGATAGCTGCCAGATGCTGGTTGGAGCACGGTTCGCGCTGTTACGCCCGGAGTTTGCCCAGCTGCGTAAGCGAAGTCTTGAAAGACGAAGCTCCCCAGTGCTCCAGCATCTGCTGGTTACGATGGGAGGCGTTGACCAAGCAAATGCCACGGGACTTGTATTGCAAACCCTGCGAGTCTGCCCTCTGCCTGACGATTGCCAGATAAGCGTAGTCATGGGACTTAAGGCTCCTTGCCTGGCATCGGTAAACGAAATCGCGGCGACCATGCCTTGGCCTACCGAAGTGTTGGTTAACGTGACTGATATGGCCGAACGCATGACGTCGGCAGACCTAATCATCGGTGCCGCCGGCAGTACTTCTTGGGAGCGCTGTTGTTTGGGTGTACCGACAATCATGGTGGTGTTGGCGGATAATCAAAAGCCTGGGGCAGAGGCGCTTTTGCGTTCCGGCTGCGTCGTGCTCGTTGGGCAATCACACGACGTTCCCACACGCTTACCGGATGCCATATTCGATTTAACACAAGGCAGATCCTTGTCGGAGCTAAGCCGACATGCAAAAAACGTCTGCGACGGTTTAGGTGTCGAGCGGTTGCTCGGGAGCATGAGTAATGGATAACGTGCAGCGGGTCTCATCTCTCCGGGAGATGACGGCGGACGATTTGGACGTTGTACTTGCCTGGAGGAATCATCCGGATATACGTCGTTTCATGTATACCCAGCATGAAATCAAGCTTGAAGAGCATCAAGCCTGGTTCATGCGTGCTTCCGTTGATACAAGCAAGCATTTACTGATTTTCCAAGTAGACGGCGCACCCCAAGGCTTTGTGAACATAACCGAGCTCGGCGTACCTGGAGTCGCTGACTGGGGATTCTACATGGCGCCTGAAGCAGGGAAAGGGACAGGCCGAGAATTAGGAAAAGCAGCGCTGGACTACGCGTTTAAAATTCTCGACCTCCATAAGATCTGCGGACAAGCCCTTGCCTATAATGAACGATCAATCAAGTTTCATCTTGGTATGGGATTTCAGCAAGAAGGAGTTCTGCGCGATCAACATTACGACGGCGAAAACTATCATTCAGTTATTTGCTTTGGATTATTGAGCGCCGAATGGCAGCCAAAGGAGAGTCAATCGTATGCGAAATCCTAGTATCAATATCGCCGGCAGAAAAATTGGTGCAGACGAGCCCCCGTATATTATTGCAGAGCTGTCCGCCAATCATAATGGCAATTTCGAGACTGCAAAGCGGATTATGGAAGAGGCCAAGAAGGCGGGTGCCGACGCGATCAAGCTGCAGACATATACCGCCGACACTATTACATTAGATTGCGATTCGGCCGATTTCCAGATCCGCGGCGGGTTGTGGGACGGGCGGACGTTGTATGAGCTTTATCAAGAGGCTCACATGCCTTGGGAATGGCACGCTCCGCTTTTTGATTACGCCAAAAAACTCGGCATCACTATTTTCAGTTCGCCTTTCGACTCTACGGCAGTTGATCTCCTTGAGAGTCTTAACGCGCCCGCTTATAAAATTGCTTCGTTCGAAGCGATTGACTTACCGCTGATAAAATATGTCGCCAGTACCGGCAAACCGATGATCATCTCTACTGGGATGGCGGACGCAGACGAGATAGCTGAGGCTATTGAGGCTGCGCGAGAGGGCGGTTGCAAGGAGCTGGCTATCCTTCATTGCGTGAGTGGTTACCCGGCTCCTGCAGAAGATTATAATCTGCGGACGATACCGGACATGATGCAGCGCCATGGATTGGTGACCGGGTTATCTGACCATACTTTAGACAACACAACGGCGATCACTAGCGTTGCGCTGGGAGCGTCGATTATTGAGAAACACTTTACCCTTGATCGCAGCGGTGGCGGTCCTGATGATAGTTTTTCATTGGAGCCTGTAGAGCTTTTAGCCTTGTGTCGTGATAGTAAAACGGCATGGGCGGCGTTGGGGGCCGTCGATTACGGCAGGAAATCTAGTGAACAAGGTAACGTGCAGTTTCGACGCTCACTATATTTCGTGAAGCAAATGAGGGCTGGGGAGATTATTACGATGGATTCGGTTAGGAGCGTGAGGCCGGGATTTGGTTTGCCTCCCAAGCGGCTAGATAGTGTCATCGGTAGTATCTTGGCTCGCGATGTTGAAAAAAATTCCCCCGTCAAGGTGGATGATTACTATGTTCAGTAAAAAAAACATAAGGGCTGTTATAGGTTCTTTACCGCTTTCGCTTCAGTTTTGTGCCATGCGCCTAATGCTTTGTTTTGAGTCGATTCTCCAACGGCTTCGGATATCTCAACTGAAACGTATGGGAATGCGAGAGTTCTCGATTCCGGTTAGTGCGTATAATGAAACACTTGAATGCCATATCCTTGGCTCTGGTTGGAGCTTGAATCATTCATACGAGTCTATTGATCGAAAAAAATCCTTTGTTATTGGGTTTAATTTTTCTTTTTTGAAGTGTAGTAATCCGGATCTTCATTTTATTGAAAACGCTTCTGCAAAAAATATGATATTTTTTATGAATACATTCCAGGTGTTTTTCGGAATGAAGAAATTTAGAGTTCTAGAGGAATCGAAGGTTGTCTTTAAAAATGTCTCTGAGCTTAAAAACTCAGTAAAACTTATTGGTATGCTGTACTCAGAAAAGGCTTATTTCATCAGAGATAAGCATTATAGGATATTTGGTAAAAGGGCCGTAAAATCTATTGTTCAGCAGATGTGCGGAGAAACAAAAGTACTGCCCCAGGCGATTTCCAGCATCATCGGTTTGGCTGTTCTGGCCAAGACGATGGGTTTTAAAAAAATCGTCATACACGGTCTGGATTTTAAGGGGCCGCATTTTTATGGGGCTGATGCTTCAGATATGATTTTTAACGAAGCGCTCCTCCCACATGTTTCTGTGGATGCTGAAGGTTTCGAGCCGCATAAAACAGCGGTAGGCGAAAATGGGGTAGGTGTAGTGTCGGTAATGCAAGAATTAAAGAGTGAGTTTGAAAAGTGCGGTGTCAATATTCTAGCGGCCAGTAAACTATCTCCCTCCGCCGAAATTTTAGGCTGGAATGAGCCGAAATGATGGTGCTTCCTGTGAGAGCAGCTTAAATGTACGCTATCTTACGAACTGGTGCGTTTTTTTGCGCATGTTTGTACCTGTTATTTTCTGCGCTTGCTTTTTGTTACGGCTCAATTGACTACCGTACAGCTGCGGTGGCTGTTGGGGGGATGGTTTTTTTGGCAATGCTTTTTATATCTATTGCTAAGCGCGGACTATCTTTTTGTGCACTAATGTTTTTGCCTTTTTGCTTTTTTATTGTCTCGCTGTTTAATTATGAATGGTCGGGGTATAGAAGTGTTTTTACGGTTTTTGTTTTTATTTCAGCGCTGGGTGTTTCTTGGTTTGCGGTAGAGTTTAAGAAGACGGTGATTTTATTTGAGCTTCCCTTTATCATTTTTTTAATTGTCACGCTTTGGCTTGTTCTGGCTGAGAACTATGGGGCAGCCGAATTTAATACGATTCTTGTGGGGTCAAGTCGCAACGTTTATTCTGGGATATTACTGGCGCTCGCGAGTGGCTATATTTTTTCTAGAGAATACACCGGAAAAACAATATCCGTCACGTTGCTTTTTTTAGTGTTTTTGGTAAGCTTTCCTTTGTATAGTCGAAACGGGATGTTTGTTTCGTTCTTATTGTTTTTTTGCGTTTTATATCGAAGGAGTCCGCTAACCGCTGGAGGAGGGGCTTTAGCGGCTTTTGCGGCCCTTATTTTTGGTTGGGACTTTTTTTATGAATTTATTCAGGCAAGGACCAACTTGTCAGCAGGGATTGAAAGTGACAGATATTATATTGCTCAGGATTACTTTGCACATCTAGATTTGGTAAGTTTTTTTTCCGGCATAGACCTTACGACTGTGCCGATGGTTGAGAGCTTCGGCGGGAACCCTCACAGCGCTTTTCTAAGGCTACATTCTTTTTTTGGATTCTCAGTTTTTTTGCTTTTAGTCGTTGCGAGCCTTTCTTTTTGTGCGTTGGTGCTTGAGCGAAAATTTTTGTTAGTTGTCGTGTTTTTGTTGTACGTGTTTCGAGCGGCTTTTGATATATTTTATTTGTTTAATTTGATGGATTATCTTTTGTTTCCTTTGTTTTTTTATTGGTTTTTTAGGAGATTTTTTCCCGATTTAAGACGTGTTAAAGTATATCGTTTTTCTCGAGCTCAGGCGGATCCGCCCATAGAAGCTAAAGTTTAGAAACTGATAGGAGAGTTGATTGATGAAAAGGGCTTTAATTACAGGGATTACGGGTCAAGATGGTTCCTATTTAGCTGAATTGTTGCTTGAGAAGGGCTATGAGGTCCATGGCATTAAACGGCGTGCCTCATCGTTCAATACTCAGCGTGTAGATCATATCTACCAAGATCCTCACGTTAATAACCGAAATTTTGTTCTCCATTACGGCGATCTGAGTGATTCATCGAACCTTACAAGAATCATACAAGAAGTACAGCCGGATGAGGTTTATAACCTAGGGGCCCAGTCCCATGTAGCCGTTAGTTTCGAGTCCCCTGAATACACAGCTGATGTTGATGCCATGGGTACTCTCCGGATATTAGAGGCCATCCGCCTGTTAGGGTTGGAGAAGAAGACCCGCTTCTATCAAGCATCTACTTCTGAATTATATGGTTTGGTGCAGGAAACCCCACAAAAAGAGACGACGCCTTTCTATCCCCGTTCTCCATATGCTGTGGCGAAGCTTTATGCTTATTGGATCACTGTTAACTATCGCGAGGCCTACGGGATGTATGCCTGCAACGGGATCCTGTTCAATCATGAATCTCCACGCCGTGGCGAAACCTTTGTCACGCGTAAGATTACTCGCGCGCTGGCGAATATTTCACAAGGGTTAGAGCAGTGTTTATTTCTTGGCAACATGGATGCGCTACGGGATTGGGGGCACGCCAAGGACTACGTCCGTATGCAATGGATGATGCTCCAACAAGAGCATCCTGAAGATTACGTAATTGCCACAGGTGTTCAATATTCAGTACGGGATTTTGTGCGCTGGTCCGCTGCTGAGCTTGGGGTTACGTTGCGTTTCGAAGGCGAAGGCGTAGAAGAGCGTGCGATGGTTGAACGCATCGACGGAAATCTAGCGCCGGCCCTGAAGATTGGGGATGTGATCGTCCGTGTAGACCCGCGCTATTTCCGACCTACCGAGGTTGAAACTTTGTTGGGTGATCCTAGTAAAGCTAAAAAAGACCTTGGCTGGGTACCTGAAATCACAGTGCAGGAAATGTGTGCGGAGATGGTGCGTGAAGACCTTAAGGCTGCTCAGCGTCACGCCTTGCTCAAGCAACACGGCCATGATGTTCCGGTCGCTTTGGAGAATTAATAATGTCCCGCGAATTGAACCAGACCGTTTTCGTCGCAGGCCATCGAGGCATGGTGGGTTCCGCTATCGTGCGTCGGCTCCAGGCTCTTGGCTATCGCTCTGTTCTCTGCGCTGGTCGGGAAGAGCTGGATTTACTCGATCAGCAAGCGGTTCATGCATATTTTTCAAAAAATCGGATTGACCAAGTCTATCTTGCGGCAGCAAAGGTAGGGGGAATCCAGGCCAACAATACCTTTCCTGCGGATTTTATTTATGAAAATCTGACGATCCAAGCGAATGTGATTCAGGCTGCGCATCTAACTAATGTTCAGAAATTATTGTTTCTTGGATCGTCCTGCATTTATCCAAAACAGGCTGAGCAGCCGATGCAGGAAAGTGCTTTGCTCACTGGTTTATTAGAGCCGACCAACGAGCCGTATGCGGTCGCTAAAATTGCTGGGATCAAGCTGTGTGAGAGCTACAATCGTCAGCATGGTCGCGACTATCGCAGCGTCATGCCAACCAATCTCTACGGGCCGCATGATAATTACCACCCTGAAAATAGCCATGTGATTCCGGCCTTGCTCCGTCGTTTTCACGAGGCGGTGCAAACCAATCAAGCAGAAGTCGTAATCTGGGGAAGCGGTAGCCCGATGCGGGAGTTTTTACACGTCGATGACATGGCAGCGGCAAGCATCCATGTGATGGAGCTTGATCAAGCCACGTATCAGGCCAACACTCAACCCATGTTGTCGCATATTAATGTCGGGACGGGAAAGGACTGCACTATACGCGAACTCGCACAAACGATTGCCAAGGTCACTGGTTTTAAGGGGCAATTGTCTTTTGATGCAAGCAAACCTGACGGTGCGCCGCGAAAATTAGTGGATGTCTCTCGTCTTCGTGCGTTGGGTTGGCAAGCAACGATCGGACTCGAGGAAGGGCTGAGCGATGCGTATCAGTGGTTCGTAGAGCATCGGCTGGAGGCGAGGAAGTGATGGCCGTCAGGCTGGTTTTTAGCGATCATTAGCCTTCAAATACAGAAACATCAGCATCTTGATAGCGTCAGTAAGGACAACCTTGAATGTTTCTTCCGGTAATCATGGCAGGCGGCACGGGGTCCCGCCTCTGGCCGCTTTCTCGCCAGCTTAATCCCAAGCAGTTCCTGCCTTTGGTTGATGCCGAGCAGTCGTTGCTGCAGTCCACAATTCAGCGGTTGGAGGGGCTGGATCACGAGCTCCCCATGCTGATTTGCAACGAACAACACCGATTCCTTGCGGCGGAACAACTCCGGCAGATGGAGATGGACCAAGCCAAGATTTTGCTTGAACCGGTGGGGCGCAATACTGCTCCGGCTATCGCGCTGGCGGCACTGCAGGCTACTGCTTCCGGAGTTGATCCGGTTCTGCTGGTTCTTCCCGCCGATCATCTTATTCGTAACGTTGAGGCATTTCATGCCAGCATCGCCTGTGCTTTGATTTTGGCTGAGACGGGGAAATTAGTCACGTTTGGAATAGTGCCTACTCATGCTGAAACGGGTTTCGGTTATTTGGCGAAGGGCAAGGGGATAGCCAAAGGCGGCTATGTTGTTAGCCGGTTTGTAGAAAAGCCTGACTCAATTACGGCTCAGAAATATCTGGACAGCGGAGAGTATTTTTGGAATAGCGGCATGTTCATGTTTCGAGCTAGCCGTTATCTTCAGGAATTAGAGCGCTTCGCACCGGATCTCCTCCGCTCCTGCCAGGCTTCGTTTGCAGGCGCGCAGCAGGATATGCATTTCACACGCGTCAACGCTCAAGCGTTCAACGAATGTCCGGATATATCGATTGATTACGCTGTCATGGAACGCACTTCTGACGCGGTCATGGTGCCTCTTGATGCGGGATGGAGCGACGTCGGGTCTTGGTCGGCTCTCTGGGATACAGGAGATAAAGATTCTAACGGAAACGTATCTAAAGGAGACGTGCTCACCGAGCGTACAACTAGCAGCTATCTGCACGCTACTCATCGACTAGTCGCTGCTATCGGCGTTGATGACCTTGTTATCGTAGAAACCAAAGATGCTGTACTCGTGGCTCATAAAAACGATGTCCAAGACGTAAAGAAAATCGTTGATCAACTTAAAAATTGCAAGAGACCAGAGTACTCTAATCATCGTGAGGTTTATCGTCCTTGGGGTGTTTACGATTCCATTGATAACGGACCGCGTTACCAGGTAAAACGTATCACGGTGAATCCGGGCGCAAAATTATCGGTGCAAATGCATCATCATCGTGCTGAACATTGGATAGTCGTAAGCGGAACTGCGCGCGTAACCAACGGTGAGAAAAATTATCTCGTAACAGAAAATCAGTCCACCTATATTCCGGTGGGTCAGGTACATTCCTTGGAAAATCCGGGCGTCATTCCTCTGGAGCTTATTGAAGTCCAATCAGGCACCTACTTGGGTGAAGATGATATTGTTCGTTTTGAAGATATATACGGCCGGAGCTGATTGTATTGAAAATCTCAATAATTACCGTCTGCTATAATAGCGTCGAGACCATCAGGGATACTATTGAATCGGTTCTATCACAGCAATACTCTGATATTGAATATATAATTGTGGATGGTGCCTCGAAGGATGGCACGTTGGATCTGATTGCTGAATACGAGGGGCGTATTTCTAAAGTAATAAGCGAGCCCGATAAAGGTATATATGATGCGATGAACAAGGGCGTTCAAGCCGCCACTGGGGACTTTGTCGGTATACTGAATTCTGATGATGTATTTGCTGATAGTAATGTCATTCAAGGTATGGTTGCTCATCTGCAGAAAAACCCTAGCGCGGGCGCTGTATATGCAGATCTGGTGTTTGTGCAGCGCAAAGAGATGGATGTTGTGACTCGCAGGTATTCTTCTTCAGGTTTTTCGCCTTGGAAGGTCCGTTTTGGATTTATGATCCCCCATCCCACTTTTTACGCTAGGCGTGAGCTTTTTGATAAATACGGAAGCTATAAATTGGGATATCGAGTCTCCGCAGATTTCGAATTAATGGCCCGGTTTATGTCTAAAGGCGTAAAAATGGTAAGGCATTCCGCCGTCATGGTTAAAATGCGAGAGGGCGGTATAAGCACAACTGGTTTCTGGTGGCGGATTCATCAGAATTTGGAGATTGTAAGAGCTTGCAAGGAAAATGGTATCCACACGAATATTCTTTTGGTGGCGATGAAGGTTCCATTCAAGTTGGCAAGTTACTTTAAGTAATGAAATTTATGAAAAAAGTTCTCCTGACGGGTAGCACTGGTTTTGTTGGAAGCAGGCTACAAACAGCGCTTAGACTTAACTATTCTGTTCTGGCGACATCTCGCCTATCGCAGATGATGTCGGATGGCTGCCAAACGCTAGGCGTCGGTGATCTTTCGGCCGGGACCAGATGGAGTACACTACTGCAAGACGTGGATATTGTTGTGCATGTCGCAGGAAGAGCCCATAAATTAAATGACAGGCACGAGGATCCTTTAGCAGCATTTAGGAGAGTAAATGTTGAGGCGACGCTCAATTTGGCGCGCCAAGCCGCTGATCAAGGAGTAAAGCGGTTTATTTTTATTAGTTCAATAGGTGTACATGGCTCTAATACAAATGGAAGTCGCTTTGACGAGCTTTCTCCACTAAACCCCCATGCCGATTATGCGATATCCAAGCTTGAAGCGGAGAAGGGGCTTCGGGACATTTCTTCCGAAAGCGGGATGGAGCTGGTTGTACTTCGCCCGCCATTAATTTATGCCGGACATGCGCCTGGTAACTTTGGGTTGTTGTTGAGATTAATCGCAAGTGGTGTGCCGCTCCCTTTTCTTAGGGTTGAGAATAAGCGCAGTATCATCTCGCTCGAGAATTTTATCGATCTAGTGCAGCTTTGTCTTGAGCATGACGCTGCAGCTAACCGCACGTTTCTGGTTAGCGACGGGGAGGACGTATCGACACCTCAAATCATTCAATATGTCGCCAGAGGGATGGGGCGTAGCGCGCGACTGTTTTACTTGCCTGACACGTTTGTGAGAATGGTGGCAGAGTTATCGGGACGTAAGACCACGTACGACCAGCTCTACGGATCTCTCGCTATTGATTCTCGCAAGGTTCGAGATATCTTATCTTGGTGTCCTCCGATGAGTCCGGAAGAGGCTTTGTTCAAAGCTGGGAAGGATTACGTCTCCCGTGGTCGTTGAATATCATATTTATGAGCTGGTTACCCTATGCCTTTTTGGTTGATATTTTCTTTAATCGCAATATTGTCGCTCTCATTAACCGGGGCGCTGCGTAAGTATGCCCTTGCCCGGAATCTGATCGACGTTCCCAATTCCCGCAGCTCACATTCCGCCCCGACCCCACGTGGCGGTGGCGTGGCCATTGTATTAAGTTTCCTGGCGGCTCTACCAATATTAGCGACTAACAATTTGCTGCCTTGGCACGCAATGTGGTCGATGCTAGGAGCGGGAGCTGGAATCGCTGTGCTCGGTTTCCTCGATGACCACGGCCACATTGCTGCCCGTTGGCGCTTGTTGGGGCATTTTACTGCATCGGTATGGGCACTGTATTGGCTAGGCGGGATGCCGGCGATCACGATGTTTAGCGTAGAAGTAAACCTGGCTTGGTTTGGTCACGTCCTGGCAGTTCTTTACTTGGTGTGGATGTTGAATCTCTACAACTTCATGGATGGCATCGATGGTATTGCCAGCGTGGAAGCCATCTGCGCCTGCTTTGGGGCGTGTCTGCTTTACTGGCTGGGCGGCTTTGGATCCTTGATGGTGGCTCCGCTAGTGCTCGCTATGGCGGTGGCAGGCTTTTTGTACTGGAATTTTCCTCCTGCTCGCATTTTCATGGGAGACGCGGGCAGTGGATTCCTCGGTATGGTCTTGGGGCTCCTGTCACTGCAGGCAGCTTGGACTTCGTCCAAGTTACTTTGGGTTTGGTTGATTTTGCTCGGTGTGTTTATTGTCGATGCAACGGTTACTTTGATACGACGTCTTCTTCGCGGTGACAAGGTGTACGAGGCTCACCGCAGCCATGCTTATCAGTTCGCTTCGCGTCAGTTCGGTCGGCATCTTCCTGTAACGCTGGCGGTGTCGGCGATCAATTTGTTATGGCTGCTGCCGTTGGCCGCATGCGTCGTATTGTGGGACATTGATGGTGCCTTGGCTTTAATAGTGGCCTATGTGCCATTGGTGCTACTCGCTGTCAGGTTTCATGCGGGCGAGCTTGAAAAAGCATGATTTCAAGCTAAGTTCGCTTTTTTCGGTTATTGATTGTCCAACCGACGGTGGTGTGCCACCTGTGTAAGGGATGGATTTGGCTTTAGGAGCTGGTCAGGGTGCAGGAAGGATTCATGGATAAATTAAGAACAGTCTTGTTGGGATTGCCGAGGCGTCATAAGCGAGCCATTCAGGTAGCCATGGATATGGTGCTGGTCTGGATCGCCCTGTGGCTAGCATTTGTCGTTCGACTTGGTGTCGATGCGTTGGTTGCACCAGTCGAAACGCATCTGTGGCTGTTCGCGTCCGCTCCGCTGGTCGCCATTCCAATTTTCATTCGCTTCGGCATGTACCGTGCTGTCATGCGTTATTTTGGTAATGATGCGTTGATCACTATCTGTAAAGCCGTGAGCCTGTCGGCGCTGCTATTGGCTTTGGTGGTGTATTGGTATAGCAACCACAGAACTGTCGTTCCGCGTTCCATTATCTTCAATTATTGGTGGTTGAGCCTGATCATGATCGGCGGGCTTCGTCTCGTGATGCGCCAATACTTTCTGGGCGACTGGTTCACCGCAGCCCAACATGTACCCTTTACCAATCGTGACGACGGCCTGCCCAAGGTTGCTATCTATGGTGCCGGCGCTGCTGGCAACCAACTTGTCGCCGCGCTGCGCATGGGAAGGGTGATGCGGCCCGTTGCGTTCATAGACGATGACGCCAGCATCGCTGATCGCGTGATTGCCGGACTTCAGGTCTATCAACCCAAACACATACAAAAAATGATCGATGCGACTGGCGCCCAGGAAATACTCCTCGCCATTCCTTCTTCGTCGCGCGGTCGCCGTCGAGAAATCCTGACCCTGCTCGAAGGTTTCCCGCTGCACGTACGTAGCGTCCCAGGCTTCATGGATTTGGCCAGTGGCCGAGTCAAAGTGGATGACATCCAGGAAGTGGATATCGCGGACCTTCTAGGACGTGATGCGGTGCCGGCGCAACCTGATCTGCTTGAGCATTGCATCACGGGCCAGTCGGTTCTGGTCACCGGCGCTGGCGGTTCGATCGGTTCAGAGCTTTGTCGGCAAATCATCGCACTGAAGCCCACTACGCTGCTGCTGTTTGAGCATAGCGAATTCAATCTCTATAGTATTTTGTCCGAACTTGAGCCGCGAATTATCCGGGAGTCTCTCTCAGTTCGGTTGTTGCCTATTTTGGGATCGGTACGCAATCAGGATAAGTTGCTTGATGTGATGAAGACCTGGAACGTCGATACGGTCTATCACGCTGCGGCCTATAAGCATGTGCCGATGGTTGAGCACAACATTGCGGAAGGCGTCTTGAATAATGTAATAGGAACGTTGAATACCGCGCAGGCTGCATTGCAGGCGGGTGTATCGAACTTCGTCCTGATCTCTACGGACAAGGCCGTGCGTCCAACAAATGTCATGGGTAGCACAAAGCGGCTTGCTGAGCTGACATTGCAGGCCTTAAGTCGAGAGTTGGCGCCTGTGTTGTTCGGTGATCAGGCCAATGTCTCACGGGTCAATAAGACCCGCTTCACCATGGTCCGTTTCGGTAACGTGCTGGGTTCCTCCGGGTCGGTTATTCCGCTGTTCCATAAGCAGATCAAATCTGGCGGGCCGCTGACCGTTACCCATCCCAAGATCACGCGATACTTCATGACCATCCCCGAAGCCGCTCAGTTGGTAATCCAGGCCGGTTCCATGGGCTTGGGTGGGGATGTGTTCGTGTTGGACATGGGCGAGCCGGTAAAAATAGTCGAGCTGGCGGAGAAGATGATTCACTTGTCTGGCTTAAGCATTCGCTCTGAAAAGAATCCTCAGGGTGACATCTCGATCAAGTTCACAGGCCTTCGCCCAGGCGAAAAGCTTTACGAGGAGTTGCTGATCGGTGACAACGTCGTCGCAACCCAGCACCCGATGATCATGAGCGCCAATGAAGACTTCCTACCTTGGGATGTCCTCAAGGCCAGGCTGGCGGATCTGCTGCTTGCCATCGAGGAAGACGATTACGCCCGCGTCCGCCAGTTGCTTCGCGATACTGTCAGCGGTTATGCCCCGGACGGTGAAATCGTCGATTGGATCTATCAGCAGCGCCACCTCGAGCCTTGATTATTACACACCCCGTAACGTACACGTTTTTGACAGCTCCCCATCATCACCTAGATTTGAGAAGCAGCTTCGGAAAAGCTGCTTCTCTCTTACCGATGTCATGGAGCGTCACTTTATGCGTACAGGCTATTTCTATTCGCTGATTTTTGCGTTTCTCACCAGCGCCTCGATCGCTGCTTTCGCCGCCCCAGCGGTGAAGTCTGACTCGGTCGCTGCGCCACAGGTAGTGGAGCAACCGGCCAAAACGCAAGGCGCCAAAGTGGATTTGAACGGAGCGGATGCCGCGACGCTGCAGCGCGAGCTAACTGGAATAGGCAAGGGCAAGGCCGATGCGATTGTTGCGTATCGTGACAGTAATGGACCGTTCTCTTCGGTGGACGAATTGCTGGAGGTCAAGGGAATCGGCAAGGCGATTCTCGATAGGAACCGTGACAAGCTGGAAGTAAACTGAGGTTGTAATTGAAGGAGGCCGGTCGAATAGACTGGCCTTTTTGGGTTTGGTGGATGCGATTTTGTTCGGATTACCAAGGAACGCTGGCGTTGGCATAAAAACTGATTACCTAATGCCAACCGATTGTTCAACAATCCAAGGCCCCCACCCCATGACCAACGCCCTTTCCCTAGCCGACCAAATCACCCTCGAGCTCCGCGCCGACATCATCGGCGGTCGCCTCATTCCAGGCATGGCGCTGATCGAAAACAACCTGGTCTGCGCCTACAACGCATCCCGCAACACCATCCGCGAGGCGCTGCACCGTCTGGGTCAGGAAGGACTCACCCGTTACGTTCGAAACAAAGGAGTCATGGTCCGCAGGCTGGACGTCGCTGACGTCCGGGATTTGTTCAGGGTCCGTCGCACGTTGGAGCTACAGGCCATTCTTACCAGCAAGCCGCTGAGCGAGTACCAGTCCGACCGAATGCTCGAAGCCTTGGAGGCTGCGGATCTGGCTCGGGAGCGTGAGGACTGGCGTGCTGTCGGTACCCATGGCTTGGCGTTTCATCAGCATGTCGTTGGCTTGATGCGCAGTCCTTTGCTCGATGAGTTTTTCACCAACGTGGTCGCGCAGCTACGCTTGGTGTTTTGTTCCGCTCCCGATGAGGCGCGTTTCCAGGCGCCGTGGCTGGCCCGTGATCGGCAGATCCACGAATGGCTGGCCGAAGGCGACAAGCTTGCGGCCCATGAGGGCATGAGCCTTTATCTCGACGATTCCGAGCAGTTGCTTTTGCACTTGCTGACTTCCGATAACGCCCACTGATCAAAGGACCCGCGCCATGTACAAAGACTACCCAGCCGCTTACCAGGTCAGCAAAGGTTCCGCCCTCCAAGTGGACAAACCCTTCTACGACCGCATCCGCTCCGCTCAAGACAAGCGCACGCTGATCGAGCAGTTCGAGGTCCCCATCCGCACCGGCCGCGCCTGGCATGTACCGGCTGGGCATGTCTTCCGCGTGACCACGCCGGTGGGGCCGCAAGTGGGGGACTTCAACGTCTGGAATGCCCACGATCCGCGGGAGCGGTTGTGGGCGGCGCGCACGCGGCAGCTTCAGGGCGCGCATGTCAGCACTTACGATCGGTTGTGGTCGAACCTGCCATTCCTGCGGCCGTTGGTGACGATCACCGATGACAGTTTGGCCGGTTATGGGATCGACGAGCATGGCGGGCGTTTGCATGATTTGTTGGGGACGCGGTGTGATCCGTATGTGAACAAGATGCTGACCGGCGAGGATTTTCATCATCACTGCCACTCGAACCTGACCCGTGCGGTGTTGCCTCATGGTTTGACTGAGTTTGATGTGCACGATGTGCTGAATATCTTCCAGTGCACTGGGTTGAATCATGACGACATGTATTTCATGAAGGCATGTCCGGCGCAGAAGGGCGATTACCTGGAGTTTTTTGCCGAGATTGATTTGCTCTGCGCGTTATCGACTTGCCCTGGCGGGGATTTGTCGTTGGCGATGTGGGGGCCGGATGCGCAGGATCCGCTTAGCGTTTGCCGTCCGCTGGGGGTGGAGATTTATCGGTTGGAGGATTCATTGCTGCAGGGCTGGAGTCAGCCGGAGCGGGCGGCGTACAAGGGACAGCATGGGTTGCACATTGCCAAGGCGGATTGGGAGAAGTGATGCTGCAGGCGCTGGCTTTTTGTGGCGAGGGAGCTTGCTCCCGCTGGCTGCGCAGCAGCCCCAACGGCCAGAACACGATTAGCCTGACACACCGCGTCAGCAGTTTTGGGGGGCTGCTGCGCAGCCCAGCGGGAGCAAGCTCCCTCGCCACGGAAGCGGTGTGATAACTGAGGATTAGCGGTCCTTAGCCTCTTTCGCATCCATTTCCGCGTTACGTTCGGCTACGCGTTTGCGCTGTTCGTCTGTCAGTTCTACCTTGTGGGCGGTGTCGCGCAGCATCATCAAGCCACCCACCATCGAGCCGATGGCGACGATCAGGATTAACCAGGCATACCAGGGCATAGGGCTCTCCTTGAGAGTGCAACGGTCAGTCGAACATTCGCTAACCGTTGCACTTACCACTTATGAGCGAAGGCTGTTCGCAGTGGTTCCATACTACGCCCGTTATGCCGATTTCACCTTATAGCCCGGTCAACATCGCATCGGCCGGAGCGTCTGCGCGCAGCTGGGCGGTCAGGACGAAGTAGACGAAACCGACTGCCATGAAGCCGAGGAAAATCAGGCCGATCAGGGCGTTGAACCAGGCCATCGCTATCAGGCAGACCACGGCGAGGACCAGGGCGATGCCCGGCACGATGGGGTAGCCTGGGGCGCGGAAGGTGCGCTCGAGGTTGGGTTCGGTTTTGCGCAGTTTGAACAGGCTGAGCATGCTCATGATGTACATGACGATGGCGCCGAATACCGCCATGGTGATCATCGCCGCGGTCAGGGTCATGCCGCCGAGGTTGATCAGGCCGTCGCTGTAGATGGCGGCGATGCCGATCAGGCCGCCGGCGATGATCGCGCGGTGCGGGGTCTGGAAGCGTGACAGTTTGGCGAGGGAGGCGGGCAGGTAGCCGGCGCGGGCCAGGGCGAAGAACTGGCGCGAGTAGCCGAGGATGATGCCGTGGAAGCTCGCCACCAGGCCGAACAGGCCAATCCACACCAGCATGTGCAACCAGCCGGAGCTTTCGCCGACCACGGTTTTCATGGCTTGCGGCAGCGGGTCGTTGATGTTGGACAAGGTGCGCCAATCACCGACGCCGCCGGCAAAGAACATTACGCCCATGGCCAGGAATACCAGGGTCAGGATGCCGCTGATGTAGGCCTTGGGGATCGTGCGTTTCGGGTCCTTGGCTTCTTCGGCGGCCATGGCCGCGCCTTCGATGGCGAGGAAGAACCAGATCGCGAAGGGGATCGCCGCGAACATCCCGGCGATGGCCGGCGCGCCGAACACATCGGAACCGGCCCAGCCGTTCAGGGCGAAGCTGCTGAAACTGAACGCCGGCGCGACGACGCCCATGAACACCAGCAGTTCGGCCACCGCAAGCACGCAGACGACCAGCTCGAAGGTCGCCGCCAGTTTCACCCCGAGGATGTTCAGGCCCATGAACACGATATAGGCACCGACGGCGGCGTGTTTCGGGTCGAGCGCCGGGAATTGCACGTTCAGGTAGGCGCCGATCGCCAGTGCGATCGCTGGTGGGGCGAAGACAAATTCGATCAAGGTTGCCAGCCCGGCGATCAAGCCACCTTTCTCGCCAAAGGCCCGACGGCTGTAGGCGAACGGCCCGCCGGCATGGGGAATCGCGGTGGTCAGCTCGGTGAAGCTGAAGATGAAACAGGTGTACATGGCCGCGACCATGAACGACGTCACCAGGAAGCCCAGCGTCCCGGCGACACCCCAGCCGTAGCTCCAGCCGAAGTATTCCCCGGAAATCACCAGCCCGACGGCGATGCCCCATAAGTGCAGGGTGCCCAGGGTGGGTTTGAGTTGTGTGTTCATCGGTGGCTCCCCTCGATAAGTAGCAAAAGCGCTGGGCAGGGCCCGTGCAGTGGGCGTGCCAGTGTGGTTCGGGCGGTCGTAATGGGCGAAATCGTGTCGTATCGGGGATGTTGGCTACCGGATGGCGTGGTTTTTTGCTCCAGTTCGGAGCGTGGTTGTCGAAACTGGCCTCATCGCGAGCAGGCCTGCCCAGCCAATCGGGAGTGATTTTTTACAGTTTCTTTATCCCCCAACCCCTTCCTCGATCTCGTCCCTTTACGCCCTTCCTGCCGACAATCACCACACGCGGCAAGACGCCGTACCACGGAGAAATCCCATGAGTGTTCTGGACGGGGTGTCGCTGCTGCTGGCAGTGGCGCTGTTCATTTATCTACTGGTTGCGCTGTTGCGCGCGGACCGGAGTTAGGAGCGGCTATGCACGGTTATGACTTCGGCCTGATCCTTGGCTTTTTCGCGCTGGTGCTGATTCCGGCACCGTTCCTGGGGCGCTTTTATTATCGGGTGATGGAAGGCCAGCGCACGTGGCTTTCTCCGATCCTTGGCCCGCTGGAACGCGGTTGTTATCGCGTGTCCGGCGTCGATGCCAGCGCAGAGCAGAGTTGGCAGAAATACACCTTGGCCTTGCTCGCCTTCAACTTGGCGGGGTTCGTATTGTTGTTCGCGATCCTCTTGCTGCAAGGCCATTTGCCCCTCAATACCGAGCACCTGCCCGGCATGGAGTGGACCCAGGCCTTTAACACCGCCGTCAGTTTCATGACCAACACCAATTGGCAGTCTTACAGCGGCGAAGCGTCGCTCAGTTACTTGAGCCAGATGGTCGGCCTGACGGTGCAGAATTTCGTCAGCGCCGCCACCGGGCTGGCCGTGCTGGTGGCGCTGTGTCGCGGAATCGGGCGTAAGTCCGCCACGACTCTCGGCAACTTCTGGGTCGACATGACCCGCGCGACGCTCTACGGATTGCTGCCGTTGTGCCTGTTGCTGGCGCTGTTTTTGGTCTGGCAGGGCGTGCCGCAAACCTTCGCGCATTACGTGCACGGGGTGACGGTGCAGGGCGTGGACCAGGTGATTCCCCTCGGCCCGGCAGCCAGTCAGATCGCGATCAAGCAATTGGGCACCAATGGCGGCGGTTTCTTCGGCGTCAACTCGGCGCATCCGTTCGAGAACCCGACGGCCTGGAGCAATCTGTTCGAAGTGGCTTCGATCATCCTGATCCCGGCAGCGTTGGTGTTCACCTTCGGGCATTACGTCAAGGACCTGCGCCAGAGCCGGGCGATCATCGCCTGCATGCTCGCGTTGTTCCTTATCGGCGGTGCGACTTCGCTATGGGCCGAGTTGCAGCCTAATCCGACCCTCGACATCGCGGCCGTTGAACAAGCCGCACCGCTGGAAGGTAAGGAAGCGCGTTTCGGCACCACCGCCACGGTGCTCTGGTCGGTGACGACCACGGCGGCGTCCAACGGCTCGGTCAACGCCATGCACGACAGCCTCAACCCGTTGAGCGGCATGGTGGCGTTGATGAACATGATGGTCGGCGAAGTGATCTTCGGCGGCGTCGGCGCCGGGCTCTACGGGATGCTGCTGAACGTGCTGATCGCGGTGTTCCTCGCTGGATTGATGATCGGCCGCACACCGGAATACCTGGGCAAGAAGCTCGGTGCCCGGGAAGTGCAGTTGCTGGTGGTGACGCTGCTGGTGATGCCGGTGAGCGTGCTGGTGTTGGGTGCCATCGCTGCGAGCCTGCCGGGGCCGGCTGCCGCGGTGAGCAATCCCGGTGCCCACGGTTTCAGCCAGTTGCTCTACGCCTACACCTCGGCGGGGGCGAACAACGGTTCGGCATTCGCCGGTTTCGGCGCCAACACGCCGTTTCATAACTTGATGCTGGGCCTGGGCATGCTGATCGGCCGGTTCGGCTACATCCTGCCGGTGCTGGCGTTGGCCGGCAGCCTGGCGCTGAAGAAAACCGCACCCATCGGCCAGAACAGCTTTCCCACCCACGGCCCGCTGTTCGTGACCTTGTTGACCGTGACCATCCTGTTGGTAGGCGGCCTGACCTTTCTGCCGACCCTGGCCCTGGGCCCGATTGCCGAACACCTGAGCTTGGGTTTCTGAGGAATTGATGATGAACATGCCAATGAGCAAGACCGTCGTCGCCAAGGCGCCGGAGCAACCGAAAACCAATATGTCGGCGCTGTGGCGTCCGGCGTTGGTGCAAGCCTTCGTCAAGCTCGACCCGCGCCAATTGCACCGTGCGCCGGTGATGCTGGTGGTGGAACTGACCGCGATCCTCACCACCGTGCTCTGCTTTATTCCCGACAACGCCGTGCCGACCTTCGTCGCCGCGCAAATCGCGCTGTGGCTGTGGTTCACCGTGCTGTTTGCGAACTTCGCCGAAGCCTTGGCCGAAGGGCGCGGCAAGGCCCGTGCCGACAGCCTCAAGGCCGGCAGCGAAGGCTTGAGCGCCCGCCGTCAGGTTGCGCAGGGCTTCGAAGTGATACCCGCCACCCGCCTGCGCAAAGGTGATGTGGTGCGCGTCGCGGCAGGGGAGATGATTCCCGGCGACGGTGAAGTGATCGAAGGCATCGCGGCGGTCAATGAGGCAGCGATTACCGGGGAGTCGGCGCCGGTCATCCGCGAATCCGGCGGTGATCGCTCGGCCGTCACCGGCAATACGCGGCTGGTGTCGGACTGGCTCCTGGTGCGCATCACCAGTAACCCCGGCGAGTCCACCCTGGATCGCATGATCGCCCTGGTCGAAGGCGCCAAGCGCCAGAAAACACCCAACGAAGTGGCGCTGGATATCTTGCTGATCGGCTTGACGCTGATCTTCCTGCTGGTGGTGGTGACGCTGCAACCGTTCGCGCATTTCGCCAACGGCAGCCTGCCGCTGGTGTTTCTCGTGGCGCTGTTGGTGACGTTGATTCCGACCACCATTGGCGGCCTGCTCTCGGCCATCGGTATCGCCGGGATGGATCGGCTGGTACGCCTGAACGTCATCGCCAAGTCCGGCCGCGCGGTCGAGGCGGCGGGGGATGTACACGTGCTGATGCTGGACAAGACCGGCACCATTACGTTCGGCAACCGTCGGTGCTCGGCAGTTTATGCAGCGCCAGGGGTGAGCGCGAAGGAGTTGGCCGAAGGCGCGCTGTTCGCCTCGCTGGCCGATGACACGGCGGAGGGCAAATCCATCGTCGAGTTCTTGCGCGGCTTGCATCCGCAGCCCGAGCCTGCCGCCCAGATGCTCACCGCCGTGCCGTTCAGCGCCGAGACTCGGTTGTCCGGTGTCGATTACCAGGGCCGTGTCTATCGCAAGGGCGCGGTGGATTCACTGTTGAGTTTCATCGGTCTGCCTCGCGCTGAATTGCCGGCGGCGCTGGCGCGGGAAATCGACAAGATCGCCCAGAGCGGCGGGACTCCCTTGCTGGTTTGCGTGGACGGCAAACTGCTCGGTGCCGTCCATCTCAAGGACGTGGTCAAGCCCGGCATCCGCGAACGCTTTGCCGAGCTGCGCAAGTTGGGGATCCGCACCGTCATGGTCACCGGCGACAACCCGCTGACCGCCGCCGCCATCGCCGCCGAGGCGGGTGTCGACGACGTGCTGGCCGAGGCCACGCCGGAGAAAAAACTGGCGCGCATTCGCCATGAGCAGAACGATGGCCGGCTGGTCGCCATGTGCGGCGACGGCGCCAACGACGCCCCGGCCCTGGCCCAGGCCGATGTCGGCATGGCAATGAACGACGGCACCCAGGCGGCGCGCGAAGCGGCCAACATGGTCGACCTCGACAGCGACCCGACCAAACTGCTGGACGTGGTGCAGATCGGCAAGGAATTGCTGGTGACACGCGGGGCGCTGACGACGTTTTCGATTGCCAACGACATCGCCAAGTATTTCGCGATCCTGCCGGCGCTGTTTGCCTCGATTTATCCACAGCTCGGCGTGCTCAACGTCATGCACCTGGCCAGCCCGCAGAGCGCAATCCTCTCGGCCATCGTTTTCAACGCCTTGATCATCGTTGTGCTGATCCCCCTGGCCCTGCGCGGCGTGCGCGTGCAGGCGGCAAGCGCGGCGGCGTTGCTGCGACGCAATCTGTTGATCTATGGCCTGGGCGGCATCGCCGTGCCGTTCGTGGGGATCAAGGCAATTGACCTGCTGCTGACGGGATTGGGGTTGGTTTGAGCGAAGGATCGCTGGCCCTTGTGGCGAGGGAGCTTGCTCCCGCTGGGCTGCAAAGCAGCCCCAAAAGAAGCTGAATGCAATGCACCTGACACACCGCGGCCGCAAGTTTGGGTCTGCTACGCAGCCCAGCGGGAGCAAGCTCCCCCGCCACGGTGTGTACACCCTGAGGATCTGGAAATATGTACATTTTCGTTCGCCCGGCCTTGAGCCTGTTACTGCTGATGACCCTTATCACCGGCGTCGCCTACCCCTTGCTGGTCACCGGCGTGGCGCAACTCGCCTTCCCGGACCAAGCCAACGGCAGCCTGGTCCATGACGCTGACGGCAAGGTTCGCGGCTCTCGGTTGATCGCCCAGGATTTTGCCGGCGATGGCTGGTTTCATCCGCGTCCCTCGGCGGGCGCCTTCGCCACGGTGGCCAGCGGCGCGAGCAACTTTTCGCCGAGCAATCCGGCGTTGGCCGCGCGGGTGAGCGCTGACGCCCAAGCGCTGCAAGTGCCCGGCCAGGGACCGGTGCCGCTGGCGCTGCTCACCACCTCCGGCAGCGGGCTGGATCCGCACTTGCCTCCGGCCGCGATTGCCTATCAACTGGCGCGTGTCGCGGCGGCCAGGAACCTGCCGGTTTCGACGTTGCAGCAGTTGCTCGATAGCCACATCGAGCGGCCACTGGTCGGGCCGCCCGTGGTGAATGTGCTGGCGCTGAACCTGGCGTTGGAAAAACGCTGACCCGATATCAGGGTGTTTTGATCAAATCTGGAAGAGACCCGCAGCATGAGCGACTCCGGCCGTGCCGATGCACTGTTAGCCAACCTGCCGCGCCACGACCGTGGTCGCCTCAAGGTTTTCCTCGGCGCCGCCCCGGGCGTCGGCAAGACCTACGCCATGCTGCAAGCGGCCCACGCCCGGTTGCGTCAGGGCACGGAAGTGGTTGCCGGCGTCGTCGAGACCCACGGGCGCGCCGAGACTGAAGCCCTGTTGAATGGCCTGGCACAGCAGCCGCTGGTGCGTTCGGAATATCGCGGGGTGATGCTCGAGGAAATGGACCTCGACGGTCTGCTCGCGGCCCACCCGAGCCTGGTCCTGGTGGATGAACTGGCCCACAGCAACGCACCGGGCAGCCGCCATGCCAAGCGTTGGCAGGACATCCAGGAGCTGCTCGCCGCCGGCATCGATGTCTACACCACAGTCAACGTCCAGCACTTGGAAAGCCTCAACGATCAGGTGCGCGGCATCACCGGCGTGCAGGTGCGCGAAACGCTGCCGGACTGGGTCTTGCAGGAGGCCGATGAGTTGTTGCTGATCGACCTGCCGCCGCGCGAGCTGCTCGAGCGTCTGCGCGAGGGCAAGGTCTACGTGCCGGAGCAGGCCCGCGCCGCGATCGATGCGTTTTTCACCCAGACCAACCTCACCGCGTTGCGCGAACTGGCCATGCAGACCGCCGCCGCGCAAGTGGACAACGACCTGGCCCAGGGCTATCGGCAATTGGGCCAGTCGGCCCCGGCGGTGCGGGGCCGATTGTTGGTGGGCGTGGACGGCGACCTTCAGGCCGAACGGCTGGTGCGCCACGCCAGCCGCGTCGCCCAGCGTCGGCATTTGCCCTGGAGCGTGGTGCACGTGGACAACGGCGATGCCCAAGACGAATCATCCCGCCAGCGTCTGCAAAGCGCCCAGCAACTGGCCGAACGCCTCGGCGGCGAGGTGGTGTCGCTGCGTGCCGGGGAGGTCGCCAAGACCCTGATCCAACACGCTGCACAACGTCGTGCGACGTTGGTGTTGGTCGGTCAGTCCCGGCGGCGTTTGCGCAGGCGACTGTTTGGCGGCGGCCTGGCCTCGCGATTGTTGCGCGATGCCCGTGGCTTGGAAATCAACGTGCTGGACAGCGAAGAAACGCCGGAGCCCGCTCGCCTGCGCCCGAGCACCGCCCAGCGTCGATTCGACTACGCGCTGGCGCTGGTGGCAACGGCGACTGCCAGCGCGCTGGCCTGGGGAATCTCCGGGTTGCTGGCGCTGCCCAACATCTCCCTGGTGTTTCTGATGGCGGTGTTGCTGGTGGCGGTACGCAGCAGCCTCGGCCCGGCGTTGGCCTGTGCGGCGCTGTCGTTCCTGGCCTATGACTTCCTGTTCATCCCGCCGAATTTTTCCCTGACGATCCAACGCGAAGAAGACGTGCTGACGCTGGTGTTCTTCCTCCTGATGGCCGCCCTGACCGGTAACCTCGCGGCTCGTCAGCGTCGTCAATTGCAGGCCCTGCGCGACACCCAGCAGGAAACCGGCGAGTTGCTCGACCTGTCGCGCAAACTGACCGCCGCCACTGATCGCCAAGCCGTGATCAGCGCCGCCGTGTTGCACCTCAACAGCGATGACGATTTGCAACTGTGCCTGCTCAACCGCGACGGCCAGCACGGATGGAACGTCGAGACCGCCGAACCGTTGACGTTCACCGAGGCCGAGCGCGCCGCCGCCGACTGGTCCTGGCAGCACGATCAACCGGCCGGCGCCGGCACCGCCACGTTGCCGTCCGGACGTTGGTGGTGGTGGCCGTTGTCGACCGAGGGCGGCCCGCTGGGCCTGTTGGGTATTTGCCCCAAGGACGGCAAGCCGTTGAGTGGTCAACGTCGACGTTTGCTGGCGGCCCTCAGCCAGCCGCTCGCCCAGGCCCTGGCGCGGGCGCAATTGGCGCAAGACCTGGAAGCGGCGCGCCTGCATGGCGAAACCGAACAGCTGCGCAGCGCCTTGCTGGCCTCCGTCTCCCATGACCTGCGCACTCCGCTGACGTCCATGCGTGGCAGCATCGACAGCCTGTTGGCGCTGGGCGAAGCGATTCCGCTGGAGGATCGTCGCGAGCTGCTCGAAGGCACCCGCGACGAGGCCGAGCGCCTGGATCGTTATATCCAGAACCTGCTCGACATGACCCGCCTCGGCCATGGCGCACTGAAACTTGCCCGCGATTGGGTTTCACCGGCCGACATCGTCGCCAGTGCCTTGCACCGGCTTCGGGCGGTGTTGGCGCCGCTGGCGGTCGGCATCGAAGTGCCGTCCGATTTGCCGTTGCTGCATGTCCACGCAGCGCTGATCGAACAGGCCCTGGTCAATGTGCTGGAAAATGCCGCGCGGTTTTCCCCCGCTCACGGACGGCTGTTGCTCACCGCTGGGGCGAAGGAGGATGAGGTTTTTTTTGCCGTGGCCGATGAAGGTCCAGGAATTCCCGAGCCAGAGCGCGAGAAAATCTTCGACATGTTCTACACCGCTGCACGCGGTGATCGAGGCGGGCAGGGCACGGGGCTGGGCTTGGCGATTTGCCAGGGCATGGTCGGTGCCCATGGCGGGCGGATCAGCGTGGCTGACGGCCTCGACGGTCGCGGCACCTGCATCAATTTGCACCTGCCCTTGCAGGCACAACCGGGCATGGACGATGAAGCCTGAACGGCGCTGCGTTATGCTCTCGCCACTTGACTGTGATGAACGGACCCCATGAGCCAGAGCGCGACCCTTTTGGTCATCGATGACGAACCGCAGATCCGCAAATTCCTGCGCATCAGCCTGGCCTCACAAGGCTACAAGGTGCTCGAAGCCGACACCGGCGCCGCGGGCCTGGCCCAGGCGGCGCTGAACAAGCCCGACCTGTTGGTGCTCGATCTGGGCCTGCCGGACATGGACGGCCAGCAAGTGCTGCGCGAGTTTCGTCAATGGTCGACGGCGCCCGTCCTGGTGCTCTCGGTGCGCGCCAGCGAGGCGCAGAAAGTCGAGGCGCTGGACAACGGCGCGAATGACTACGTGACCAAGCCGTTCGGCATCCAGGAATTTCTGGCCCGCGTGCGTGCGCTGCTGCGCCAGGCACCGGCAGGCGAGGCCCAGGAAGCGGTGCTGACGTTCGGCGCGCTGACCGTTGACCTAGCCTATCGCCGGGTGTTGCTGGACGGCACCGAAGTGGCCCTGACCCGCAAGGAATACGCGGTGCTGGCGCAACTGGCCCGGCATCCGGGACGGGTCATTACCCAGCAGCAACTGCTCAAGGATATCTGGGGACCGACCCACGTCGAAGACAGCCATTACCTGCGCATCGTTGTCGGTCACCTGCGCCAGAAACTGGCCGATGATCCGACTCGACCACGGTTCATCGTGACCGAGCCGGGGGTGGGGTATCGGTTGTTGGAAGAGGCGGGTGTTTAACCCAAGCGCTCAAGTCAGCCACGGGAAGTCTGCTCAATTCTAATTCTGCTCGCGCTCATACCGATCCAAGGTATCGCTGGCAATCTCCCGCCCCAACGCGATCAGCTCCGGCGCCTTGTAGAACTCGAAGAACCGACACACCCGTTTTGGCACGTTGATCAACACATCCGGCGGGTAACCGGCAATCTTGTATTGCGCCAGCGAAGTCTGCATCACCTCGAAGCTCTGGTTGATCAAGTCCAGCAACGAGGCCGGCCCGACGTTATCGATGATGAACGAGCCGGTGGCGGATCTTGGCGCACCTTCGGTTTGCGGCGCGGCGGCCGGTTGCTGGCCCTCGGGCTCGGCGGATTCGATCCACGGGTTGATGTCGGCGGCCTCGGCCTTGAGCGCTTCCTGCTCCAACAGCAACAATTGCTCGGCTTGTTTGCGGCGAAACGGCAGCCGCGAACCCAGGGAATTGACCAGGGTGTCGAAGCGCCGCCGGAACGCTGCGGGGCGCTGGATCACCGGCAGTTTGTATTGGTTCTGGTTGGTGGCATTGAGGTTGACCGCAATGATCAGGTCGCAATGGCTCGACACCACCGGCACGATCGGCAGCGGATTGAGCAGGCCGCCATCCACCAGCATGCGATTGCCTTGCATGACGGGGGTAAACAGGCTGGGAATCGCCGCCGAGGCACGCATCGCCTGGTGCAGGCAGCCTTCCTGGAACCAGATCTCCTGCTGGTTGGTGAGGTCGGTGGCGACCGCCGTGTAGGGAATGCGCAGGTCTTCGATATTGAGCTCGCCGACAATCTTGCGGATCTGCCCGAAGACTTTTTCACCGCGAATTGCCCCAAGGCGGAAACTGACGTCCACCAGCCGGAGCACGTCCAGGTAATCGAGGCTCTCGATCCAGTCGCGGTAATCCTTGAGCTTGCCCGCGGCATAGATCCCGCCCACGACGGCGCCCATGGAGCAACCGGCGATGCAGGCAATGTCGTAGCCGCGTCGCTCGATTTCCTCGATCACTCCGATATGGGCATAGCCCCGGGCGCCGCCCGAGCCCAATACCAATGCGACACGTTTTGTCATGAGCTGGCCTCTTGTCGAACAGAGACCAACAATGCACGCATCGAGGGCAAGGCTCAATCGTTGTGGCGTAGACGTCGTTTTTTGACACGCCGCGACGGCATATGCGTATGCTCCGTCCACACTTGAATATAGCGGTCGAACCGAGGCACTTTTTGCCGGCGAAACCGTCTTACCTGCACGACTGTTTGACCTGACTTGAGGTGTTATCGATGAAAGCCCGGATCTGCCTGCCCTTGGTGGCATCCCTGATGGTTCTGGCCTTGGCCGGTTGTGCCGGCAAGACCGCTTACCGCGACAGTTGCGGCAGCCAGCTCGACAGCGCCTGGCGGGAATTGGACCTGGCCAAGGCCGAAGGTTTTGCCGGTACCGTCAGCTATTCCAAGGCCCTGTCGTTGCTGACCGGCGCCAAGACCCAGCAGCAATTCGAAGCATTCGAAGGCTGCAGCAAGAAAGCCGAGAAGGCGCGCTTCTACATCCGCGAATCCCGTGCGGGAAGGTGATAAAGGCAGCTGCAAGCTTTAAGCTTCAAGCTGCAAGAGGACGACCCAGGCCACTTCTCACTTGCAGCTTGAAGCTTGCAACTCGAAGCTGCGCACGGAGTAAGCATCCATGATTGATCGGCTGGTGGCCCGGATAGTGGGCCTGGAAGTTCGCTTGTTGGTCTGTCAGGCCCGCTTGAATGCCCAAACCGACAGCGAAGCATTGCACGACCTGCGGACCACGGTCCGTCGTTTGCGCAGCCTGCTTCGCCCGTTGCGCGGTTTGCCCGGTGTTGAACAGCTGGAAACAGCCGCGTCGGCGGTCGGCACCTTGACCACGCCGTTGCGCGATCGCGAAGTACTGGCGGCCTACCTTGAGCAGCACGGCAAGGTCGAGGCCGCGCAGCGGCGCCAGGTGCAGATGGCCGAAGCCTATCCCGCCGTAGCCAGCAGCCAGGAATTGGCGCACCTGTTGATGATCCTCGACGCGTTCCCGCGCTTCATCCGCGCCGCCCAGCGCCAGGGCTTGCTCGCGGGCTTGCGCAAACGCATCGAGAAACGCCTCGACAAGCAGTGGAAGAAACTCGGCGAGGCCTTGCGCGACCCCGCCCATGACCGCCACCGACTGCGCTTGCTGATCAAGCGCGTGCGCTACGCCATCGAAGCCTATCCCGAACTCGATCGTTTGCCGAAAGCGGCCATGCCCCGACTCAAATCCGCCCAAGGCGCGCTGGGCGACTGGCACGATTGCTGGCAATGGTTGGCGCGGGCCGAGCAGGAACACGACCTGCAATCCTGCGTGCCAGTCTGGCGGATCACCATGGAAAAGGCCGAGGCCAAGTCTGATCGGGTGCTCGACAAACTCATCGCCAGTTGCTTCGATAAATCCTGAACCCTGGAAAAAACAGCCCTGCGCGAGCTCGTTCGCGCAAGGACTGATGGTGGGATTCGGGGTTTACGGCTTTTCTGTCAGTCTCTTTGGCCGGAATGATCGCTGTACTGCCCGCTCGGGATAGTTAAGATCCTTCATCGTTTTCCCTGTCTGCGAGGTTGCCATGCGCTTTTCCGATTTGATCGACACCGTGCGCCATCAGCCAGATGCCGTGACGATCCCGCCTGAATGGGGCCAGGGACGTGCCAGTTTTGGCGGCCTGGTGGCGGCGCTGCAATACGAGGCGATGCGTGCGCGCGTTCCGGCGGATCGCCCGGTTCGTTCGCTGGCGATTACCTTTGTCGGCCCGGTCGCGCCCGACGTGCCGGTGAGTTTCCAGGTCGACGTATTGCGTGAAGGCAAGGCCGTCAGCCAGGTGTTGGGGCGCGCTGTGCAGGACGGGCAGGTGGTGACAATCATCCAGGGCAGTTTTGGCGCGTCGCGATCCTCGGTCGTGGCGGTGCAGGCTGATCCCGCGCCGCAATTCAAGGCTGTCGAACAGTGCCAGGAGCTGCCCTATATCAAAGGCGCCACGCCGGAGTTCATGCGGCACCTGGCGATGCGCTGGAGTGTCGGCGGATTACCCTTCACCGGCAATAAATCCCGCAGCATGGGCGGCTGGGTGCGTTTGCGCGGTGATGTGAAAGAAGAGCCGCTGGACGAGGGCCACATCCTGGCACTGGTGGACGCCTGGCCGCCGGCCTTGTTGCCGCACCTCACGCAAATGGCACCCGGTAGCACGCTCACCTGGACCATCGAGTTCGTCCAGCCGCTGCTGGAGCTGACTACGCTGGATTGGTGCCAGTACCTGGCCGAGATCGAACACGCCCAGGACGGCTATGGCCATGTCGCGGCGAAATTCTGGAGTGCCGACGGTCGGCTGATTGCCATGAGCCGGCAGACAGTAACGATTTTCGGCTGAGGCGTTCCGGCGATTCAGTGACGGTGGCGTTCCCGCCAGGCGCGCCACCAGCCACCGCTGAGGAAAAATCGAGGAAAGGTCAGGAATTGTTCCACCAACAGGCGCGACATTGCGTCCTTGCGGTCGCTGAACGGCTCGGATGCTTGTTTTTCCAGGCTATGACCGTGGCGCTGCAACCCCAGTGCGGCGAGCAGCCCGATCACGCCGATGGCCACATCGCCCAGGCTCAGGCTGAAGACGCCCGATACGATCAGTAGAAAAGCGATGATGAACAGCGGCACTGCTATCAGGTGCAGGACCAGGTTGGTCGGGTGGCGATGATTGTCGGGGTAGGCGCGCCATTGCCAGGCCGGAAGGTTGGGGTGACGTTTGCCCATGATGCTGTTCCTTGAGTCTGTGGAGTCCGAATAACCCAAGAATAGGCCGGGCCGGGCAGGGCGGCGAATCGCGGTTGACTATCGCAATGATAGGCGGCTATAGCGTATTTATGTCGACAACTGCCTTTGTGGCTGTGTCGACTGCTTTTGTGGCGAGGGAGCTTGCTCCCGCTGGGCCGCGAAGCGGCCCCAAACGGCTAGCGCGGTGTATCAGGCGGATGAGGAGGGCTTCAGAGGGGCTGCTGCGCAGCCCAGCGGGAGCAAGCTCCCTCGCCACAAAGGCAGAATGTCTAAAGCTTCAACTGCCCGATCGCCCTGTTCAACGCCCCCGCCAGCGTCGCCAGTTCATGGCTGGTGGTGGCTGAGTCCACGGTCTGGCGCACGGTGTTTTCGGTCACGTCGCGAATACTCACCACCACTCGGTTCATTTCTTCGGCGACATGGCTTTGCTGCTCGGCTGCGACGGCAATCTGAGTGTTGCTCTCGCGCATCTGCGCCACTGCTTCAGTTATCTGCGCCAACGCGTCGCCAGCCTCGCACGCCTGTTGCACGCAATCGTCGGCCTTGAGCGAACTCTCCTGCATGAAATCCACCGCGTCGCGGGTACCTGCCTGCAACGCCGACACCATCGTGGTGATTTCATCGGTCGAGGCTTGGACCCGCTTGGCCAGGTTGCGGACCTCATCGGCCACCACGGCAAAACCCCGGCCCATCTCCCCGGCCCGCGCCGCTTCGATGGCGGCATTGAGGGCCAGCAGGTTGGTTTGCTCGGCGATGCTGTGGATCACGCTGACCACACTGTTGATCTTCTGGCTGTCTTCGGCCAGCCGTTGGATCATCTCGGCGGTCTGCTGCACGCCGGTGGACAATCCGGTAATCGACTGCTGTACGCGGCTGACGACTTCGCGACCATTGCCGGCCAGCTTGTCGGTGGTTTTCGACAGGTCGCGGGTGGCGCCGGCGTGCTGGGCGATGTGATAAACCGTGGCGGACATCTCGTTGATCGCGGTGGCGGCCTGGTCGGTCTCGCTCTGCTGGCCGAGCATGCCCTGGCGCACTTCGTTCATGCTCGACGCCAGGCGCCCCGCGCCGCTGTCCAGTTGCCGAGCGCTGCTGGCAACGGTGTCGACCACGCGCTGATAACCTGCCTGCATGGCGTTGAACGCGGCGGCCATCTGGCCCACTTCGTCCCGGCCGACCAAAGGCACGCGGGCGGCCAGGTCGCCGCTCTTTTCCACATGCAGCATCACGTCTTTCAAGGTGTTGAGCTGACTGAGCAGAAAGCGGATGAGTAATTGCGACGCACCGAGCATCGCCAGCATCAGCACAAACACCGCCACTGCATATTGACTGAAGCGTTCGCCGAACACCTGGCCCAGGCTCACGCCTCGGACCTGCTGTTCAAGGTGCATGGCATAGAGCACTAACAGCAACGTTGTGACAAAGGCGACCGCATTGACCGCCCAGAATTTATACTTCAGCGAGATATTGCTAAGCCAGGCACCCATGGAAGGTCTTCTCTGATAGCGGAAACAGCATTGGCAAGGTGCCAGTATTGTGCAGCTATCCAGGTGCCGAGGTTTTGATGTGGGTCAACGGACAAGGGATTCGGTTTATTCGCTAAGGGCTGGCAAGCGGAAAAACGCCCGGGCGCATGCTGTGCTGTGGGCCGCCAGGTCTTCCTGGGTTTCTCCCCGGTGCAGGGCCACTTCACGCAGGACTTCCGTCAGGTAGGCTGGCTCATTGCGACCGTTCTTGGGTTTGGGCCGCAGCGTGCGCGGCAGCAGGTAGGGGGCGTCGCTTTCGAGCATGAGCCGGCCTCGGCGGATTTCTCGCACCAATGGGTGCAGGTGCGTGCCTCGGCGTTCGTCACAGATCCAGCCGGTGATACCGATATGCAAGTCCAGATCGAGATAGCTGAACAGCGCTTTCTTCTCACCGGTAAAGCAATGCACCACGGCGGCAGGCAACTGGTCGCGAAAGTCCCGGAGTATCTCCAGCAAGCGTTGGTCGGCGTCGCGCTCGTGGAGAAAGACCGGCAATTGCAACTCCACCGCGAGGGCGAGGTGTTCTTCCAGGACTTTTTCCTGCTGCGGACGCGGGGAGAAATCGCGATTGAAATCCAACCCGCATTCACCCACTGCGCGGACACGATTTTGCTTGAGCAGATCTTTCAAATGCCTGGCACTGTCAGCCGTCCAATCGCTTGCGCTGTGGGGATGAATGCCGGCCGTGGAAAATAGCCGATCGCCTTCCGCGTCAAACTGCTGGCAGAGTTCAAGGGCCTGTTCGCTGCCCTCGATGCTGGTGCCGGTCAATACCAGTTGGCAGACCCCGGCTTCATAGGCGCGCTCGAGCACCGCCTGGTGTTTGTCGGCGAAACTGGGGTTGGTCAGGTTGACGCCGATATCGATGAGTTGCATGGTGCTACCTCGGCCCAAAGGCCGCCCAGCATATCAGAGCTGTAGATTTATAAGAAAAGCCAAGAACTACAAGGAGTTGCGGCTGTCTGTTGAGGCCACGAGACAGGTCGGGGTGGTGTCGCTGCCATCGTTGTGCCAGTCTTTCGCACTTTTCAGCGCCCCAGGTGCTCTGTTTTGTCCGGTCCAGCCTCGGTTTTCCACAGGGTGGCTCGGCAATACCCATTCGGAGAGTGGATGACACGTCCCCAGGTGTTGCTTTTGCTGTGTGGTTCGTTGCTGTTGCCGATGCCGGCCGAGGCGCGGCTGCCCGGTCCGGTGCAGGTAGTGGCGCCGGGCGCGGTGCGCGACCTGGCGCAAATCCGCAGCAGCCGGGTCTTGAAAGTATTGGTCAACCAGAGCCGCAACAGTTCCGGTGAAGTCCAGGGCCAACCCATCGGCGTCGAATATCATCGGTTGCGGGCTTTCGAACAATACCTCAACGGGCACGCCCGGGATGGCCAGGAAATCACCCTCAAGATCATTCCCAAGGCCAAGGATCAACTGCTTGGCGCCTTACAGCGTGGGGAAGGGGACCTGGTGGCGCCAGGCGAGTTGCTTGAGCCGCAACCTGGCCATGCGGTGAGCGCCAGTGATCCGATCCGCACCGATGTGCCCTTGCTGTTGGTGGGCATCAAGGGCGAGAAGCGCTACACGCGCGTGGAACAACTGTCCGGCAAGACATTGGCCTTGCCCAACGGCAGCGCGGCGGGCGACGCCGTCAGCCAGATCAACCAGAAGCTGGCGCTGCTCAAGCTGCAGCCCGTCAGGATCGAATGGGTCGATCCGACCCTGGCGGTCGAGGATGTGTTGGAGATGGTCCAGGGCGGGATTTTCCACCTGACCATCGTCGAGCAGCCCATCGCCGAACGCTGGGGCAAGATTCTTCCCAAGCTGCGTTTCGATCGGCAATTGCTGATTGGCGAGCCAAGCGACGAGTATTGGTTCGTACACCGCGACGCCGCGATGCTGCGGGCGAGTATCGATCGATTTCTCGCCGGCTATAAGGCCCCGTCCAACCCGGATGCCGCGTTCCTGCGTATATACCGCCGCTTGTATCAAGTTCACTATCCTTTGGCCCGGGCCAATCGCCAGCGCCTGGAGAAACTCCGCCCGGTGCTGCAAAAGCATGCCCAGGCCCAAGGCATGGACTGGCTCAACCTGGCGGCGCTGGCGTTCAAGGAGTCGGCCCTGCAACCCAACGCGCGCAGTGGCAGTGGCCCGACGGGCCTGATGCAGATCACGCCGTCCGCGGCCCAGCGGGTCGGGGTCAACGACATCCAGAACCTCGACGCCAATGTGCAGGCCGGCGCCAAGTACCTGGCGATGATCCGCCGCAAGTTTTTCGCCAGCCCCAAGCTCAACGAGCGCGAACGCATGGCGTTTGTCCTGGCTGCCTACAACATGGGGCCCGAGCGGGTCCAGGGTATGCGCGCCGAGGCCCGGCGGCGGGGCTTGAACCCCAACCAGTGGTTTTTCCAGGTCGAGCGCATCGCCATGGAGCAGGTGGGAATGGGCGCGGTCAGCTACGTTAATAGCGTGAACAAGTACTATCTGGCCTTTGACCGCGAGCGGGAATCGCTGGAGCCCCAGGGCCAAGCGGTGGTCGTGCGGAAGTAATCAAATAAATCGATTGTTATGGCGGAATATTTGCGCTTTTTGCATTGGATTATTTGATTAATATGGCGTCCAACCAAACCTTACCAAGGAATGCACCATGAGCACGTTCGTCAACAAAGTTCTCTTCTCCCGCGCTGGCTACGGCCTGACGGTCCTGCGCATCGTTGTCGGAATCATTTTTGCCGCCCACGGCTCGCAGAAACTGTTCGGCCTGTTTGGTGGTTATGGCTTGGCGGGTACGGCACAGTGGATGGAAAGCATCGGCCTGACGCCGGGATATCTGATGGCGACACTGGCCGGCGGCACCGAATTCTTTGCCGGACTTGCACTGATCATCGGCCTGCTGACGCGTCCAGCGGCGCTGGGGCTGGCGATTCTGTCGCTGGTGGCGATTTTCTCCGTGCACATCGGCAATGGTTTGTTCATGGCCAACAACGGTTATGAGTTTGCCTTGGCTTTGCTGGCCGGCAGCATCGCGGTGTTGATCGAGGGGGCGGGCAAGCTGTCCGTGGATAACGCCATCGCCCACTGATTACCTGCTTGAACCATCGAAGGCCCGTCTTGTACGGCAATGCTGTTCACTTAAGGCAATCGACAAACCCGTGGCGAGGGAGCTTGCTCCCGCCGGGCCGCGAAGCGGCCCTAAAACCTGCCAAATGCGGAACATCAGACACACCGCATCCGCCGGTTTACGACTGCTTCGCAGCCGAGCGGGAGCAAGCTCCCTCGCCACGGGTCGTCATTTTTCTTAAATGAACCGCATTGCGTCTTGTACGGGCCTTTTTTATGGAGGCCGATTCTTGACACTGGCCAGTCAGCTTCTCTAGGATGCCGCTCATGCGCCGATTTAAACAGCTACTTGCGGGGCGCCAGGTGACTCATTCCAGTTGCCGTCAGAAGCCGGTAATCCAGGCTTCGAAATACCGCTAAAGCGCTGGTTCGGTGTTGCCTCTCACCTGCCATGCAGACTTTTGAGGCAGAGACACGACACAATGAACGCACCCAGCCCCCTCGTACGTCTTGCGCCAATCACGGCGAACCTTGTCCAACGCAATCCGAAAATTCTCCTGGGCGGTAGCCATCAGCCGACGCTGTTGCGGTATCTGGACGGCTGGCCACGACGCAGCCATGGGCCTGCAGCCTTCCTGATCCAGTTCGTCGAAGACGGTGAGTCGCTGGCACGTTTTGCCAATGACAGCTTCGACCTGGCCGTCATCCAGTCGCCGAAAAAGGCGGATGCTCCCGAAATGATCCGGCAACTGACTCGTGTGGCTCGGCAGGGGTTGATAACTCGCCGTTAATGCGTGTCAGCCTTTCATCAAGGCTCGAAACTGGTTGGCGAGCATGCAATTCAATACGATATTGCTTCGCGTCGACCAGTCGGTATTGATGATATGGAAGCGCTGGATGTAGCTGTTGCTATCTTCAGATCTGAACCAGAGGTCCACTTTGTCACTGAAATCGTCGGGGACGTAAAACCCGGTGTATTTGGCGCATTGGATGGAGCGAAGAGCGTAAGGTCTTTTGGGGCGGGAACTGGCTTCGTCCATGAAGGCTTTCAATGCCGAAGTACTTACATAGTTTTCGCCGATCCATTGCTGTTCGACGCCGGGCCAGTAACCATCCCCGGATTGTCTGTTATATGAAATGACCACGTTTTTTCCTGGCAGATGCTGCCTCAGCTCGGCGAGTGTCAGATGCCTTTGGGAATAGGGGATCAAGCGGTGCCCGATCATTTGATTGATTAACGTGTGGAGTTCTTCATGTGATGCATCGGTAAAGTTCTTGAATTGATGGAAGTTTAAAATTATTACTTCATTCTCTCGTTCGGGGAGCGTGTAAAACTCATTGAGCACGGCAAGGACATCGCCGGCCACGGTACGCCCCGAAGAGGTGAAGTGGTATAGCTGAAAACGACGTGGATGACGGCTGGGTTGATCTGGGAATAGCTCTACACGCAAATCGAGAACCCGGAACCCCCGATGGATTTGGTCGCGAATGGGAACGTCCTGGGTGATTTCATTGGGCAACATCATTTTCGGTGCTTCTTTGTCAGAACCTGAGTCATGCGTGCCGGGTAATATCAATTCATCGATGCGAAGTTTATAGATGCCTGGAGTGTTATTCATCCAGCGGTCGCTGAAGTTTGCGTTCATATTGTTATTCGTCCTTGAATAGATGTGGCTAATAAGAAAGTGCGTTTTTGGCGCGCTTCTAATTTCCAATATGAATGGCTTGATGTCAACGTTGCAAAGTTGCTTTCCTGTGTTGCAATATTTCGATGTTGCGGTGGCTTATCTATATTCGATTTGAGTTATATATAAAAACTGTTCGCCGACGGGAGTTTGGACTTTGACTTCTGCATCCAGTGCCTTGCCGATCAACGCTCGTGCCAACGGTGAGTCGATACTGATCAAGTGCAGCTTCAAGTCCAGCTCGTCAGGCCCGACGATGCGATAGCGCGATTGTTTGCCTTCCACATCTTCCACAGTGACCCAGGCGCCGAAGTACACCTTGTTTGGATCGCTGGGCTTTTCACTAACCACCTTGAGCGCTTCGAGGCGCTTGGTGAGGAAGCGCACGCGACTGTCGATTTCCCGAAGCATTTTCTTGCCGTAGGTGTATTCGGCATTTTCCGAACGATCACCTTGGGCCGCCGCTTCACTGACCGACTGGGTCACCTGGGGGCGGCGTACATGCCAAAGCTCATGCAGTTCAGCGCGCATCCGCGCTTCCCCTTCGGGGGTAATCAGCGCGGTGCCGGCGGTGCGGGGAGGACGATAGCGGCTCATGGCAACTTCTTGTCAGGGCAAACCGCCAGTCTATCAACCCTCGCGCAACACTGTCAGGGGGCTGGCGTTGAGCGCTCGGCGGGTCCCGAACACGCCTGCCGCACCAATCAGCAATGCCCCTACCAGTGGCAGTATCAACAGCCACGGATGCGGATGCCAGGGCAGATCGAAGGCATACCGGTAAAGCACGAGGCTCACCAGTTCCGACCCCAATGCCGCGAGCAAACCGCTGACCGCCCCGAGCAGGCCGAATTCGATGCGCCGGGCCTTGATCAGCAACTTCCGCTCGGCACCCAGGGCACGTAGCAGCGCGCCTTGGCGAATCCTCTCGTCGAGAGTGGCCTGCAAGCCCGAAAACAGCACGGCCATTCCCGCCGCCAGTACGAACAGCAATACATATTCCACCGCCAGCGTTACCTGGGCGAGGATGCTGCGCAGTTGTTCGAGCAGGGCTTCGACTTGCAGGATTGTCACGGCCGGGAAGGCCCGGGACAGGTCGACGATCTGCTGGTCGTGGCCGGCTGCCAGATAGAAACTGGTGAGGTAAGTGGCGGGTAGGTCCTTCAACGTTCCGGGCTGGAAAATCATGAAGAAGTTGGGCTGGAAGTTGTCCCAGTTGATCTCCCGCAGGCTGGTGACCTTCGCTTCCCGATTCAGCCCACCGACACTGAACACCAGGCGGTCGCCCAACTTGATCTTGAGATTGTCGGCGACCTTGCCTTCCACCGAGACCCCTGGGATATCGTCCGGCGGTTGCTGCTGCCACCAGCTCCCAGCCGTGACGACATTGCCCGCCGGCAGGTCCGCCGCCCAGGTCAGGCTCAGGTCACGCTGCAATGCGCGGTCGCCGGCCGAGTCCTTGGTGACGAACTCCTTGGCCGGCTCGCCATTGATGCTGATAAGCCGTCCCGGTACCACGGGGTACAGTGGAGCCGACTGCGCCGACAATTCCATCAGCTTGTCGCTGAACGCCTGCTTGTCGTTGGGCAGGATGTTCAAGGCGAAGTAATTCGGGGCGTTTTTTGGCAGTTGGTTCTGCCAGGTATCCAGTAACTCTCCGCGCAGCAGCGCGATCAGTGCCATCGACAACAGGATCAGGCCGAACGCCAGGGCCTGGCCAGCTGCCGCCAAGGGATGACGCAGCAACTGGCCCAATCCCAGCCGCCAGGGCAACGAGGCGCGAGCCAACATCCGACGCAGGCTTTGCAGCAGCAATAGCAGCAGCCCACCAAGCGCCAGCGCCGCAATCACGCCGCCGCCAAGCAGGGCGAACGTCAGCACCAGGTCCAGGCTCAAGCGCCACATGATCAACCCGAGCGCACCCAATGCGGCACCGTAGACGACCCAGGTACTCGAGGGGATCGGCAGCATGTCCCGGCGCAGCACCCGCAGCGGCGGTACCCGACCCAGTGCGGCCAGCGGCGGCAAGGCGAACCCCGCCAATGCCACCAGCCCGGTGCCGATCCCGGCGATTGCCGGCAACAAGCCGCCCGGCGGCACGGTGGTGGGCAACAGGTCATGCAGCAAGGCGAACAGCCCCAGCTGCGCGATCCAGCCGAGCAGCGCGCCGCTGATACTGGCTAGCAGGCCCAGCACGGTCAGTTGCAGGCTGAACAGCACCATGGTTTCGCGGCGGGACAGGCCAAGGCAGCGCAGCAGCGCGCTGGCGTCGAAGCGTCGCGTGGCGAAACGGTTGGCGGAGAGGGCGACGGCCACGCCGGACAGCAACACGGCAACCAGGCTGGCCATGTTCAGGTAGCGCTCGGCCTTGCCCAAGGCGCCGCCGATCTGGCGGTTGCCGTCGCGAGCATCTTGCAGGCGCTGGTTGGGCTCAAGGCCTGGCTTGATCAGGTCGCGATAGGTTTGCAGTGCCGGCGCCGGGCCTCGCCACAGGTCGCGATAGCTGACGCGGCTGCCGGGTTGCACCACGCCCGTGGCATCCAGATCCTTGAGGTTGATCAGCACGCGGGGGGTCAGGCTGTAGAAGTTGCCGGCGCGATCCGGTTCGTAAGTCAGCACCCGGCTCAGGCGAAGCGTCTGGTTGCCGACATCGATGCTGTCACCGATCTTCAGCTCCAACGCCGTCAGCAGGCGAGCTTCGACCCAGGCCTCGCCGGGAGCGGGGCGCCCGCCGATTTCTTCCTGGCCGAAAGGCGCCGGGGCGCTTTTCAGCTCACCACGCAACGGATAGATGTCATCGGCCGCCTTGACGCTGGACAGCTGGATACCGTTGTCGGTGGCGACAACGCTGGAAAACTCCACCACGCGGGCGTGTTCCAGGCCCAGGTCGATGCCGCTGCGGATCTGTTCCGGGCGGGCAGGGGAACTGCCTTCGAGCAGCAGGTCGGCGCCGAGGAATTCAGTGGCGCGCATCATCATCGCGCCGTTTAGACGGGCGCCGAAGTAGCCGATGGCGGTGCTGGCCGCGACCGCCACCAACAGGGCGAAGAACAGCACGCGCAGCTCGCCGGCGCGAGCATCGCGCAGCAACTGGCGGACGGCAAGACTGAACAGGCGCAACAGGGGCAAGCGTGCCATCAAGGCTCCAGGGGCGCGACCATCTGGCCGGCTTCAAGTCGGATCAGGCGCCGGCAGCGATGGGCCAGGCGTTCGTCGTGGGTCACCAGAACCAGCGTCGTGCCGCGTTCCTTGTTCAGCTCGAACAGAAGGTCGCTGATGCGTTCACCGGTGTGGCTGTCGAGGTTGCCGGTCGGCTCGTCGGCAAACAGCACGTCGGGTTCGGCGGCGAAGGCGCGGGCGATCGCGACGCGCTGTTGTTCGCCGCCGGAGAGCTGGCGTGGCGAGTGGGTCAGCCGCTGGCCGAGGCCGACGCGTTGCAACAGTTGCGTGGCGCGTTCCCGGGCGTCCTTGCGGCCGTCCAGCTCCAGCGGGAGCATGACGTTTTCCAGTGCATTGAGACTGTCGAGCAACTGGAACGACTGAAAGACAAACCCGACATGTTCAGCGCGGACCCGGGCTCGCTGGTCCTCGTCCAATGCGCCGAGGGCCTGGCCGGCAAGTATCACTTCACCGCTGCTGGGCAGGTCGAGGCCGGCCAGCAGGCCAAGGAGCGTGGATTTGCCGGAGCCGGACGCGCCGACGATGGCCAGGCTGTCGCCCTGGTTCAGTTCCAGGCTGAGTTCGTGCAGGATGGTCAGTTCACCTTCCGCGCTGGGTACCACTTTGCTAAGGTCCGTCGCGGTGAGAATGCTTGAGCCCATGGAGAATCCGATGCGTGTGTGGTTTTTGAGTGCCGGCCTGGCCTTGATGTGCATGGTCCAGAACGCAGCGGCGGGTACTGTCCTGATCGTTGGCGATAGTATCAGCGCGGCTTTCGGCCTGGATACCCGCCAAGGCTGGGTGTCGTTGCTTGACCAACGGCTCAAGGCCGAGGGTTTCGACGATAAAGTGGTCAATGCGTCGATCAGTGGCGACACCAGCGCAGGAGGCCTCGCGCGCCTGCCGACGCTGCTTGCAGCCCATAAGCCGGATCTGGTGATCCTGGAACTGGGGGGCAACGATGGCCTGCGCGGACAGCCGCCAACACAATTGCAACAAAACCTTGCAGCAATGATCGACAGCTCCCGTGCCAGCGGTGCCAAGGTGCTTTTGCTGGGCATGCAGTTGCCCCCCAATTATGGGCGGCGCTACACCGAAGCCTTCGCCCGGGTCTACAGCACCTTGGCCGAAGAGAAGAACGTGCCGCTGGTGCCGTTTTTTCTCAAGGACGTCGGGGGTATACCCGGGATGATGCAGGGGGACGGATTGCACCCGTCCGTCGCGGCCCAGGGCAAGTTGCTGGAAAATGTCTGGCCGGCGCTGAAACCGCTGCTTTGACGCTTTTCTACAGGCGGTGTTTCGGCTAATGTGGCGCCCCCGATTTGGAGCCCCCGATGCCGCGTCCCGCCTGGTCCCTGTTTGCCTACCAACTGATCGAGCCTGACGAGCAGTTGGACCTGTTCGCCTGCCAGGAAGTGCGGGTTCATCTGGTGACCCGGCAGTTGGAACTCGGCGGCTCGGCCGACCGGACCCTTTGCGGCAGCCTTTTGCCGGCCCAGCCACGCTGGTCGGCGGTCGATCGCAAGATATTCCAGGACCATCGCCTGTGTTCGTTGTGCCGGGCGATCCTCGAATCACAGAAGCGTGGCACTTCGCCGATCTGGCCGGAGCTGCGGTTCGAGTTGTAAGCCCCCTCGCTTCCCCAGGATCTGATTTCACTTCCCGGACCTGCTGCGCATCGGACGCCTAAGCGCCGCTCTCCCCGAAATAACGGGCGGCAGTGTACAATCGCCGCTTCACACCCTCTGTTCGATCTGCGAAGGATTTCCCGGATGTTGCCGCGCTTGCCTGCCGTCGCCCGCTGCCTGTCTCTTGCCGCCCTGTGTATGGCTGGGCCCGTTGCCGCATTGGAGTTGCCCCTGCCACCGCCGGGTGAAGACATTGTCGGCCAGGTGCAAGTCATCAAGGCCAAGTACGAAGACACCTTCGCGGACCTGGGCACCACCTACGACCTGGGCTACACCGAGATGGTCGCCGCCAACCCTGGGGTCGATCCGTGGTTGCCGGGCGCTGGCACTGAAATTGTCTTGCCGACCCGTTTCATCCTGCCGCCGGGCCCGCGTGAAGGTATCGTGATCAACCTCGCCGAATACCGCCTCTACTATTTCCCCAAGGGGCGGAACGTCGTTTACACCTTCCCGTTGGGGATCGGTCGTGAAGGTTGGGGCTCGCCTATTGCCCACACCAGCATCATCGCCAAGACGCCGAACCCGACCTGGACTCCTCCAGCGTCGATCAAGGCCGAGCATGCCGCCGATGGCGACCCGTTGCCCAATGTCGTGCCGGCCGGTCCCGATAATCCACTGGGCCCGTTCAAGTTCACCCTGGGGACGCCGGGCTACCTGATCCACGGTTCAAACAAGAAGTTCGGCATTGGCATGCGCACCAGCCACGGCTGCTTCCGGATGTTCAATAACAACGTGCTGGAAATGGCCGGCATGGTGCCGGTGGGTACGTCGGTGCGAATCATCAACGACCCGTACAAGTTGGGCATGAGCGGCGGCAAGGTGTATCTGGAAGCGCATACCCCGCTGGACGACAAGGGCAATCCGTCCGTGGTGGACAAGCACACGGCGGTCATCAATGCGATGCTCAAGCGTGAAGACATTACCAGCAACCAGCGCATGAACTGGGACGTGGTGCGTGACGTAGTGGCTGCCGAAGACGGCTTGCCGGTGGAGGTCGCTGTTCCGAACACTTCGGCCCCGATGGTCTCCAGCGCGCCGATCGACCTCACGCAATAGCCTGTGCGAAAGCAACCCGCCGACGCCTCGCGAGGTCGGCGGGTTTGTTATCGCCTGTAAAACGCCCGGCAATAAAAAAGCCGACCCAGTGATGGGTCGGCTCGATAACAATCCCGAAGGACTATTACTTGCGGCTAGCTTTTTCCAGCATGCGCAGAGCACGCTCGTTAGCTTCGTCAGCAGTCTGTTGTGCTTTTTGAGCAGCAGCCAGAGCTTCATCAGCTTTACGGTACGCTTCGTCTGCACGAGCTTGGGAGCGAGCTGCTGCGTCTTCGGTAGCAGTCAGACGTGCTTCGGTTTCTTTCGATGCGCTGCTGCAACCGGTAGCCAGAACTGCGGCCAGGGCCAGAGCAGAGAATTTCAGAACGTTGTTCATCGTGTTCCCCTTCAAGGACTTTCTATTTAGTGACTGTCTCCCCAGAGTGAGGAGTTAGCCGGCGTACATACTACTCATTACTTGTAGTAAGTAAACTGACGTAGCGCAAGAAGCAAAAAAATTGTAGGCGGTGATTCTTTTTCAGGCAACTTTTCTGAGTGCTGTTTAAAAAACACACAGCCGCAACCGCCAGAATGGAGCGTGTGGTTGAAGAAAAGTTCCGTTGACGCGCTAACTCACCCGAGCACACTAAAGTCGCTGCTTATTGATTCTCCTCGACTTTTGCTCATTTTTTGTGCAGCCCTCCCGGTATCTTTTATTGCTGCAGACGGTGACTTTAACAACCGGCGCTCGTCTCAAGACTCAACAACTGGCGATGTTCAGCTATTGCGCCTTGACCGACTACCGCGTGAAAGTGACGCTCAATCGATAAACCCGTCGGGGGTTTATCCCTTCAGTGACAGGCGTGCCTTGAGCATTTGCGTCATTGGTGCCTACTATTCACGACGTGCTCGGGTTTGAGCGATTGGTTTTTTTGCGCTCGGTGACCAGACAGGCACGGGGTGGCGTAGATGTTCCTTCGCCGGAAAAACATCGGTAAGGTAGGGGTCAGCATTCAGACCCGCGAGGAGTAGTGATGAGCGAGGCGGTTTCCATCCACCATGACCAGGCTGGTCATCAGTTCGAGACCATTGTGGACGGTCATCGTGCCTATCTGACCTACATGGACCTGGGCAAGCAGACCCTGGACATCTATCGCACGTTCGTGCCCAACGCCCTGCGTGGCAGGGGGATTGCTGCGAAGTTGACCGAAGAGGCGCTGAAGTACGCCGAGGAAATGGGCTACACGGTGATTCCGTCCTGCTCCTATGTGGAGCGTTACATGGAGCGTCACCAGCGGCACGCGGCGAAGCTCTGAAACTTATGGATCGCCCAAAAAAAACGCCGGACTGAAAAGCCCGGCGTTTTTTTATGCGTGCAATTCGCCGATCAGTTGCGCTGACGCTTTGGGAGCACGTCCTTGAGCTTGGCGTGCATGCCGCGCAAGGTCTTCTCGGTGGCGCTCCAGTCGATGCAGGCATCGGTGATGGAGACGCCGTACTGCAAATCGGCGAGGTCTTTCGGGATTGCCTGGCAGCCCCAGTTCAGATGACTTTCGACCATCAGGCCGATGATCGACTGGTTGCCCTCCAGGATCTGGTTGGCGACGTTCTCCATCACCAGCGGTTGCAGCGCCGGATCCTTGTTGGAGTTGGCGTGGCTGCAATCGACCATGATGTTCGGCTTGATCTTCGCCTTGTTCAGGGCCTGTTCGCACAACGCGACGCTGACCGAATCATAGTTCGGCTTGCCGTTGCCGCCGCGCAGCACCACGTGGCCGTAGGCGTTGCCCTTGGTCGTCACGATCGACACGCCGCCTTCCTGGTTGATACCCAGGAAGCGATGCGGGCTGGAAACCGACTGCAAGGCGTTGATCGCCACGGTGAGGCCGCCGTCGGTGCCGTTCTTGAAGCCCACGGCCGACGACAGGCCAGAGGCCATTTCGCGGTGGGTCTGGGATTCGGTGGTGCGCGCGCCAATGGCGGACCAACTGATCAGGTCCTGCAAATATTGCGGCGAGATCGGGTCGAGGGCCTCGGTCGCGGTGGGCAGGCCCATTTCCGCCAGGTCCAGCAGCAACTGGCGACCAATGTGCAGGCCGTCCTGGATCTTGAAGGAGTCGTCCAGGTACGGGTCGTTGATCAGGCCTTTCCAGCCGACGGTAGTCCGAGGCTTCTCGAAATACACGCGCATCACCAGGTACAGGGTGTCGGAAACTTCCGCCGCGAGCACTTTCAGGCGCTTGGCGTATTCGTGGGCAGCCTTGATGTCATGGATCGAGCAGGGCCCGATGACGACGAACAGGCGGTGGTCGGTGCCGTCGAGAATGTTGCGGATGACTTCCCGGCCCTTGGTCACGGTGCGCAGGGCAGCGTCGCTCAGGGGGATATCGCGCTTGAGCTGGTCAGGCGTGATGAGGGTCTCGTTGGAGGCGACGTTAAGGTCATTGATCGGTAAATCAGCCATCGTGTTACTCGTCAGGTCACGGGTGCCGGCCGCCAGCGATTCCCCGCGCGGCGGTGCACAGCGGATTTAAGCGCGTCGGGGAGCCGAACCTTAGCGCGTTAGGAGGGGGCTCGACAATGGGCAGGGGCCGGTTTAATTGCGGCAAGCAAGCTCCCTGGCCACGGGCGGCAGGTCTTGTGTAATGATGCGCAAGGATTGTTCAACGGGGGAGTTGCATGATGCAGGCAGGCGCTACAACCAGGATCGGCATGATCGGCACCGGGGCGATCGGCGGGTTCTATGGCGTCATGCTGGCGCGGGCCGGCTACGACGTGCACTTTCTATTGCGCAGCGAATTTGCCGCCGTGGCCGAACGCGGCTTGCGGGTCGCCAGTGACGTCCATGGTGCGCTGACCCTCGATCCTGTCCAAGCGTATCGCTCGGCAGCCGATATGCCGCCTTGCGACTGGTTGCTGGTCGGTGCCAAGACCACCAGCAATGCCGACCTGGCCCCGGCCATCATCCAGGCTGCCGCTGCTGGCGCAAAAGTCCTGTTGTTGCAGAACGGCCTCGATGTCGAGGACGAACTGCGACCGCTATTGCCCGATTCGCTGCATTTGTTGGGCGGCCTGTGCCTGGTCTGCGTGCATCGCGTCGGCCCCGGTGTCGTCGCCCATCAGGCCCTCGGCGCGGTCAACATCGGTTACCACAGCGGTCCCGGCCGGGATCAGGCCGAACGCATGGCGATTGTCGAAGAGGGCGCTGGGCTGTTCCGTACCGCCGGTATCGACTCCCAGGCCATGCCTGACCTGCAACAGGCCCGTTGGCAGAAGTTGGTGTGGAACGTACCGTACAACGGTCTTTCGGTGCTGCTGGGTGCCAGCACCACGCCGTTGATGGCCGACGACCACAGCCGCGGGCTGATCCAGGCGCTGATGGACGAGGTGGTACGCGGTGCGCGGGCCTGTGGTCATCAAATTGCGCCGGGTTACGCCGAATACCTGTTCACCATGACCGAGAAGATGCCCGACTATTGGCCGAGCATGTACCACGATTATTCCCACAAGCGACCGCTGGAGTTGGATGCGATCTATGGCCGGCCGTTGGCTTCGGCCAAGGCGGCAGGATGCGAACTGCCGAAAATCGAAGCCTTGTGTCAGGCGCTGGCGTTTTTGGATCGCCACAACCGCTGATGGCGAAAGAGGGAAACATGGCCAATAACATTGATGACAAGCTGGTGCTGGCAATTTCATCGCGGGCCTTGTTCGACCTGAGCGAAAGCCACAAGGTCTACCTGGCGAGTGGCGTCGAGGCCTATCGGCAATACCAGATCGAGCATGAAGACGAAGTCCTGGCACCTGGCGACGCTTTCGCCCTGGTGCAGAAATTGTTGAACCTCAACCAGCACCTCGGGCGTGCCCGGGTCGAAGTCATCCTGGTTTCGCGCAACAGCGCCGACACTGGCCTGCGTGTGTTCAATTCGATTCATCACTATGGCCTGGCGATTTCCCGCGCAGCATTCGTCGGCGGTCGCAGCCCTTACCCTTATCTGAAGGCGTTCGGCTGCGACCTGTTCCTGTCCACTCACGCCGAAGACGTGCGCAGCGCCCTCGAGGCCGGATTCGCGGCGGCGACCATCCTGTCGGGCGGTGCCAGCCGTGCCGCCAGCGAGGAACTGCGCATCGCCTTCGACGGCGATGCGGTGCTGTTCTCCGATGAGTCGGAACGCGTCTATCAGGCTGGCGGCCTGGAGGCATTCCAGGCCAATGAGCGGCAGGCTGCGCGCGAGCCGCTGCGAGGTGGACCGTTCAAGGGGTTCCTGGCGGCGCTCAATGCGTTGCAGCGCGAATTTCCCGAAGACGCCTGCCCGATTCGCACGGCGCTGGTTACCGCCCGTTCGGCACCGGCCCACGAACGGGTGATCCGCACCTTGCGTGAATGGGATATTCGTCTGGATGAGTCGCTGTTCCTCGGGGGGCTGACCAAATCCGCGTTCCTCGAAGCCTTTGCCGCCGACGTATTTTTCGACGACCAGACCGGTCACTGCGAACTGGCCCGGGAAGTGGTCGCCACTGGGCACGTGCCCCATGGCATCAGTAACGAAGTGAAGCTCTGAATGCCCGCTGTTCGGGCGTTACGTCGCACGTCGAACTCCTCGGGGCGCTGCTAAGCTGAATCAATCTCCGCCATCCTGGCATCCGAGGAGGTCACATGATTCGTTCGATGCTGTACGCCACAGACCTGGGCCTTTATGCCCCTTATGTGATGCAGCATGCCTTGGCGTTGGCACGGACGTTCGCAGCCGAGTTGTATGTGGTGCATGCAGTGGAACCGATGGGGCTGTTCGCCGAATCGGTGTTGCAGAGCTATCTGGACGAGCAGGCGTTGAACGAATTCCATCGTCAGGGTCTGAGTACGGTGATGGCCAATATCGAGCAGCAGGTGCTCGACAGTTTTCGTGAAGAACTGGGGGAGGGCCAGCAAGACTTGAAGCTGATCAAATCGGTCAGGGTGTTTCAGGGTGATCCTTCCCAGGTCATTCTCGAACAGGCGGCAAAACTCTCCGTCGATTTGCTCATCGTCGGCAGCCACTGTCAGGGGGCAAGCGGCGAAACCCCTTTGGGCAGGACCGCCGCACGGGTTTTGCAGTTATCCCGTGTGCCGGTGTACCTGGTGCCGCTGGTGCAGCGCCGGCGTCAGGGAGAAGCTTGAGGCTAAATGATGGCTTTTTATAAAAAGTTCTAGATTTCTTAATGCAACCATTCATATAGTTATATGCCGTCGCTGATGCCCGTCGCATCCAACTGCTTTGAGGGATACATATGAAGCTTCAACAATTGCGCTACATCTGGGAAGTGGCGCACCACGACCTCAACGTTTCCGCTACCGCCCAAAGCCTCTACACGTCGCAACCTGGCATCAGCAAACAGATCCGCCTGTTGGAAGACGAACTGGGCGTCGAAGTATTCGCTCGCAGCGGCAAACACCTGACTCGCGTGACCCCGGCCGGTGAGCGCATCATCACCACGGCTGGCGAGATCCTGCGCAAGGTCGAAAGCATCAAGCAGATCGCCCAGGAATTCTCCAACGAGAAAAAAGGCACCCTGTCGATCGCTACCACCCATACCCAGGCCCGTTATGCCCTGCCCCCGGTAATCAGCAATTTCATCAAGCAATACCCGGACGTGGCGCTGCACATGCACCAGGGTTCGCCGATGCAGATTGCCGAAATGGCCGCCGACGGCACCGTGGATTTCGCCATCGCGACCGAGGCCCTGGAGTTGTTCGGCGATCTGGTGATGATGCCGTGCTATCGCTGGAACCGTTGCGTGGTCGTGCCCCACGGCCATCCGTTGACCAAGCTGCCGAAGTTGACCCTCGAGGCCTTGGCCGAATACCCGATCGTGACGTATGTATTCGGCTTCACCGGTCGTTCCAAGCTCGACGAGGCCTTCAGCCATCGTGGCCTGACGCCAAAAGTGGTGTTCACCGCCGCCGACGCCGACGTGATCAAGACCTATGTGCGCCTCGGCCTGGGCGTCGGCATCGTGGCGAAAATGGCCGTCGACACCAAGCTCGATAGTGACCTGGTGGTATTGGATGCCAGCGAGTTGTTCGAATCCAGCGTGACCAAGATCGGTTTCCGCCGTGGCACGTTCCTGCGGGGGTTCATGTGCGACTTCATCGAGAAGTTCGCCCCGCACCTGACCCGTGAAGTCATGGCCAAGGCCATCCAGTGCCACAACAAGCAGGAACTTGAAGAGCTGTTCGACGGCGTCGAGCTGCCGGTGCATTGAGCAACGTCTAAATAGCCTCGGTGACAGCGAACTGTTGCCGGGCGCCCGCCACGACGATCTCCACTTCATCCCCTTCGAATTTGCCCAGCAGGCTGCGCCCCAGCGGCGAGCGAGGGGTGATGACGGTGATCGGTTGCCCCACCAGCGAGACCTTCAGTCCCGCCGCATCAGGTCCCAGGAACAGCCATTGCTGGCGACCCTCGTCATCCTCCAACCCGATCAATGTGCCGACCTCTATTCCGCGTTGTTCGTCGTACGGCCTTAGCGTCAGGTTCTGGCAGAGGCTGAGCGACTGGCGGATCTCCTCGACGCGCCTGGCTTGGCCGGCGGCAAGATAAGACGCTTCGAGGCCCAGGGTGTCATATTTGTTTTCGGCGATGTTCTCTTCGTGTGTCGCGGTTTCGTAGGCGGTTTGCGCGGCGCGCTCGGCAATGTCGAGGTCAATCTTTAGCTTGTCGAGAATCAGTTGGTGGACGGTTTTTTTGTTCATGATCATTCGCAAAATTGCAGGACATTGGTGCGGCTTTTTTCGCTCGGCGCGTTCTGGTCCTGTTGCAGCCAGAACTGGCATTTGGGATTGGACAGGTTGCGAGGGTTGCTTCGAACCTGGTCAAGCGCCTGGCGTTGCTCGTTCCTTTGCAGGTTCTGCTGGTACTGCTCGAACATCGGCGTAGGCGGCTCGGGTGCCGGCTGAACTGCCGGCGGTTGCGCCAGTTGCTGCACAGCGGCCGTCACCGGGGCGAGTTGCTCATCGAACAGAAACTTCGACAACAGCCATCCCGTCAACACGATGGCAAGGAAGCCCAGCCACAGGCCCAACGCGATACTGACGGTCAATTGCAAGGCGGTAAGGGGCGACGAGGAATGGTCGGGCATGTCTGCTTCCTGGCTGAACACGGGATAGGTGGCAATTGTCGCATGAAGATTAATCGCCGTCGGCTCTTCTGCATCGACGTTGCAATGCGGGACAATCGGGTTTTGCCACAGGGAGTCGGGAATGACCGTGCGTTGGGATATTTTTTGCACCGTCGTCGATAACTTTGGCGACATCGGCGTCACCTGGCGCCTGGCGCGGCAATTGGTGGCTGAGCACCATTGCGCGGTGCGCCTATGGGTCGATGACTTACGGGCCTTCGAGCGGCTGTGCCCGGCCATTGACACCACGCTTTGCGAGCAATGGCAGGAGGGCGTGCAAGTGCGCCATTGGCCCAAGGACTGGCTCGATACCGAGGCCGCCGAGGTGGTGATCGCCGCGTTCGCCTGCCAATTGCCCAGCGCCTATATGGATGCGATGGCCGAGCGCGAGGTAACGCCGCTGTGGATGAATCTCGATTATCTGAGCGCCGAGGACTGGGTCATCGGTTGTCATGGCCTGCCGTCGGTCAAGTACAAGCACGTGCAGAAATATTTCTTTTTTCCCGGCTTCCAGGCGGGCACCGGTGGCCTGCTGCGGGAGGAGGGCTTGCTGGGGCGTCGCCGACAATTTCAGCAGGACGACGTGGCACAGCGAATCTTCCTGCAAGGGTTGGGCGTTGACCGGGCTCCGGATACGCGCCTGATCTCGTTGTTTGCCTATGAAAATACGGGCCTGGCGAGTTGGTTCGACACGATGGCGGCCGGGCCCGAGGCGTTTCACGTGCTGGTCCCGGAAGGGCGGGTGCTGGCGGATGTCCGGCACTGGCTGGGTGACGAGGGCGTTGAGGTTGGTGCGGTGCATCGGCGCGGAGCCCTGACGATACAGGTTCTGCCGTTCATCCGGCAGGATCAGTACGATCAGTTGTTATGGTGTTGCGACTTCAACGCTGTGCGCGGCGAAGACTCTTTCGTGCGCGCCCAATGGGCCGCCCGGCCAATGCTCTGGCACATCTATCAGCAGGAAGAAGACGTCCATCTGGAAAAGCTCGAAGCGTTCCTGCGGTTATATACCGAGGGACTCTCCGGGCCTGCGGAAAAAGCGATCAGCGGTCTCTGGCGGGCATGGAATGCCGGCCAGGATATGACTGGACATTGGAAATCGGCGTGTGAACAACGCCAGGAACTGGCCGAACACGCCGAGGCGTGGTGTCTGGAACAGGCCTCGCGACCCGATCTTGCCACGGCGCTGGTGAAGTTTTACCGAAATTGGATATGATACGCGGCCTAGATTTTTGTAAATCCCATCCAAATTCGGATATTCGCAATGAAAACTGGTAAAGAACTGAAACCCGGGACCGTGATCCGTCTCGAAAACGATCCTTGGCTGGTTCAGAAAGCTGAGTTCACCAAGTCGGGTCGTAACAGCGCGATCATGAAGACCAAGCTGAAGAACCTGCTGACCGGTTACAAGACCGAGATCGTCTACAGCGCCGACGACAAACTGGACGATGTGATCCTCGACCGTAAAGAAGCGACCCTGTCCTTCATCAGCGGCGACACCTACACGTTCATGGACACCACTGACTACACCATGTACGAGCTGAACGCCGAAGACATCGAAAGCGTTCTGCCGTTCATCGAAGAAGGCATGACTGACGTCTGCGAAGCCGTGTTCTTCGAAGAGCGCCTGGTTTCCGTAGAACTGCCGACCACCATCGTGCGTCAGGTTGATTACACCGAAGGCTCCGCTCGCGGTGACACTTCCGGCAAGGTCATGAAGCCTGCCAAACTGAAGAACGGTACCGAGCTGTCGGTTGCTGACTTCATCGAAATCGGCGACATGATCGAGATCGATACCCGCGAAGGCGGTTCCTACAAAGGCCGCGCTAAGTAAGCGCAGCCTTTTGTACGAAAAAGCCCGACCAATTGAGTCGGGCTTTTTTATTTCTGCTTTCTTCCTGATGCTTGTTACTTCAAGTGCTGCTTGAGCTCCTGGGATGCCTGCAACATCGCCGAACGCACCGCTGGCACCTGGCTCACCACGTTGAGCAAGCCATAGTCGTGAATCATGCCGTTGTAGCGCACGGCTGTGACCGGCACGCCGGCCGCGTCCAGTTTGCGGGCGTAGGCCTCACCTTCGTCGCGCAGCACGTCAGCTTCTGCGGTCTGCACCAGCGCGGGCGGCAGGCCCTTGAGTTGCGCGGTGGTGGCTCGCAGCGGTGAGGCATAGATCTCGTTACGCTGCCCGGCGTCGGTGGTGTAGTTATCCCAGAACCACTTCATCATGTTCTTGCTGAGGAAGTGCCCTTCGGCGAACTCGTTGTAGGACGCCGTCTCGAAGCTCGCGTCGGTCACCGGCCACAGCAGGGCCTGGAAGCGAATCGCTGGCGTGCCCTTGTCCTTGGCCATCAGCGCCACGACCGCTGCCATATTGCCGCCGACGCTATTACCCGCTACAGCCAGGCGCTTGCCATCGACATTGATTTCCTTGCCGTGCTCAGCCACCCATTTGGTCGCGGCGTAGGCTTGGTTGATCGCCACCGGATAATGCGCCTCGGGCGACGGCGTGTAGTTGACGAATACCGCGACGGCACCCGAACCCGCCACCAGATCCCGAACCAGCCGTTCGTGGGTCGGAAAATCCCCCAAAACCCAGCCACCGCCGTGGAAAAACATGAACACCGGCAGCTCCCCCTTGACCCCGGCCGGACGAACAATCGTCAGGCTGATCGGCTGGCCATCGACCTGGATGGTTTTCTCGCTGACGTCGGCCTTGGGCAGGGTCAGTTTGACCCCGGCCTGGGCGCCGACCAGTACGGCGCGGGCGTCCTTGGGCGACAGTTGTTCCAGCGGCTTGCCAGTCCCGGCATTCAGCGCATCGAGAAACGCCTGGGTGTTATGTTCGACGATGCCGCCAGCGAAGGCGCTGCTGACGCTCAGGGCGAGAAGGGTGCCGGTCAATGCTTTGCTGATCGTGTTCATGGGTATCTCCTTAAGTTCTGAAAAGTAAAAGTCAGGGCGAAGATCAGACGGTGACGTGCAGGCGCACATCAACGTTTCCGCGAGTGGCGTTGGAGTAAGGGCAAACCTGGTGAGCCGCATCCACCAGGCTTTGCGCATCGGCCTGGTCAAGGCCTGGCAGGCTGATGTTCAGGTCAATGTCGAGGCCGAACCCACCGGGGATCTGGCCGATGCCGACATGGGCGGTGATCGAGGCGTCGTCCGGGATTTTACGTTTGCTCTGGCTGGCGACGAATTTCAGCGCGCCGATGAAGCAGGCCGAGTAGCCAGCGGCGAACAGTTGCTCCGGGTTGGTCGCTGCACCGCCTGCACCACCGAGTTCCTTGGGCGTGGCAAGTTTGACGTCGAGGATGTTGTCGCTGGAGATGGCACGACCGTCACGGCCGCCGGTGGAGGTTGCGATTGCGGTGTAGAGAGTTTTCATGGTGGACGCCTCGTTTTTGGTTAGATATTTGCGCTAAATGTTTGCGCGCTAAGTAGGTGTGAAGGGAATGTACTGCGCAAATAATTAGTGCGCAATATAAATTTTCAAGACGAGGCGAGACCTGGCGATTGAAAATCGCTTAACTCATTGAGCTACAAGTAATTTTTCTTCAGGATTTTTTGATGTGCGCTGGAGGATTCGGGCGGGGAGTGGCCGCTCTCACGAGCAAGGCCACATCCACAAGGCGCAAGAGGAGGGGCGGATCAGAGGCTGTCCTGCAAATGCCCGCGCAGCGCCTGCAGGTCGAGCTGTAGTTTCTTCAACTGTTCAAGCGTCTGGCCACTGGCGGCGAGGATACATTGCGGAATATCCAGAGCCTTCTTCTGCAGGGCGCGACCTTGTTCGGTCAGCTCGACGATGACCACGCGCTCATCCTCGCGGCTACGGGTGCGGCTCAACAGGCCTTCGGCCTCCAGGCGCTTGAGCAGCGGCGTCAGCGAGCCCGGGTCGGTGAGCAGGCGGTTGCTGATTTCGCCGACAGTCAGGCCATCTTTTTCCCACAACACCATCATGGCCAGATATTGCGGGTAGGTCAGGCCCAGTGACTGGAGCAGCGGCTTATAGACCTTGGTCATCAACAGTGAGGTTGAATGCAAGGCGAAACAAACCTGGTTATCCAATAACAGGGCTTCGCAAGGGTCGGGGGTGTCGCGTTGGGTGTTCATGGCGGAAACCTTTCATCAATGATGCTATGAATCTAGCGGACGAACCTTTAATGCACCAGATAATTCTGATGGCCTGCTCAGACGTTTCATTTCCTCGTTAACGCCAACTGCGTAGGATAGGCGCCCTGATAAACGGGGGAGTCGTCTGTGATTGAGGTCGTGCAATATTTGCTGTTGGGCGCCGCGCTGGGCACGTTGGGGGGATTGTTCGGAATTGGCGGTGGACTGATCGCCATTCCGGTGCTGGGCGTATGGTTTGGCCTGGACCAGCAGATTGCCCAAGGCACGGCATTGGTGATGGTGGTCCCGAACGTGATGCTGGCGCTGTGGCGTTACCACCAACGCAATCGCATTGAGTTGCGCCATGTGTTGCCGTTGGCGTCCATGGGGTTCTGTTTCGCGTGGCTCGGCTCTATCTGGGCTGTAGGCATTGACGCCGAAAGCATGCGGATTGGCTTCGTGGTGTTCCTGATTGTTCTGGCGACCTACAACCTTATTCGAATGTTCGTCGCGACGGCGCCGGCTTCGGCACGGATGCGTCATGGCTGGCCATGGCTCGGTGTGCTAGGAGCAGCGTCGGGGACAATGGGCGGGCTGTTCGGCGTTGGCGGGGCCGTTGTCGCCACGCCGATTCTTACCAGCGTATTCGGTACAAGCCAAGTGGTCGCCCAAGGCTTGTCCCTGTCTCTGGCGCTGCCGAGCACGGGCGTGACGCTCGCCACCTATGCGTTTCACCATGAGGTGGACTGGTGGATCGGGCTGCCGCTGGCGGTCGGCGGGTTGATGAGCATCAGTTGGGGCGTCAAGGTCGCCCACGCCCTGCCAGAGCGATTGCTGCGTGGGTTGTTCTGCGGCTTTTTGGTGCTGTGTGCGGTGTTGCTCGTCTTTAAAGTTTGAAACCTTCGACGATGTGCTCGGCCAGGCATTCAGTGATTGGCGACGGGTTGTGCAGGTTGCGGATCAGCATGATGCTGGCTTCGGGCAGCTCCGGCAGGTTCTCGGCCTCGCCGAGCACGCGCATGTCAGGTGTCAGCAGGCTTTCCAATTGCGCGGTGATCGCCAGGCCCGCGCCGACCACCGCCATGAGCGCTGAAAGACTCGAGCTGTTGTACGCCACGCGATAATCGCGGCCCATGGCATCCAGCGCATTGCAGGCCCATTGTCGACAGAAACAATCACTATTGAACATCGCCAGCGGCAGCGGTGTTTGTTCATGGACGTTGAAACAGGCGGCTTCGGCCCAGACAAAACGCTCCTTGCGCAGCAACTGGCCAATTTCATCGCCTGGCTTGCGGGTGACGATGGATAAGTCCAGGTCCTGGCGCAGCAACAACTGCTTGGACGACTCGCAGTGCACCTCGATTTCGATCAGCGGATAAAACTGGGCGAAGCGCTGCAGGATTCCCGGCAGGAAGCGCATCACATAATCGTCCGGCGTGCCGATGCGCACGGTGCCGACCATGTGCGGTTCGCGCAGGGTATTGAACACTTCGCTGTGCAGCTTGAGGATCCGCCGGGCATAACCCAACAAGACCTGGCCTTCAGCGGTGAGCTTGACTTGTCGCCCGTCGCGCTCGAACAGGCGGCGCTGCAACACGTCTTCCTCCAGGCGCTTCATCTGCATGCTGACGGCGGACTGTGTGCGGTTGACCAACTCACCGGCGCGGGTAAAACCACCCTGGTCGGCGATGGCGACGAAGGTACGCAGCACTTCCGTATCGATGCTCGGGTAACTCGACAATTGATCAATCTCCGAGATGTATTGCATAAGAAACATTCGTTGGATTGATCTTAGCGTTAGCGCGAGACTTGAGCCATCCCCAACGGAGGACATCACGATGAAAGGTCAAAAAGGTTATCTACTGATCGATAAATTCTCATCCCACGGTTTTTCGCTCGGCGCGCTGTTGCACAAGTTTAGCCGCTGGTACGAATTGCACCACGAGCGCGAATTGCTGGCTTCGATGAGCGACGAGGCGCTCAAGGACATCGGCATCAGCCGTGCAGATGTAGAAAAGGAAGTGGTTCGGCCATTCTGGGATGACCCGATGCACAAATGAGCCATCCTTCCCTACACAAACCGCTTAATGGTGAGGTAGGTTGCGAGCAGAGAAGGAGATCTCCATGCCCGCGACTCTGTCCTTTACCCTCAAACAGGCCCGGCGCCTGGCGTTGGCCGCCCAAGGATTCAATGGGCGGTTACCGCCAGCTTCGGTGCAAGCTTCGCACGTCAACCGCTTGATCGAACGCCTCGGCGTGCTGCAAATCGATTCAGTCAATGCACTGGTGCGCTCGCACTACCTCCCGCTGTTCTCACGCCTCGGTCCCTACCAACGCGATTTGCTCGACCAGGCCGCCTGGAGCCAGGGACGCCGCCGCACGCTATTCGAATACTGGGGCCACGAAGCTTCGCTGCTGCCGATGTCGATGTACCCGCTGATGCGCTGGCGCATGGAGCGGGCGGCCCGTGGCGAAGGTGTCTATCAGCAGCTGGCGCGTTTCGGCCAGGAGCGCCAGGACGTGATTCGCCGAGTGCTGCAGTCGGTTCGTGAGCAAGGTGCGATTGGCGCGGGCAGCTTGTCCACGCGCGAGGAAAAGGCCGGTCCCTGGTGGGATTGGAGCGCTGAGAAACACGCATTGGAGTGGCTGTTTGCGGCAGGCGAAGTGACGGTGGCGGGGCGGCGTGGCTTCGAGCGGCTGTATGACTTGCCGGAGCGGGTGCTGCCGGATTCGATTTTGCAGTTGCCGCAGCCGGACGAAGCCCAGGCCCAACGCGCTTTGCTGCTGCACGCGGTGGATGCCCTGGGCATCGGCACCGAAAAAGATCTGCGCGACTACTTCCGCCTCGGTCCGGCCGAGAGCCGTGCGCGGCTGGCCGAATTGGAAGAGAACGGTGAGCTGGTGCGTTGCCAGGTCCAGGACTGGAAGCAGCCGGCCTGGTGTCGAGCGACTGCGACAGTTCCTCGCAAAGTGGCTGCCAGTGCGCTGCTCTCGCCGTTCGATTCGCTGGTCTGGGAGCGCAGTCGCACCGAGCGCTTGTTCGACTTCCGTTATCGCCTGGAAATCTACACGCCGCAGCACAAGCGAGTGTATGGCTATTACGTACTGCCGTTCTTGTACAACGAGCGGATCGCGGCTCGGCTGGACCTGCGGGCGGAGCGGGCCCTGAGTTGCCTGGCGGTGCATGCCGTGCACGAGCAAGAGCCTGGGTTGGACGAAGAGGGCATGCTGGCGCTAGCGCTGAATTTGCGGCGCATGGCCGATTGGTTGGGGTTGGAGCGGGTTCAGCTCAATTGCCGGCGGGACGGGGGCGTTCGATTGGCCAGCGCCTTGACGCAGGTCGGCAGCGCTTGAGCGGGCGCTATCGCGAACGTGCTCGCGATAGCGGTTTGACTGGCAATGAAGCGCCTAGCGCTTGACCTGCTTCAAAGTCTCGGCGATCAAGAAGGCCAACTCCAGCGATTGGTCGGCGTTCATCCGTGGATCGCAGTGGGTGTGGTAGCGGTCCGACAGGCCGTCCTCGGTGATCGGTCGCGCGCCGCCGATGCATTCGGTGACATTCTGCCCGGTCATCTCGATATGAATGCCGCCGGCATAGGTGCCTTCGGCTTCATGGACCTGGAAGAACTGCTTCACTTCGCCAAGAATCTGCGCGAAATCCCGGGTCTTGTAGCCGCTGCTGGCCTTGATGGTGTTGCCATGCATCGGGTCGGAGCTCCACAGCACTTGCTTGCCCTCACGCTGCACGGCGCGCAACAGCGGTGGCAGGTGCTCACCCACCTTGTTGGCGCCCATCCGCGCGATGAGGTTCAACCGACCGGGGTCATTGTCCGGGTTGAGCACATCGATCAGGCGGATCAGGTCGTCAGGGTTCATGCTTGGGCCGACCTTGACGCCGATCGGGTTGTTCACCCCACGCAGGAATTCGACGTGGGCACCGTCCAATTGACGGGTTCGGTCGCCGATCCACAACATGTGGGCCGAGCAGTCGTAATAGTCATTGGTCAGGCTGTCACGGCGCACGAAGGCTTCTTCGTAGTTGAGCAACAGCGCCTCGTGGGCAGTGAAGAAACTGGTTTCACGCAGTTGCGGCGAGCTGTCCATGCCGCAGGCGCGCATGAACGCCAGAGTTTCATCGATGCGGTCGGCCAGGTGGCTGTATTTTTCCGCCAGGGCCGAGTTGGCGATGAAATCCAGGTTCCACTTGTGCACTTGGTGCAGATCGGCGAACCCGCCCTGGGCAAAGGCCCGCAGCAGGTTCAAGGTGGCGGTGGACTGGTGGTAGGACTGCAGCAACCGCTCCGGATCTGGAACCCGACTTTTTTCATCGAAGCCGATGCCGTTGACGATGTCGCCCCGGTAGGCAGGAAGTGTCACGCCGTCGATGGTTTCATCGTTGGCCGAGCGCGGCTTGGCGAACTGCCCGGCCATGCGTCCGACCTTGACCACCGGGCAACCGGCGGCAAACGTCATGACGATCGCCATCTGCAAGAGCACCTTGAAGGTGTCGCGGATCTTCGCCGCCGAGAACTCGGCAAAGCTTTCGGCGCAGTCGCCGCCTTGCAGCAGGAATGCCCGGCCCTGGGTCACCTCGGCGAACTGACGGCGCAACTCCCGGGCTTCACCGGCAAACACCAGTGGCGGATAACTGGCCAGGGTCTGCTCCACCTGCAACAGGTGCGCGGCGTCGGGGTAGCGGGGTTGTTGCTGGATCGGCAGGGCGCGCCAGCTGTCAGGGCTCCAGGGTTGGCTCATCATGATCTCTAGGTGATTTACGCTCGGACGGCCATGTTATCAGCAAATTAGTACGTGACCTGTTCCGGTTGCTTCGCCGACAATCGCGCCTTTGCCCCGTATGCGTGGGCTCAAGCCGGCCCGGCAACCACAGGAGATGAAATGACAGAGGAGCGCGTCGAGCATTTGCTCGCCGAGGTGCATGACCAGTTCGGCATGATTCGCGTGTTCGAGGTGGCCGACTACCGGTTTCTCGAATTCGGCGACGCCATCGAGCAGAGCTGCGTGTTCACGGCCGATCCGAGCTGGCTCGAATACGACTACACCCGCGCCATGCTCATCGGTGCGTTGTGTCACGAGCAGCCGGAAAGCGCGCTGTTCCTGGGCTTGGGCGCCGGTACGCTGACCCAGGCGTGTCTCAAGTTCCTGCCATTGGAAGACGTCGAGGCCATCGAGCTGCGGCCCGATGTGCCGCGCCTGGCTATCGAATACCTGGGGCTGGACGATGATCCGCGATTGTACATCCGCGTCGGCGATGCCTTGGAGCTGCTCGAAACGGCGGAGCCGGCGGACTTGATCTTCGTCGACCTCTATACCGATGTCGGTCCCGGTGTCGGGCACCTGGCGTGGGGTTTCCTGGAAAACTGTCAAAAACGCCTCAATCCGGGCGGCTGGCTGGTGATCAACCAATGGGCCACCGACGATGGCAAGCCTCTGGGCGCGGCGCTGTTGCGCGGCCTGTACCACCGGCACTATTGGGAATTGCCGGTGAAGGAGGGCAACGTGATCCTGATCGTGCCGGCGGACCTGGACCAGGAGCTGGATATGGACGCACTGATATCCCGAGCCGAAGGGCTGGCGCCGCGATTGGGCTATTCGTTGCAATCGCTGATCAAGGCCATTCGCCCGGCGACTTGATCAGGCAAAGCAGTTCCCCTATGGCGAGGGAGCTTGCTCCCGCTGGGTCGCGAAGCGGCCCCTTCGATTTCAGATATCAACCCAGGCGTCTGCTTCGCAGCCGAGCGGGAGCAAGCTCCCTCGTCACAAGGGCGAAGGCGTCTGGAGATGAACCGTTTTAGCTGGCTGCTCCAAGGCCTTGCGACAGCGATCCCCATAACGGGGTTTGCCAATAAAAAAAGCTCCCTTTTTGGGCAAATTCCGGTATAGTGCGCGCCGGCCTTTAGCCGGGCCGCGTCAAGGTAGCGCAATTTTTCGAAGTCAGCTTCGGTTGCATGTCCGCACAACGGATGCTTCCACGACGTTCTTTTTCCATTCATTCGTTTTCGCAAATCCCCGCCGACAAAGCAGCCAGGGCGACTCTTGAGTCTCAACACGGCACGCGCAGCTTTGGAGCATGGGTCTTTGCGGATGCACTTAGAGGCAGACCCATGACCCAGGAAACCGGCGGCTTCGCCGCTTTTAATCTCAACCCGAACATTCTTGCTGCCGTCACTGCGACCGGCTACGAAGAACCTTCGGCGATTCAGCAGCAATCGATCCCGATCATCATGGCCGGCCACGACATGATTGGCCAGGCGCAAACCGGTACGGGTAAAACCGCTGCGTTCGCCCTGCCGATCCTGCATCGCATCGATCCTGCCAAGCGCGAGCCGCAAGCCCTGATCCTGGCGCCAACCCGTGAGTTGGCGCTGCAAGTAGCAACCGCTTTCGAAACCTACTCCAAGCAAATGCCTGGCGTTACCGTTGTGGCCGTTTACGGCGGCGCCCCGATGGGCCCACAACTGAAAGCCATCCGTAATGGCGCGCAGATCGTTGTCGCCACCCCGGGTCGCCTGTGCGACCACCTGCGTCGTGACGAGAAAGTCCTGGCTACCGTGAACCACCTGGTTCTCGACGAAGCCGACGAAATGCTCAAGCTGGGCTTCATGGATGACCTGGAAGTCATCTTCAAGGCCCTGCCGGCAACTCGCCAGACCGTATTGTTCTCGGCCACCTTGCCGCAATCGATCCGTGCCATCGCCGAACGCCACCTGCGCGACCCGCAGCACGTGAAGATCCAGACCAAGACCCAGACCGTCACCGCGATCGAGCAGGCTCACCTGCTGGTTCACGCTGACCAGAAGACTTCCGCCGTCCTCAGCTTGCTGGAAGTGGAAGACTTCGACGCCCTGATCATGTTCGTGCGCACCAAGCAAGCGACCCTGGACCTGGCCAGCGCCCTGGAAGCCAAAGGCTACAAAGCTGCTGCGCTGAACGGCGACATTGCCCAGAACCAGCGTGAGCGCGTGATCGACTCCCTCAAGGATGGCCGTCTGGACATCGTTGTGGCGACCGACGTAGCTGCCCGTGGCCTGGACGTTCCGCGCATCACCCATGTATTCAACGTTGACATGCCGTACGATCCGGAATCCTACGTGCACCGTATCGGCCGTACCGGTCGTGCTGGTCGCGAAGGCCGTGCGCTGCTGCTGGTCACCCCGCGTGAGCGCCGCATGCTGCAAGTGATCGAGCGTGTCACCGGGCAGAAAGTGGCTGAAGTTCGCCTGCCGGACGCACAAGCCGTTCTCGATGCGCGCATCAAGAAACTGACCAACAGCCTGTCGCCGCTGGTGGCTGACGCCGAATCGACCCACGGTGATCTGCTCGATCGCCTGACCGCCGACATCGGTTGCACCCCGCGTGCCCTGGCCGCGGCCCTGCTGCGCAAGGCTACCAATGGTCAGGCGTTGACCCTGGCTGCGATCGAGAAGGAGCGTCCGCTGGTGCCGAACAGCGCACCGCGTGGCGATCGTCCAGAGCGTACCGGTGATCGTCCGGACCGTGGTGATCGCGAGCGTCGCGCGCCGATCCCGCTGGCCGAAGGTCGCGCTCGCTGCCGTACCGCGCTGGGTGCTCGTGACGGCATTGCCGCCAAGAACCTGCTGGGCGCCATTCTCAACGAAGGCGGCCTGGCCCGCGAAGCCATCGGGCGCATCCAGGTGCGTGACAGCTTCAGCCTGGTGGAATTGCCGGAAGATGGCCTGGAGAAGTTGCTGACCAAGCTCAAGGACACTCGTGTCGCCGGCAAGCAGCTTAAACTGCGCCGTTACCGCGAGGATTGATCAGCCTGCGGGTTGATTGATCGAGCATAAAAATCCCCGACTGGTTCGGGGATTTTTTTGCGTGCGCCAGGCATGGCGCGTTGCGCGTAAGCGCAACCAGCTTGGCTGTGGTGGCCACGCTGGTGACTTGGAGGTGAAAGTCCTCTACACACCCGGCAAGGGGAAGTGTTAGCCAGAGGCAAGGGTGTCGCGGGTGACTGCGAATCTGAAGGAAGCCCGAGGCAAAAT